>JAIPFI010000112.1 GCA_021736705.1 Methylococcaceae bacterium | reverse complement strand
GACCGTTGGCAGAATCAAAGGGGGCAGACTCTGAGGTATCCACATAAATTAACCTTTTTCTACCTCAGGGTCAGCTCGATTGATATGAGAATTAGATGATAGAGTTAAATTATCAGCCACTGTAGGTATAATGTCGGCATTTACATAGTTATTTCGAGCGAACATTAGCATGAACAATGAAATCAATTACAAGAACAACCCGCTACATGGTGTTGGGTTGGAACATTTATTGGTTGAAATAGTGGATCATTACGGTTTTGAGATTCTCTTTGCCTATTTGAATATTAATTGTTTTAAGACCAACCCAAGCATTGAATCTAGTGTTAAGTTCCTAAAAAAAACAGATTGGGCGCGTGAAAAAATTGAAGTTTTCTATTTATATGAGTTTAAAAATTTACCTAGGGCGTCTTCGGAACAGTTTTCCTTACCTCCTAGGGATAGAGTTATTCCAGAAGATCAATCCCCAAGTAAGCCAGCGGAGTTAAGTTTAGAAGACGCAGAGCGGTTGCGGGCAAAACGTGAAGCTAAATCGGCTGAACGAAATCAAGCGACAAGACACCACTCGGATAAGAACACCGATCCATGGGCCAACTGGAAAGCCAGATCTAAACGCTGAGGTAAAGAAAAAATACTTCATAAAAATACGTAAACCAGAAACGTAGGCTGCAATAGCGTAGCGTTTTCTGGCATATTGCTTGCCACTGTTGTACTGGTTTGTTACTGATGGGGCATATTTTTAGCCGCGCAGCTTGGATTGAGTCTTTTTTCAACCTAATTTTACTTACAAGCTAATCAACCACTTTTGTGTAATCCTTGGGGGTATATATGCGCCTCCTTAATCCCACCTTCTACGCATCAAAACTTATCTCACTTTGAAAATACCACCCTTTGCTCAGGCTTATATTTCATTGGGCAAGGCTAAAGCTGTATCTGCAAAGTAGTTTTATTTATCATTAAAAATTTGATGTCAGGAAAAGCGTGAGATGTATCGCATTTGTTCTGCGCCTTAAATCAAAATCAGTGCTATTATTCATGCACAGACGTTAGGGCTTTCGCTTGCTGTATTTAAATTTAAGTGATCGCCTCCGTGCCACACACTGACCCAACTCACGACAAGACTATGAATCGACTCATCCTGAAAATTGCCCTGTTACCTCTCACTATTCTTCTGCTGAATGGCTGTAGTAGTACCCCTGTAGCCAAATTCGAGAAAACAACAACTTACAAACCTAGCGTTTTAAAGCAACCCGTTAAAGTGCATAAGCGTTATGCACCGGCAAGCTATTCGGGTGTTTTTCCAAAACCGGCCGAGCTGGAACCTACGGTGACTTTTTGGCGCAATACCTATGCGGTTTGGCAGCGTTCGCAAGTGGCTTATCATGATAATCGTTTTATGGATGTCGTCTATGAGGTTATTACTTTGCCCGGTTACGTTGCCGAAGGCCTCACTAGCGAACAAAAAAAAGTCATGAGTGCACGTCGCGATTATTGGCAAACGAAGATTTTAACCTTAGAACATAAGCTACGTTACAAAGCCCCTTTAGATGCGCATGATCGACAAATCATTGCCAAAATCGGAAGTACAGGCAGACCAGTGAATACCGTTTTATCGGGTGCAAGTGAACGTGTGCGCTCACAGCGCGGTACGCGAGAACGTTTTAAACGCGGTCTGGAAATCAGTGGCCGCTATAATCTACAGTTTCGAAAAATATTCCGCGATGCCGGTCTGCCTGAGGAATTGGCTTATTTGCCGCATGTAGAATCTTCGTTTCAACCCGCAGCACGCTCGTCTGCCGGTGCTGTTGGTATGTGGCAGTTTACCAAAGGGGCAGCGCAAACATTTATGCCGGGGCGCAACGTAGTCGACCGACGTTTAGACCCTGTAGCTTCAGCCAATGGCGCAGCAAATTATTTGACTTACGCCTATAAAAAGCTAGGCAATTGGCCCACAGCACTAACCTCTTACAATCATGGTATTGGTGGTATGAGTCGCGCGCAGAAGCATATGGGGAGTGATTTTGTGCGCATTGTCAACCAATACGATGGCCCTGCATTTGGTTTTGCTTCGCGGAATTATTATGCTCAGTTTTTGGCCGCGCGCGAAATCGCGAACAATACCCGTGCTTTCTTTCCTGAAGGCGTTCGTTATGAGGCAGCCATTAATCGAGGGCAATATCTAGCGGCGGAATAGATGATCTTTACTTAATTTGGTTGATTAGTGAACTAACAGTTCTGCGCACTGTAGGGAAAAATTGTTAATGCGTTTCCCTTTGCGGGGAAGTATCAAGGTGAGGCGTCGCGCATCCAATTAAAAACGGGTGAAATAAACAGAATGACCGAAGAAGAACGTAGAGCGGCAGCAATGAAAATTATTAATCGTATTGCGGATAGTGCGGCGACTAATACGGCTATTTTTTCACAAGTTCCCGGCATGGGTGTTGCTACACTCACTACGCTTTATCTGGAAATGGTAGAAAAAATGGCCACCTTGTTTAATCAGCCGCTAGATTCAAAAGCTGGCAGGATGCTTATTATGGATGCCTGTAAGCATTATGCAACACCCCTATTTAAAAAATCGGTTGTGGGTTGGATACCGCTAATCGGCAATTTCATTAATGCGAAAATAACTTATGATCTGACTATAAATATAGGCTGGTTTTTTTATGATTATTTTGCCAAAAATTGCATAGAATCCACCGCCTTATAATGCGAGCATGCTTTTTTGCCGATTATTTCAAGCTGATTGTAACTCTATGAAAACTATCAGCATTAAAAATCAATACCCTAATTTTCAGCTACCAACTTAAAGTGGGACAGAAATTTTGAAAACAGAAGTCAGGAGTGCAATAGCTTTGGCTATTGCTGTTTCGGAAATAGCTAAAGCGTGTCACTCCAGTGATTTGTCCCGCTTTAAATGCGTAGCCTAGTTTTCAACATATTCTACTTCAACTTCAGTCAACCCTTTTATTCCGAGCTTTTTTGCGGCACCCTGTGACAAATCAATCAATCGGCCACCATGAAACGGACCGCGATCATTCACCAATACCTCAATAGATCGTCCGTTATTCAAATTTGTCACTTTAATTTTGCAGGGTAATGGCAGCGTTTTGTGTGCGGCAGTGAGCTGAGCAGGCTTGAATCGACTACCCATAGCTGTTTTCCCACCGGACTCAGCACCATACCAAGAAGCAATGCCTCGCTTACGATAACCCGTTGCCGAAGCCAAGGGATAATAGGTTTTACCCTTCACTTTATACGGCCGATTATAAGCTGGCTTAGCCTTATAACCCTGATTGGCTCTCTCTGACGAAAGCGGCTTGGGAGCGTCTGACGCGCAACCACTGATCAAAGCAATAAAAATAAGCTGTGCTGCCAATCTATTAAGTGCATAGCAAGGCAATCGTTTTTTACGAATAAGGGTAGATATTGTTAATATCATAGAAAATCATATATTTGAATGCGGGTTAGCTTTTCAAGCATTTAAACCGCTGGAGTTCGTATCTCACTACAAACTACCGGACTGACTCTGTCGAATCTTAAAATTCACATTTTAACATAAGCCTTTGTTTTATCTAAGGCCAAATGACTTCCATTAGGCGCGCAACTAGCTTGCCTGCGGAAAGTAGACGAGCCGTCTGCGCTCCCACAAAAACTAGCTAATTCCACCATTCCAGTCACCAGACAAACAATGCTTTAAAAAGCAGGCTATGAACTTAAGGCGGGACATTATATATTGGTAGGGCGCGGCTTCAGCCCGCCAATGCCCATCATCTATTCAAAAGGGGGGCAGAAGCCTCGCCCTACGGTTTTCAATATGTCCCGTGTTAAAATGATAGCCAAAAAGCATTGTTTGTCTGGTGTAAAGCCCAAGTTTACGGGGGTTTATATTTAGAAACTTTATATTTAGAAACTAACACTGCCTTGTAACCAGAACTTATTTACATCTTTATTCAGTGCGCCAATTCCATTAGCTTCGTTCGCATCATAATACGCATATTTTGCTAATAGCTGATAATGTTTGCCAAATTTTTTGGTAATTAAGAAGTCATATTCATTACCATAGTCAATGCTGTTGGTAACACTTTGAAAATTATGATAAACAAATGCCATTTTAATACCTAGAGGCGCGGCACCTAATGTTGCATTGATATCGCGTACACCATCCTTTGGTGTCACTAAGAACATATCTGCCCACCCTTGGAATGCATGATTGGTTCCAAAAGGCGTTTGGAAGGCTTGTGCGCCATTAGCGCCTAATTCCTCTACTGCTCCTTTTAAGGTTACGCCAATAAAGCTAGCACCCCCCATAAGATTATAACGACTTAAACTGATGCTATTAGGATTGTTAGCATAACTCCCCTGATAAGTGTATTCAGCTGTGTAATGCAGATCAATATCTTGGGTAATTTTTGGTGAACCGTTAACCGCTAAACCGTAGGTTTGGGTTGATCTTCCTGCTTGACCTTTATCATAATCCGAAAACCAATAACCGTAACTCGTTACACTGGCAATATCTTTATATTTATAGTTAACATTAGCAAAAGGTAATTGTACGGCATCTTCTTGAGACCAGATATTTTGTACGTTCGCTATATAGCCCGCTTTTAAGGTTAGATTATCTACTGAAGTGTTGGTAGCAATGACACCATCATAGGTTTGTTCCATTTGACGCCAGCCGACATTACCAATAAAACGATCATCATCAAGTTTAATGCGCTGTCTACCCCCTTTGATTTCAGTATCAGGTAAACCCGTATAACTCACCCATAATTGGTTTAATTCACTCGCTTGAGGGTCGGCGATCACTTCACGCCTTGGATCAAAACTAGGGCTTGCAAGAGGAGCAAAATAATCTTTCTGCATAGCAAGATTACCCTCAAATTCAGCAAAGCCCTGTAATCCATGAAACTTAGGCGTTAAATAACCCAGACGTAAACGTAAGGTATTGGCAAGCCCCGTATCTTTAGCGTTATTAGCAATATCGGACATTTCAAAACGATAACTTAAATCCAGCTTAATCTGGCCATATTGGGCATCGTCCTGACCTAATTTAAAAGCATTTTCAATGGGCTTATCAAATTCATAAGCCGCTACAGGCTGCATAAAAATTGATGTTAAAACAGCTGAAAAGAGAGGGGTAAGTAAAAAACATTGAGATGCTTTTTTAGATAGCATAGCTAAGCTCCTAAGATGAGTAATTAATGTGCTTTATCGCATTCGGCTAAGAAAGTTAATAAACTTTCGCGGTATTTATAATAATCGGGGTGTTGCAATAGACTTTGGCGAGTTCTCGGTCTGGGTAAATTGATTTCTTCGATTTTACCTACTTTAGCATGCGGGCCATTGGTCATCATTACTACGCGATCAGCCAATAAAATCGCTTCATCGACATCATGAGTAACCATAATAGCGGTGACTTGGGTACGCTGCCAAACTTCCATTAATACCTCTTGCAGTTCCCATCGGGTTAATGAGTCGAGCATACCAAAAGGTTCATCGAGTAGTAATAATTTGGGTGACAAAGCAAAAGCACGCGCAATCCCAACACGTTGACGCATACCATTAGACATATCGCCCGCTTTTTTAAATAACGAATCCCCTAGACCAACACGGGTTAAGTAATATTCGACAATATCATCACGATCAGATTTAGTGGCATGAGGATAGACTTTATCGACACCCAAGGTAACATTCTCAAAAGCCGTCAGCCATGGAAATAAACTCGGCGCTTGAAATACCACACCACGATCAGGTCCGGCACCTGAAACTTCTTTATTGTCCAGAATAATACCGCCTTCTGAAACCTCACTAAGACCGGCTGTCATTGATAACACGGTGGATTTACCGCAACCGGAATGTCCGATAATAGAAACGAACTCACCTTTTTTCATGCTGAGTTCAAATCCATCCACGACTTTGACTGTGCTATTACCGTCTGATGTAGGGTAAATTTTTGATAATTGCGAAAACTCTAAATATTTTGCTCTGCCTGTATCGTCTTTTGTCGGTTTTAAAGCAGAGTAGTCTATGCGCCAATCATTACTGGTATTCGGACGTACGTCAGGCAAGATGATTTTATCTGTGCCTTCCTGATTGGCTTTTGCCATACCTATATCCATAAGATATTGGGTAATTTCACTACGTAAACGTTTAAATTCCTCGTTATGATTGAGTGCCGTTCGATCTCTAGGGCGTTCGATATTAATAGGAAAATCAGACCCTAAAGTGGCATCTGGCCCAGGATTTAAAGGAATAACCCGATCAGCCATATAAATCGCTTCATCGACATCATTGGTAATTAAGATAACGGTTTTCTTTTCTTTTTCCCAAATATTAAGAATTTCATCTTGTAAATTACCGCGTGTTAAAGCATCTAAGGCACTTAAAGGCTCATCTAATAATAAAATATCTGGATTTGCAGCTAAAGCACGGGCAACATTCACTCGCTGACGCATGCCACCGGATAATGCCGCGGGTCTTTTATCCATAGCATGGCCTAAACTAACCATTTCTATGTATTTTTTTGCATGGGCAGCGCGTCGATCCGCCGGCCAATCTTTAAAAATTTGATCCACGGCTAGAGCGACATTTTCAAAAACGGTAAGCCAAGGCATCAAAGAGTAATTTTGAAAAACAACACCTCGGTCGGGACCTGGCGTAGTGATCGGTTCGCCTTGTTTTAATAATTCACCTGAGCTGGCTGCAATCAATCCAGCAATCGCAGAAATCAAGGTTGTTTTACCGCTACCTGAAAAACCTACAATAGCGATAAACTCACCCTCTTTAACATCCAAATTAATGTTTTTTAAAATAGAGTTTTTATCTTTACCTTCACCATAAGATTTACAGACATTTTTTAATTCTAATAAAGGCTTTGCTGCATCATTTGCAGCATTGAGTACTGCGTTTGGAGAAATAATATCTTCTTTTACTGCTGACATAATATGCTCCTAATTACAGGTTACTATCAAAAGAGAAGATATTTTGTAGCGACTGCATAATACGATCCAAAATAAAGCCGATAATACCAATGGTGAACACTGCAACCATGATTTTACCTAAAGAATGTGCACTACCATTTTGAAATTCATCCCAAACAAATTTACCTAAACCTGGATTTTGCGCCAACATTTCAGCCGCAATTAAAACCATCCAGCCCACCCCTAGCGATAAACGCATGCCGGTAAAAATAAAGGGCAGAGAGGAAGGTAAAATAATTTTCTTAATTTGTGTCATCCAGCTAAGGCGTAATACTTTACCAACATTAACTAAATCTTTATCAATTGAAGCAACACCTACGGCAGTATTAATTAAAGTCGGCCATAAAGAACATAAAGTGACGGTAATCGCAGAGGTTAAAAACGCTTTGTCAAACCAGGAATCATCGGTGCTAACATAAAGAGCGCTCACGATTAAGGTCACAATCGGTAACCACGCTAACGGGGAAACGGGTTTAAAAATTTGTATTAAGGGGTTAATCGCAGTATTAAACAGTGGACTCATACCACAGACAATCCCTAGCGGCACTGCAATGATCGTAGCAATAATAAAGCCGGCAAAGACCGTATATAAACTGGTAATAATTTGATCTAAATATGTTGCTTTGCCTGTATAAGGCCGCATTTTTACTTCAGCACTGGGATCTTGTGCTAATTTATTGGCATTACGTTCTTCTTGGCGAGCGACAAATTCTGCTTCTTTGCTGCGTTCTGCATAATGATCATCTATTAATCCACCCACTTCATCCCAAACCGCAGAAGGGCCGGGAATAGTACCAAGACTGGTATGAATTTGTGTGGCGGAAGCACTCCACATGCCTAAAAATAAAATAAAAGCAATAATGGGGACACCCATAATTAGCCATAATTGTCTGATTTGCTGACTAGGATTTTCACCCGCGGCTATTTTTACTAAGGGCACAAACCAGGTCAGCCCGGTTATATTAAAGAATTTGATCAGTTGATTGCTCATGGTTTGATACCTATTCTGCTAAGTTGCATCTATTATTTTGGGCATAAAAAGAGATACATCCTTGTATCAAAACATTTCCATACTAGGGCCTTACACTTTACTCGGAGTAAATCTTTACTGAGTTAATCGATGATTTTCCCATCAACCACTTTTTGCTTACCTTTTAGACCGATAGCAAATTTAGCTAAATAAGCGTTAGGTTGTGTGCCGTCATAAACGATGTTATCTATAAAATCTTTTTGTGGCGTTTTAAATCCTGTTTCGCCATCAGCGGGAAAGTCAGCTGCATTGGCCTTTCCTTCGGCAATCAATTCTTTCGCTGCTTGCATATAAATATCAGGACGATACACTTTTTTAGCAATATCCATAAACCATTGGTCAGATTTCGGTTCATTAATTTGTCCCCAACGCCGCATTTGCGTTAAATACCACACGGCATCACTGTAATAAGGATAAGTCGCTTTATTTCTAAAGAAAGTATTGAAATCTGGCATCGGGCGTTTATCGCCTTTTTCATACTCAAAAGTACCGGTCATGCTGTTGGCAATGACGGCGTAATCTGCGCCCACATATTTACTTTCAGATAAGATTTTTACGGCTTCAGGGCGGTTTTTGTTGTTTTCTGCATCTAACCAAATCGCAGAACGAATCAGCGCTTTAACGACGGCGATATGCGTATTCGGGTATTTATCTGCCCATGCTTTACTTACACCAAATACTTTTTCTGGGTTATCTTTCCAAATTTCATAATCCGTGATGACAGGAACACCGATACCTTTAAATACTGCTTGTTGATTCCACGGCTCACCTACGCAGTAACCATAAATCGTGCCTGCTTCCATAGTAGAAGGCATTTGCGGTGGTGGCGTTACCGATAACAGTGCATCAGCATTAATTTGACCACTGGTATCTTGTGGTGGAGAGTAGTAACCGGGCTTAATTCCACCCGCAGCTAACCAATAACGTAATTCATAGTTATGCGTTGATACCGGGAATACCATGCCCATGTTAAATGGCTTACCTTCGCTTTTATATTTATCAATGACAGGTTTTAAAGAGTCTGCTTTAATTGGATGTACGGGTTTGCCACCTTCCATAGGGACATGCGCTTTCATTTGTGCCCAAATATCATTAGAAACAGTAATGGCGTTACCGTTTAAGTCCATGCTGAAGGCAGTAATAATGTCTGCTTTAGTACCAAAGCCAATGGTTGCCCCTAAAGGTTGACCCGCTAGCATATGTGCACCATCAAGTTCGCCATTAATCACCCGGTCTAATAAAACTTTCCAATTAGCTTGCGCTTCAACTTGGACATATAAACCTTCGTCTTCAAAATAGCCTTTTTCATAGGCAATCGCTAAAGGTGCCATATCGGTTAGCTTAATAAAACCAAATTTAAGGTCTTCTTTTTCTAGCTTTCCTGAAGCGTAGCTAGCCGAATTGAATGAGAGTGTCGCTGCTAATGCAACGGATAGTCCCATCGTTAGTTTCTTAAAAGGAAAATGACTTGTTTTCATGACGACCCTCATAGTAATGCAAAAAATTTTGGCAAAAAAAAGGCACCTGCAAACTGAGCACCTTGGGGGGGTAAATACTCGTTTGCAGACGCCTTTGTCTGGTTGGTTCGACAATGAACCGGTTACTTTAAACTCCAACGTTGGAGCTTTTGAAATTAATAATGCAGTAGTCGTGCCAAAATTTTTTTTTAGAAAAAAATTAAATAAATTCCAGTAAAAACAATGAAATATAAAATATCCCGCTTTGTTTTACTGAACCTTGACATAAAATGGCGAGGCTTATCGCGTTCTGTTTTGGTGCGCTGCCCGCTTATAACGCACTATTTTGTAATAACGCGATGCCAAGCAAGCTGCAAAGGTTATTTTTTATCCAGCAATTCAGCCATAGCAATGACATTTTTCGCCATTTCTTCCATGGTCGTATTTCTTTCCATCGCAAGCTTTCTCAGCGTGTGATAAGCCTCATCCTCAGATAAATGACGTAAATTCATCAATATCCCTTTAGCACGGTCAATCAGTTTACGTCCTTGTAATTTTGATTTTGATTGTTCCAGCTCAATACGTAATTTATGTTGTTCAGTAAAACGAGCCGTCGCAATTTCAATAATGGTTTTCAAGGGTTTATTTATATAACCATCAACAATATAAGCACAGACGCCAGCTTGCACGGCTCGAGCAATAGAGTCTTTATCTACCGCATCTGAGAAGACAACAATGGGTAAGGGGTAGTTTTCGTTAATATTTTTTATTAATGCAAGGGTTGTGCTACTAAAATTAGGGCTATTAATTAATAGAATGTCAGGTTTAATGACGTTACTTATCGAGGATATATCAGCAGGTAACTGATCCAGATAAAAAGTCCCATAACCCGCCATTTTTATTAACGGTTCAAGTTCCTTCTGTTTCGTTTTATCATCTATTATTAATACGTATGCGGGGCTCATTGCTTGGTTTTCTATAGTCTGGAGCAGTAGATTGAATCATTGAAGAGGATTTAAGCAGAATATATACCATATTAAGAACAGCCTTTTAAAGCATATACATAGACCTTTAAATCAGTATTTACCGGATATGACTTGCGCTGTTTTGGTGCGTTGCACTTGATTGTCGTGACCTTAGCTAATCAATAGTGAAGGCCAAGTAATCAACGGGCTTCCACTTAATCTGGGGCATTAGTTA
>JAIPFI010000001.1 GCA_021736705.1 Methylococcaceae bacterium | reverse complement strand
CTGGTGCATTATCAATTTGATCAAATGCCTTCAACTCACCACCATGCAATTCAGCCATAACTTTCGTTAAAGCAGCAGTTAGTGTTGTTTTACCGTGATCAACGTGACCGATTGTTCCTACGTTAACATGTGGTTTATTTCGTTCAAATTTTTTCTTAGCCATTTTATCAAAGACCTTTAATTAAATTTAATTTTTGCAACAAATCAGCAGTATTGGAGCCCATAGCTGGAATCGAACCGGCGACCTCTTCCTTACCAAGGAAGTGCTCTACCCCTGAGCTATATGGGCTTGATTTTTTGGAGCGGGTGATGGGAATCGAACCCACGTGATCAGCTTGGAAGGCTGGAGTTCTACCATTGAACTACACCCGCAGAATTCTTTATCTGAATGGTGGAGGGGGGAGGATTCGAACCTCCGAAGGCAGAGCCGTCAGATTTACAGTCTGATCCCTTTGGCCGCTCGGGAACCCCTCCATACAGAAACGCCATTGTGCTAGAAAAAAGTTATTGTGTCAACTATATTTTTATTTTTTAATGCTTTTTATTGCGAATGCAATTCATGCATTGCAGAATCAACATCCCCCGCCACCAGCGAAGGAATTAACGGAAGAAAACTAGAAAATTTAGACGCAATCAATTCAAATTCAAGCTTTGAAAAATCCGACAACACATAATCAGCCACAGACATAGCACTGCGAGGCCGACCAATACCAACTCTCAGCCTTAAAAAATCCTTTGTACCTATAGCAGCAATAATATCCCTAAGCCCATTATGACCGCCATGACCACCACCAACCTTAAGCTTAAGTACACCAAGATCAAAATCCAACTCATCATGAACCACCATAACTTCTTCAGGACGAATCTTATAGTATTTCATTACCGCAGATACTGACTGACCGCTACGATTCATAAATGTACTAGGCTTTAATAAATAAAATCTATGCATTCCCTTACTTATTTCCGCTAACTCACCAAGAAATCGCGACTGAACCGAAAAGCCGCCACCCCCCGAAGAAATCAACTGATCTAATAACAAAAACCCAGCATTATGCCGGGTTTTTGAGTATTTTTGACCCGGATTACCTAGGCCAACAATCAATCTAATCACTATTCGCCTGCAACGCCTTCTTCAGTCGCTTCGCCATCATCAGCAGCAGCATCATCTGATCCAGCTCTTGATTTCATAACTTGAACCACAGGCAGATCATGATCTTCACCATGCGTTAAAGCTACAATTTCAAGACCATCCACCAAAGCAAGCTGAGACATATGAATAGAGTCACCTATCTCCAAACCAGTTAAATCAACCTCTATATATTCAGGTATATTTCTTGGCAAACACTCGATTTCAATATCAATCATCGAATGCATAACCACGCCACCCTCTTTCACTCCAGGCGATAACTCTTCATTTACAAAATGCAAAGGTACGTTTATTTTTAACTTCTCACCCATAACAACGCGCATAAAATCCATATGTAAAATCTGGGTTTTTGCCGGATGTCTTTGCATATCTTTTAAGATTGCATTCTCAACTTTACCACCAATGTTGAGCTGTAAAATATGCGAATAAACCGCCTCATTCACCAAGCTCTTAACAACTTCATTGTGATTTAACTCAATTAACTCTGGCTCGCCATTACCACCATAAACAACAGCAGGAATATTGCCGTTTCTACGGCTAGCTTTAGCGGAACTTGTCCCTGCAGCTACCCGATTTACAGCATTAAACTCAAAAACGCTAGACATCTAACTTCTCCACACCCTACAACAACTTTAAAATATTAATCAACATACAGCGAACTAACCGACTCACCAACGGCTATCCTTCTAATTGTTTCAGCCAACATATCTGCAACACTTAACTGCCGTATCTTCCCCAGCGCTTCCGCTTCTTTATTCAACGGAATCGTATCAGTTACTACCAACTCATCTAACTCGGAGTTACGTAAATTTTCTATTGCCTTTCCCGACAATACTGGATGCGTACAATATGCAACCACCTTAACTGCGCCCTGCTTTTTTAAAGCAGCTGCCGCACTACACAGCGTCCCAGCCGTATCCACTAAATCATCAATCATGACGCAAGTTTTACCACTTACATCACCAATTATATGCATCACCTCAGCAACATTCGCCATAGGTCTACGCTTATCTATAATTGCTAAATCCGCATCATCCAAACGCTTCGCTAAAGCCCTTGCCCTAACCACACCACCCACATCAGGCGAAACAACAATCAAATCTTTATAATTTTGACGCCAAACATCACCCAACAATAGTGGTGACGCATAAACATTATCAACGGGTATATCGAAAAAACCTTGAATCTGATCTGCATGCAAGTCAACAGTCAACACTCTATCTGCACCTGCCACACCAACCATTTTAGCAACTAGCTTTGCACTAATAGCCACTCGCGCTGAACGCGACCGCCTATCCTGACGAGCATATCCATAATACGGCATAACAGCCGTTATTCTTGAGGCTGACGCTCTTTTAAGCGCATCAATCATAACTAACAACTCCATCAAATTTTCATTTGTCGGAGCACATGTCGGCTGAATAATAAAAACATCTTTATCTCTTACATTTTCCTCAATTTCCACCGTTACTTCGCCATCACTAAAGCGACCTACAGTAGCCATTCCTAAACGCATACTCAATCGACGCGCAATATCTTTCGACAGCACTAAGTTTGCGTTCCCAGAAAAAATCATCATTGAAGTGTCACTCATTGAAGCATTACTCATTCAGAACACCCCATTATTTTGGAGCTGATTTAATACGGAAGATAAATGGCTGGGCTGCCAGGATTCGAACCTGGGTATGCGGAGATCAAAACCCCGTGCCTTACCGCTTGGCGACAGCCCATTATTTAGAAATTAAAGAGTTCACTCATTTGTTTTTTCAATGGTGATATTGCTAATCCTTTAGCTAAATAAACTTCTCTCTTTGAAGTAAGCTTATTAAAAACCTCCTCTGCTGACAACCTATCTTTAAACTGAACAAAGACGCATGCCCCTGTTCCTGTCAGCCTTGAATCACCATATCGAGACAACTCATCAAGAGCTTCTTTTACTTCAATATGGATATTTTCTACCACTTCCTGACAGTCATTCTTGATCTGTCCTGATTGGAATTCGCACATTTTGATTGATTTACTATCCCTTGTCAAATCTTTTGTCGAAAATATTTCCCCAGTATCCACATGACAATCCGGTTTAACAATGACAAACCAAGCATCCGGCAAATTTATTTCCGTCAACTGCTCACCAACACCCTCTGCCCAAACACTAGCCCCGTTAACAAATACCGGCACATCCGCACCTAGTTTAACACCCAAATCCATTAGTTTTTGCTTAGACAAACCCAGCTGCCAAAGCTGATTTAATACCACTAAAACTGTTGCCGCATCGGAACTACCTCCTCCTAATCCTCCGCCCATAGGCAAATTCTTTTCGACACCAATACAGACGCCCCCCTGATAGCCCGTTTCATCCTTTAGCATATTTGCCGCCCGAACAGTCAAATCATCCACCTCCTTAACGCCTGGAATAGCTTTTTGTAATCGCACTCGCCCGTCATCTGTTTTATAAAAAACTATGCCATCATCAATATCAATAAGTTGAAATACTGTCTGCAACAAATGATACCCATCTTCTCGCCGCCCAACGATCCTTAACATTAAGTTTAACTTTGCAGGAGCAGGCCATCTAACGCCCCAGCCTAATTCCGAATCTACCCGCTTACTCATTCAAGTTCCCACTTATCTACAACTAATTTCAAATTAATTTTATCTTTTACAATTCTAAGCTTATGCGGCATTCCACCTATCGAAGCTCTCATATATTCACCATAAGTTACACGCCAACCCAATTGCTCAAAACCGTCATCAAACCATGCAACCGGAACACCTTCGAGTGGCACGCCAACAACCCATTGACGCAAAGCCGTTATTGGCACGACAAAACCTATTTGCTGTGCTATAAACTTATCTACATCAGGTGAATAATACCTATCTCCCTGCCCCTTATCAATAAGTATACCCTGCTCGTTTAGCTCAATATAGATAGCACCTAAACCAAGAGTACCTGCAAGCTTCAATCTATCCATTCTCGGCGTATGCTGCCAGTTAATATTTGCGCTCATGACATCCTGCCCTTTAATCAACAAACGCCCATCCATTGCCCATACAGATAAATTACTAACCGTTCTGTTCTTCAATACATCTGAACTCACTTCATAAGTATTTATTGATGAACAAGCAACTAAACCGAGCAACATAATCAGTCCAACTAAAACCTTAGACATTAATTATTACCAAATAAACGCTTTTTAACCTCAACTAGCAAGCCGTCACTAGGATTCCTTTTCAGTGCATCAGACAAAACAACTCGCGCCTCCTCCAGTCTCCCCATAAGCCATAAAACTTCCACTAAATGCGCAGCTATTTCAGCTTGTGGCTCCAAGTCATATGCGCGCTGCAAATATTGATATGCCTCTGGCACTTTATTTAACTTAAATAATAACCAGCCATAACTATCCATAATGATTGCGTCATTTGGCTTTAGCGCTATTGCCTTATCCAAATAGATCTTAGCCTCTACATACCGACTGGTTTTATCTACCAAGGTATACCCTAATGCATTCAAGGCACTGACATCATCAGGATTTTTCTCCAAAATATATTTTAAGTCTTCTTCAAGAACCTGCAACTTACCCAGCTTCTCAGCAATCAATGCTCGCGCATAAAGAATTTTGTGATTATCAGCGTCCCCCAACAGCGCTCCAGTCAATACATCAAATGCTTTTACATAAGATTGCATTTGACTATAAATTTCCGACTCAATCAGCACTAAATCACTTTTTTTCTGTGGGTACTCAGTCTGCATGCGCTGCACTCTAAGGAGCGCATCTTCAAAGCGTTGCTCGTCCATTAAAATTAAAGTTGCACTAACCCCCGCTTCATACTTATAGGGCTCTACTCCAATAATATCAAACCATAGCAATGCTTCGTTCGCGCGCCTTGCCTTAGCATCCATTCTACCTAAGTAAAATGCAGATCGGTCTCGGTACGCAGGTTCGCCAACCAAAGCCTCTAAAATAACTCGCGCCTCTTTTTCCTTATCTATTTGCAAATAGATCAAAGCTAACTTGAATTTCAATTCATTATTTTCAGGCGTTTGCGCAATCAACTCTTGCAATACTTCTTGCGCCTCAGAAAATCGACTCTGCTGCATTAATAATTGCGCTATCTGCTCCTTTATCTCTGCACGGGGTTCCTCCTTGTCTGCGCGCTGTAAAAAATCAGTTGCTTCAAACAACGCTCCCTGAGCAATATAAAGCTGAGCCTGCAACAATAAAGCCTTTATCCAATTAGGCTCAAGCGCCAACACTTGCGAAACTTTTAGCTGCGCCTGCCTATTGCGCTTATTCTGAGCATCCATTAAGGCTTGCACAAAATATAATTTAGCATTGTCAGGGTATTTAATACTTAACGCTTCAAAGACCTGATAAGCCAAATTTAGCTCTGATTGCTTCTGCAAACCCTTAAGCATAACTAACGCGTTATTATCAAAATCACTAGCATCTTTAGTAAGGACAAAATCAAAACTTTCGATTGCAAGTGACTTATTGCCTGACTTAATTGCAGCAACCGCCAGCAAGTAACGCGCCTCCAGACTATTTGGCTCAACCTCCATCCATAACGCTAAAGACTGCTCTAACTTAGCTTCATCCTGTAAATACAAGGCAATTTTAGCAGCACGCTTAATAACTTCAGGATCTTTAACTTTATTTGCCGCACGCAAATAACCATCTAACGCCACCCCATACTGGCCACGCTGCCCTGCAATCTCTGCCGTCATCAGCAAAAACAAAACATCTGGGGCAATTGCGGTCTTTATCTCAGGAGCCTCATTCAGTACAGTTTGCAAAGCAAGCTCTGACGCTTCTTTTTTCTCCCCTCCAAGCTGACTCCCTGATTGCAGAGTTGTACAAGCAGCTAGCATTAATGCACCAACAATCGTTACTACCTTTAAAACTATCAATGAAATTTCCTCAATTTTGAATTGCCATAATCTAAAAACCGCTGCATAAAAAACCGAGCCAACGACCTAGCTTTAGATTTATTTTGCCTATTATACAAACAACTAAGCAACTTTATATAACGCTTAAATCCAAACAAACACGGATTTCCATCCAAGTTCCCAAAAGTTTTATAATTTAATAAACGGATCCAATGATTTATTCCATTTGGCTAAACCAATAAAGTTCCTTAGAATAGACTATTGAATCATGATTTCAAGTCTACCCGCTAACTTTGAAAAAAACCGGCATAAATGACACTTCTCGCATTAGGTATTAATTATACAACAGCGCCTGTTTCAATCCGAGAACGCCTTGCGTTCCCTACTGAAATATTGAGCGATGCTGTCAAAGAACTCTGGCAGCAACAATATATATCCGAAGCTGCCATTTTATCGACATGTAATCGCACCGAAATTTACTGCGCAACTCAAGGCAATGATATTGCACCTTTAGTTAATTGGATTGCTCACAATCGCCAACTCAAACAAGCTGAGTTTCAACCCTATTTATACGCACACTCCGACAATGCTTTTATCCGCCATATGTTTCGTGTTGCCAGCGGTCTTGAGTCAATGATTTTAGGCGAGCCTCAAATTCTAGGCCAAATGAAAACCGCCTACCAAACAGCTAGTCAAGCAGGCACTTTAGGCAAAGATCTAGAAAAGTTATTTCAACACACCTTTTCTACTGCAAAAAAAGTTCGTACCGACACGGCTATTGGCTCTAGCTCAGTTTCCGTCGCCTTTGCTGCCGTACAACTAAGCAAACAGATTTTTGACAATCTTAGCGAACAAACCGCAGTTTTAATCGGCGCGGGCGAAACAATCGAACTCACTGCGCGACATTTACATCAAAATGGCATAGGCCGGATTATCATTGCCAACCGTACTTACGATAAAGCACACGCACTTGCCAGCCAATTTAATGGCTACGCTATTGCACTATCGGAATTACCATTGCATATTGCAGAAGCAGACATTATCGTTTCCTCCACAGCAAGCCAATTGCCGATTTTAGGCAAAGGTTTAGTAGAAAGCGCCATCAAAAAACGCAAACATAAACCTATTTTTATGGTTGATCTTGCCGTGCCTCGCGATATTGAGCCAGAAGTTAAAAACCTCAATGATGTGTACCTTTATACAGTCGATGACTTACAAAACATTATTAACGACAACCTTAATTCTCGTCGCGAAGCCGCAGAACAAGCAGAGGAAATCATCGATACCAATGTCGAACATTTTCTATCTTGGATGAAAGTACAAACTGTGCAATCAACGATTGTTGATTACCGCCAACAAGCGGAAAAATTACAACAAGAAAGCTTAACTAAAGCGCTATCCGCGCTACAAAACGGCGGAAACCCTGAGCAAATTATGCAGCAATTGGCACATACGCTAACCAATAAATTAACGCATGCACCCTGCACCCAATTACGCAAAGCCAGCCAAAATGATCGCCATGACCTGATTGCTGCTGCGCGCGAAATATTCAAACTATAGAACCAGCAATGAAACCCTCGATAAAAAACAAATTAGAAAACCTAGCGGATCGTTTTGATGAAATTGCCGCCCTACTCTCTCAACCTGAAATACAAAGCGATCAAAATAAATTTCGCACGCTAAGCCAAGAATATTCGCAAATAACGCCACTTGTTGAATGCTATAAAAAATTCTCCACAACCGAAGACGCTATCAGCGCGGCACAAGAGATGCTTAATGAGGATGACGCCGAAATACGCGCAATGGCAAAAGAAGAAATTGCCGATACCGAGCAACAACAAAAGAAAATTGAGCAAGATTTACAAATCTTACTATTACCTCGCGATCCTAATGATAATCGCAATATCTACATGGAAATTCGTGCGGGAACAGGTGGCGATGAAGCCGCACTTTTCTCCGGTGATTTAGCACGCATGTATATGCGTTATGCTGAAAACCAAGGCTGGCAAATAGAAACAGCAAGTGAAACGCGCGGTGAGCACGGAGGCTATAAAGAAATTATCTTACGTATTGCCGGTCAAGACGTTTATTCCCAGCTTAAGTTTGAAGCGGGCGTACACCGTGTACAGCGCGTACCGGAGACTGAATCACAAGGCCGCGTACACACCTCCGCATGTACCGTCGCCATCATGCCAGAAGCCACTGAAGTTGATAATATCGATATTAACCCCAGCGATCTGCGCATAGATACCTTTCGCTCATCAGGCGCAGGTGGACAGCACGTCAATAAAACTGACTCAGCGGTGCGTATTACCCACATACCTACGGGAACTGTCGTAGAATGCCAAGATCAGCGTTCACAACATAAAAATAAAGCGCAAGCGATGTCGGTATTACAATCACGCCTACTCTCAGCTGAACAAGAAAAACAACACGCAGAAAACTCTGAAAATAGAAAATTACAAGTAGGCAGTGGCGATCGCTCTGAACGTATTCGTACTTATAATTACCCTCAAGGTCGCATCACAGATCACCGCATTAACCTCACCCTGTACAAACTAGATGAGATTATGCAAGGCGCCCTTAGTCATGTCATTCAACCGCTTATTAGTGAGCACCAAGCTGAATTACTCACTCAATTAGGTGAAGAAGGCTAAGTAACATGCAAGATATTCACTCTGTGCTGGCACGCTCTGCTAGCACCTTGCAAGCCATTTCTGATTCAGCGCTCTTAGATGCAGAAGTCTTACTGTGCCACGTACTAGAAAAAAATCGCAGCTATCTACGCACTTGGCCAGAAAAGCAACTTAGCAATGAACAATTAGGGCAATTCTCACACTTACTTGAACAGCGCCAACAAGGACAACCGATTGCCTATATTACTGGCACTCGAGAATTTTGGTCGCGTGATTTCAAGGTAAATCCCAGTGTATTAATTCCACGTCCAGACACAGAAACATTAATCGAAGTCTGCTTACAATTGATTGAATCTAAGCCTGATGCGAAACTGATTGATTTAGGCACTGGCTCAGGCATTATCGCCATTACGCTAGCCGCCGAATGCCCGCAACTTAAAGTCACTGCTGTCGATAGTAGCGCAAAAGCACTCGCTATTGCCCAAAGTAACGCCCAGCTAAATCATACGGCAAATATTCGCTTTCTAAACAGCAATTGGCTGGCTCAAGTAGCCCAAGAAAAATTCGATTTCATTGCCAGCAATCCACCCTATATAGATGTAAATGACCCACACTTAAATAAAGGTGATGTGCGCTTTGAGCCAAATAGCGCCCTTATTGCAGAGCAACACGGCTTACAAGACATTATTGAGATTAGCCAACAAAGTCAGCAATATCTACATTATGGCGGCTACCTTATTTTTGAGCATGGTTACGATCAAAAACAAGCAGTACATAACATACTTGAGCAGCACCAATATCAAAACATTCAATGCGTACACGACTTATCGGGACACCCACGCGTCAGCTACGCTCAATGGCTATTCTAACTTAAAACAGCATAATTCCCATGACAGAAAAAATCACTGAAATTGCGATTCCTAGAAAAATCGTGCAAAATTTATTGCACCATGCACAACAAACACCCGATCAAGAAGTCTGTGGTCTAGTCAGTAGCCTTGATAATATGCCCTATCGCAGCTACCCCATTAAAAACACCTCACCAAAACCTTCAAAATTTTTTACCTTAGATGCCCAGCAACAAATTCAAGCCATGGCGAAGATGCGTGATAATAATGAACAATTGTTCGCTATCTATCATTCACACCCAACAGCACCTGCCATTCCTTCAAATACTGACTTAACGCAAGCGAACTATCCTGAAGCTCTCTACTTGATTATTTCTCTCAATATTAAAGGCATTCTAGAAATACGCGGCTACTTAATAGATAAGTGCCAATTCATTGAAGTCTCTCTCAACTTAATCTAGATAATTAATCCATAATGAATTGGCTTTACCAACTAATTACCGAGCCTTCAGTTCCTCATTCATTACTCATTATTAGCTTAGTTATTTCCATAGGTTTAGCCTTCGGACAAATTCCTTTTTTTAATATCCGCCTCGGCATTGCTGGCGTACTTTTTTCCGGCCTTGCCTTTGGTCATTTCAATATCACAATAGATCCACATATCATGCATTTCCTGCGTGAATTTGGGCTTATTCTGTTTGTCTATGCCATTGGATTACAAGTCGGCCCTGGCTTTGTTAACTCTTTTTTGCACAACGGCGTACAACTAAACATCATGGCCGCCAGCATTGTGCTGCTCGGCGCACTTATTACTGTTGCTATTATCCATTTCGGTGCTATTGATATTACTGTTGCTGTTGGTCTATTCGCAGGAGCAACGACGAATACCCCCGCACTAGCTGCCGCACAAGAAGTATTCGCACATATACCTAACATTGATACTGAGGCCTTAAAAATGCCCGGCCTAGGTTATGCTGTCGCTTATCCATTTGGCATAATCGGTATCATTCTTTCCATGCTATTCATTAAGCGCTTATTCAAAATAAACATTAGCGATGAAGCTGACGCTTTTCTAAAATTTCAACAACAAAATACCCAACATCCTATATGGAAAGATCTGCGTATTGAAAACCCCAATATCAATGGCCTAACGATTGCTGAAATCCCATTCTTTGACGCCATGAACGTGATTGTTACACGCATTCTACACAACGGCACGGTCAATCTTGTTACTAATGACACACAATTTGCCTTAGGTGATTCCATTCGCCTAGTTGGTACGCACAGCGATTTAAATAAAATTAAGATGCTAATAGGCCCGATCTCAGAACAAGAATTAAATAGTTTTTCCGATATTTTGCACAGTAAACGAATTATTGTCACCAACAAAGAAGCTATAGGTAAAAGCGTAGGTGAACTGCATACTTTTTACGGTATTATCATTTCACGGATACACCGCCCTGAAATTGAATTTGTGCCGCATAACGCAACTCGCGTGCATTTTGGTGATGAGTTATATGTTGTAGCTAGTAAAGAAGCATTAGAAGAAATTACCACTGTTTTAGGCAATTCCATAGAAACCCTCAATACCCCACAAATTATCCCTATTTTTATCGGCATAACATTAGGCGTAATCTTGGGTAGCTGGCCATTTTTTTTCCCAGGCATTCCATCAGCTATTAAGCTTGGCTTAGCCGGCGGCCCTTTAATTGTCGCCATTTTACTCAGCCAAATTCCTAGCTGGGGCACCATGAGTTGGCACTTACCCAAAAGCTCTAACCTTATTTTAAAAGACATCGGCATTGTGCTGTTTCTAGCTTGCGTAGGCTTATATTCAGGCGACCATTTTGTTAAAACGCTAACGGAAGGTGATGGTTTTTATTGGATGTTTTGCGCGATGTTTATTACCTTAAGCCCGCTAATTTTAGTTGCTTTTATTGCTCGTTATTTTTATAAAATAAACTTTTTATCCCTATGCGGATTATTGGCTGGTAGCATGACCGATCCACCGGCGCTTGCTTTTGCCAATGCATTAAACTCCTCCTCTTCTGCGGTAGCGACCAGTTACGCGACCGTTTATCCCTTAGTGATGATTTTAAGAATTATCGTCAGCCAGGTACTCATTTTATTGTTTATATAAGCGCAGAGAATTTATAAGCTAAATACATAATTCGGAATACTAAAATACAGCGATATATGCTCAGTAAGCTTTATCGTGCGATAGCAGAGATACATTGAGCAATGCGATACGTCGTAAATACTTTAAGAATATACGATTGGGCGCGACCACAACCCGAGAACATACAGAAAAACTAATCAAAGACGGGCTAAAAGGCAAGCTCTACTTATCTTTAGCTATGCGCTTACCCTCACCTTTTCTAACAAATAAACGAGAAAACAATAAGCCGACTTCAAATAACAACCAAATAGGTATTGCCAGCAAAGTCTGAGAAATAGCATCAGGCGGCGTTAAAAACATGCCAATAATAAAAGCACCGACAATAACATAGGGGCGTTTATCTGCAAGTTGATGCGGCGTGACAACCCCAGTCCAAACCAAAACAATGGTGATAATAGGAACTTCAAAAGCGACCCCAAAGGCAAAAAACATCGTTAGTACAAAATCCAGATATTTAGCAATATCTGTCATTACTGTAACGCCTTCTGGTGCGGCAGAGGTTAAAAAGCCAAAGACCAAGGGAAAGACTACGAAATAAGCAAAAATCATACCTAGCGCGAATAATACAGTACTCGCCACTAATAAAGGCGCAATCATGCGCTTTTCATGAGAGTAAAGCCCAGGGGCGACAAACGCCCAAAATTGATACAAAATAATAGGCACTGAAATAAATATTGCCGCTACTAATACCAATTTAAACGGAGTTAAAAATGGCGAAACCACATCAATGGCAACCATTGAGCTATTTTCTGGCAAAAAATGCATGAGTGGCTGCGCTAAAAAATGGTAAATCTCATTAGCAAAGGGCGACATTGCTAAAAAAACCACTAACACGCTAAGTACCACGCGCAATAAGCGGTTACGTAATTCTATAAGGTGAGAGATAAACGATTGCTCTAATTCATCATTTGCCGACATCTGGTTTTTTATCCGTGTTATCTTTTGCATCTAAAAAATGCTCGGCTCGCTGATGTAAATCCAAGTCTTTTGTCATGACGTCTAATTGCTCCTGCTGCTCTTTTAATAACTGCCTTAATTCTTCTTCCTTTAGCTCTTCCTTAATCTCTTCTTTAACAGAAGCAACGACATGGCGCGTTTTACCGACCCAGAAACCTACAATTCGAGCAAGCTTAGGCAATTTCTCTGGCCCTATAACCAATAAACTGACAACACCAACTAAACAAAGCTCCCAAAATCCGACATCAAACATAGATTAAACTTTATCTTTTTCTTTGGCCGTGACTTCAACATCAATCACATCGTCATCTTTATCTGACAAGTTTTTATCCTCCTCACCCTCTTTAATAGCAGAACGAAAGCCTTTAATTGCACCGCCTAAATCACCGCCCATATTACGCAGTCGTTTAGTGCCAAATAAAACCAGAACAATAACTAAAACAATCACTAATTGAGTAACACTGATGCCCATAATAAAATCCCCTTACGCTATATATTATTTATTGCGCTGTGCTTTTTCTGTTAAACCAGACAAGCCGAAGCGATGTTGCAATTCATTTAGAACATCGTCAGGACCTAATCCTTGGTCCGCTAACATAACCATACAATGAAACCATAAATCAGCCGTTTCATAAATAATCTGTTTTTTATCACCTCCTTTTGCTGCAATAACCGTCTCAGTGGCTTCTTCACCTATTTTTTTCAAAATAGTATCTAAACCTTTCGCATATAAACTAGCTACATAAGAACTATCCGCAGACTCTTGTTTGCGCTGCTCTAAAATAGCTGCTAATTCTGTTAATACTTTGCTCATGCTTGGATATTCCATAAATTCTATTAGAATTGCATTATCAGGCTAAAGTTCACCACTGTACAATAGCTATTATGTTTTATACATTTCTGCAGGATCTTTTAATACTGGCGCATTTTCTTGCCAAACACCCGCATCTAAAGTCCGATAAAAACAACTTTCTCGACCCGTATGACAAGAGATGCCGCCTTCTTGCTCTATACTTAACAAGATAACATCCTCATCACAATCTAAAGAAATAGCTAAAACTTTCTGTTTATTGCCTGACTCTTCACCTTTACGCCATAACTTATTACGTGAGCGTGACCAATAGACCGCATAGCCACACTCATTAGTCAGCGCTAAAGACGCGCGATTCATCCACGCAAACATAACGACTTTTCCTGTATCCGCTTGTTGCACGATAACCGGTACTAAGCCATCATCCGTCCAGCGAATTTCATCTAGCCACGCACTAGCAGAACTCATGTCAAACGCACCTCTATACCTTGACTTGCCATATGTTCTTTAGCTTCTTGCACACTGTATTCCGCGAAATGAAAAATACTAGCCGCCAATACCGCATCTGCTTTACCTTTGGTAACACCATCGGCTAAATGCTGTAAATTACCCACACCACCAGAAGCAATCACTGGTACAGTAACCGCTTCACTAATAGCGCGTGTTAAATCCAAATCAAACCCTTCACGCGTGCCATCTCGATCCATGCTCGTTAATAAGATTTCACCAGCTCCGTAACGAACCATTTTCTTTGCCCATTCGATGGCATCAATCCCAGTTTCTTTACGTCCTCCATGGGTAAAAATCTCCCAACGATTAGCTTCACCTGCACCACTGACTTTTTTGGCATCTATAGCCACAACAATACATTGCGAGCCAAATTTCTCGGCGGCTTCACGAACAAATTCAGGATTAAAAACAGCCGCACTATTAATGCCGACTTTATCCGCACCGGCATTCAGCATACGTCGAATATCTTCTAACTTTCTGATACCGCCACCGACCGTTAAAGGTATAAATACTTCACTAGCAACCTGCTCAACCACATGTACGATGGTATCGCGATCATGATGTGTTGCAGTAATATCCAAAAAGGTAATTTCATCGGCGCCTTCGCGGTCATATCGACGAGCAACCTCTACAGGGTCACCTGCATCACGAATGTCAACAAACTTGACGCCTTTAACAACTCGGCCATTATCAACATCAAGACAAGGGATGATCCGTTTAGCTAAACTCATAATGACCTTTAGGAAAAGATTGGGCTAACTTCTCCGCGTCAGCAAAATCTAAAGTGCCTTCATAAATAGCACGACCGGTAATAGCGCCCATGATACCGTCTTCTGCGGCAGCGGCTAAAGCTTTAACATCGTCCATATTGGTAATACCACCTGAAGCGATGACCGGAATATTAATAGCTGCAGCCAATTTTGCCGTTGCTTCAACGTTAACGCCATTCATCATGCCATCACGAGAAATATCAGTATAAATAATAGCCTCAACGCCATAGGATTCAAATTTCTTCGCCATATCAATCACATCATGTCGAGATAACTTAGACCAACCGTCAACCGCCACTTTGCCGTCTTTGGCATCCAAACCAACAATAATATGCCCAGGGTAAGCCAGTGCGAGATCGCGTACAAACAGAGGATCACTTACCGCTTTAGTGCCAATAATGACATATTGCACACCAGCCTCTAAATAGGCAATAACCGTTTCTTCATCACGGATACCACCACCAATTTGCACGGGTACATCGGGATAAGCGGCAACAATTTCATGAATAATATCAGCATTTTTTGGTTTACCAGCAAAAGCACCATCTAAATCGACCAAATGAATGCGTCGTGCTCCTGCGGCCACCCAACGCCCTGCAACTTCAACAGGGTTATCTGAAAATACTGTGTCATCTTCCATACGTCCTTGACGCAAACGAACACATTTACCATCTTTTAAATCAATGGCGGGTATTAACAACATTTTTTTAGCCTCAAATAGAGTGAAATAAAATTAGGGAGGTCGCTTAAATTAAGCCTGTCCATCCCAATGTAAAAAATTATTAAGCAACTGTAATCCAGCTGTTTGACTTTTTTCAGGATGAAACTGCACGGCAAAGATATTATCTTTAGCTAAAGCACAAGCAAACTTTTCAGGGTATTCAGTCGTCCCTGCTACGATAGCAGAATCTTCAGGTTGCGTGTAATAGCTATGCACAAAATAGAAACGGCTATTTTGTGCAATCCCTTCCCAAAGAGGGTGATTTTTTTGTTCTACTTGATTCCAACCCATATGCGGAATTTTTAAACGCTCACCATTAGCAGCATACAGATTTTCAGAAAAATGTTTAACTCGACCGGGAAGAATATTCAAACATTCAGTACCGTGATTTTCTTCACTGCTAGTCAGTAACGCTTGCATTCCCAGACAAATACCAAGCAATGGTCTAGTCTGCGCAACTTGAGTAATAACTAAGTTTAATTCACTCCCTTGTAAGGCATGCATACAGTCACGCATAGCCCCCACGCCAGGGAATACTACACGATCAGCGGATAATATGGATTTTTTATCAGAAACAACACGGACATCAACATCAGGTGCTGCGTGCTGCAAAGCTTTGGCGATAGAATGGAGATTACCCATCCCATAATCTATAACTGCTACAGAAGACATTTTAATAAATTAGATATATCAATTAAAAACATGGAGGCTTGTTAGCTTACAAAACACCTTTAGTGGACGGCATTATACCAGCCATACGCGGATCTTCAGCAATTGCCATACGCAAGGCACGACCCATCGCTTTAAAAACAGTTTCGGCAATATGATGCGCATTGACACCTTTTAAGTTATCAATATGTAAGCTAATACCTGCATGATTAACAAATCCTTGGAAGAATTCACGCAATAAATCAACATCAAACGTGCCAATCATCGCACGTGAAAATTGGACGTCATAATACAAGCCAGGGCGACCTGAAAAATCAACAACAACACGCGATAAAGATTCATCCAATGGCACATAGGCATGACCATAACGAAACAAACCTTTTTTATCACCTAAGGCTTTGGCGAAAGCCTTACCTAAAGTAATACCTATATCTTCGACGGTATGGTGATCATCAATTTGCAAATCACCTTTACAGGTCACATCCATATCAATTAAGCCATGCCGCGCAATCTGATCCAGCATATGTTCGAGAAAAGGGACGCCAGTATCAAACCTAGCTTTACCTGTACCATCTAAATTAATGCTAATACTAATTTGCGTTTCCAGCGTATTACGTTCAACGCTTGCGATTCTATCTGTCATCTCTTTACATTATTAAATACAAGGAGCGAGCAATGCGCTCGCTCCCAGATATTATTACTTCGCGCGTTTACGCTCGTTTTCAGTCAATAGGATTTTGCGCAGACGAATCGATTTAGGTGTGACTTCAACCAACTCATCATCAGCAATAAACTCTAAAGCTTGCTCTAACGTCATTTTTTGAATTCTCGCACAGGTCAAGCTTTCATCGGTACCTGATGCACGAACGTTAGTTAATGGCTTAGGTTTAGTCGGATTAACAACTAAATCATTAGTGCGTGAATGAATGCCCACTAATTGACCTTCGTAGATTTCATCGCCGTTAACAACCAACAATTCACCACGGGCTTGCAGTGGGTATAAAGAATAATCCACCGCTTTACCTTTAGACATGGAAATTAATACACCACGAATACGATTACCAACAGCCCCCTCTTTTACTGCACCGTAATGATCAAAGACGTGGTAGAACAAACCAGAACCAGAAGTTGCTGTTAAAAATTCTGTTTGAAAGCCCAATAAACCGCGAGAAGGTACAACATACTCCAAACGAATACGCCCTTTACCATCTGGCACCATGTCTTTTAGATCACCTTTACGATCACCTAATTTTTCCATGATCGCACCTTGATGCTGCTCTTCAACTTCAATGGTTACATTTTCATAAGGCTCAGACTTAACGCCATCAATTTCTTTGATAATAACTTGTGGACGAGAAACGCCCATTTCATAACCTTCGCGGCGCATGTTTTCAATTAAAACAGATAAATGCAACTCTCCACGGCCTGATACTTTAAATTTATCTGGGTCATCAGTGGTCTCAACACGCAAAGCAACATTGTGTTGTAATTCTTTTTGTAAACGATCATAAATTTGACGCGTGGTAATGAACTTACCTTCTTTTCCTGCAAACGGAGAATTGTTTACTTGGAAAGTCATGCTCACTGTTGGCTCATCAATGGATAGAGCAGGCAATGCTTCTACGTAATCTGGGTGACATATAGTCTCAGAGATTTGTAGGTTTTCAATGCCACAGAAAGCGATAATATCACCCGCTTGTGCAGAATCTACTTCAACGCGTTCTAAGCCGCTAAACCCATAAATCTTTAACATACGACCGTTACGTTTTTTGCCTTCAGCATCCACTAAAGTTAACGGCATATTTCTCTTTACTGTACCACGCTGTATACGTCCAACGCCGATAACACCGACGTAAGAGTTATAATCTAAACTGATAACTTGCATCTGAAAAGGTGCATCAATATCAACAGGCGGCGGGGTTACTTTATCAATAATGGTTTGAAATAATGGCGTCATATCACCACCAGAAACATCAGCCTCTAAACCTGCAAAACCATTTAAAGCAGACGCATAGATAATTGGGAAATCTAATTGCTCATCCGTTGCACCCAAGTTATCAAACAAATCAAATGTTTGATCAACAACCCAATCAGGACGCGCGCCTGGACGGTCAACTTTGTTAATAACAACGATAGGCTTCAAACCCAAAGCAAACGCTTTTTTAGTCACAAAACGCGTTTGTGGCATAGGCCCATCAACGGCATCAACCAATAGCAACACAGAGTCAACCATAGATAAAACACGCTCAACCTCACCACCGAAGTCAGCATGTCCTGGTGTATCTACAATATTAATGTGATAGCCATTCCAGTCAATTGCAGTATTTTTTGCCAGAATAGTAATACCACGCTCTTTTTCAAGATCGTTGGAATCCATCATTCTTTCAGAGGTCTTTTCATGAGCTGAAAAAGTACCTGACTGCTCTAATAATTTATCAACCAGAGTTGTTTTACCATGGTCAACGTGCGCAATGATTGCTATATTTCTTAATTTATCTATCACTTTATTTGTACGGTTAATTTAAAAATCGGGGGGGTTGTTTGATCAAACAGCGTATTTATTAGCTTTGTTCCCAAGGTAATTGGCAATAGCGCCAGCCACTGAGATTGCCTCGATGCTTATTATCATCTAAAGCACCTTCAAAGCCATCCAATATATTAATCGAATGTGCAAAACCTGCCTCTTCCAAGGCTTGTGCCGCATCAAGAGAACGCTGGCCACTACGACATAAAAGTAACACAGGCCTAGTTAAATCATGATTAACAGCTACTTTTACTTGCTCAACAAATTGTGCATTAACTTGCCAATCTGGAGACTCTTTCCAAGGTACATGTACCGCTGACAAGGGATGCCCCACAAAGCCATGCTCAACTTTAGTTCTGACGTCAATCATTACCGCAGAAGGATTTTCCTGCATATATGTCCAGCACTGTTGGGGTGTTAAGTTCTCTATCATGCGTTCATTCTATGAGTTTGTAGACTATAAACTAAGGCGAATTACCAAACTTTTGCCGATAAATTGCGCTTCATTTCTAAAATCTTGTTATATATCACCTAAATGCCTATTTTCCGGATAATAAATAACCTTCATCGGAAAAAAGAAACTTAACATTTCATTATCTGCGAGTAGAAACAATCGGATTTTTAGATCCATGCGGATAAGTTTGATAAAAAAGCAAGCCATTAGGCCTTAAACGTTCCATTATCGCATTACAAATCGAACGGTCAAGGAATCGACTCACAACGACCACATCAAAACAGCTTGCAGAAAAACTACTCGGCGTATTTTCTTAGGTGAATGTCTTAATGGCTAAGGCTTTAGTGTCAGCTTGACTGTGTAATCTTTCTAAGGCAAACGAAGAAATATCGGATACCTACACCGTCATGCTCTGCTTAACCAGCAACAGAGCATTAGCAGCAAAACCACTAAGGAATGAGCACAAAATAACTTCGACAACTAATTTTTTTGTGGGAGCGCAGACGGCTCGTCTGCCTTTCGCAGGCAAGCTGCCTGCGCTCCTAAGATGAAGACATTATTTCATGCACATTCCTAACCAAGTCTAATGCTTGCCCAGATGTCGGCAATAAATCAAGATTAGCTTTTATTGTAGGAACAATTTTTCAGTCTCAGTTCCCAGAGGCTAAAAGCCACTCCTACAGAAGGAAAGATTCGCATATTATTTAATTTTCACCCCTTATCAACAAGCGACTTATTCACGAGCAGCAGATCTTGTTTTCAGCCATTCTTCAAGAAATACTAAAAAAGTACGAACTTTAGCGGATAAATATTTCCGGTGCGGATAGACCGCATGAATATTCATAGGCTCTATTGCATAATCATCTAAAACGACCTGTAAATAACCCTTTTCTATATCTCGAGCAACAATATACTCGGGCAACATGACCAATCCCAAGCCTTTTTTGGCTGCAATTCGAATAGGATCGGCAGCATTAGCTTGCATCCGTCCTGTAACAAGCACCTCTTTTTTCCCCTCCAACCCCCTAAAAAGCCATTTATTTCGAGGAGGAATAGCCCAATTAACCAAGCAACTATGATTCAGTAAATCGTCCGGCACAAGTGGCTTGCCTCGCTCTTCAAAATAAGCGGGTGAACCACAGACCAACAAAGGCGAACTTGCCAACTTTTTAGCAATATGACTGGTATCCTCTAAACCGCCAAAAGTAATAGCTACATCGATGCCTTCATCGACCAAATCGCCAAAATTACTTTGTAAAACTAAAGTAACCGATAGGTCTTTATGCATAGCCAAAAACTCGGCAATAGCAGGTGCAATATATAAAGCACCAATAATGGGGGGTGAACTGATTTTCAACCTGCCTCTGGGTTCGGTATGCAGTTGCGTGACAGCATCTTCCATTTCATCAATCTCTGAAAGAATGGTGCGGCAGCGTTGCAAATAGGCAGCTCCAACATCAGTTAAGCTTAAGCTACGTGTAGTCCGGTTAAATAAGCGAGCACCTAAATAGCTTTCTAAGTGGCCAATATGCTTGGTTGCCATCGCCCTGGAGATAGACATTTCTTTCGCGCCACCAACAAAACTACCTGCTCTGGCAACACTGGCAAATACTTTCATTCCCGTTAATTTATCCATAAAACCGCCTCAAAATTTTCGCTTAATTAGTGACTATAATGCAAGCTAGTTAATTAACTAAAAATATTATAGGTTGCTACGAATAGGCATGAAAGGTATAGCCCTAGTTTTTTAATGCCGACAGGCCTTATTCGAGAGAAAAACCCAGCCGATGCCGTAACGCGACAAACAAAAAGGGCCGACGAATGTCAGCCCTTATCATACTGTTTTAGAAATCTAGTATCACCAATTTAAGCCTTACGACCTAACACGGTAGCTTTGATCTGATCATCAGGAACATGTCTCACGTCTTGTCCTTGTACTGCATAAATCACATAATCACAAACGTTACCGGCATGATCACTTATTCTTTCCAATGAACGGATTGCATTCATGATATTGAGTGTCCGTTTGATATTTCGACTGTCCTCCATCATGGACAAAGTAAGTTGACGGAAAATACTAATGTACTCTTGGTCAACGTCTTTATCGCGAATAACCACATCAACCGCCCTCTCGACATCCAATCGTGCAAAAGCATCCAATGCATCATTCAATATAGATCTAACTAATTCTAATAAATGCTTTAACTCATGAAAATCAGTGTAGCCTTTATTAAACTCTTCGAGTTTAATTGCCATATCAGCAATACGCTTAGCTTGATCACCCACGCGCTCTAACTCACTAATTGCCTTGGAAATAGCAATTAATAAACGCAGATCAAAAGCAGTCGGCTGCCTTTTAGCAATAACTAACAAACAAGCTTCATCAATATCATGCTCTAGGTCATTGACCTGAGTATCAGCCTGAATAACCTTTTCAGCTAATTGAAGATTACCGGTCACTAATGCTTCAACGGCATCAGCCAATTGCTGCTCAACCAATCCGCCCATTACTAAAAATTGATTACGGATATTTTCTATTTCTTCATTAAACTTATGAGAAATATGCTTACCTATTTGCTGCTTATCCATTTTTTTACTCGCTCAATATCGTGTGTTTAGCCGTAACGACCGGTAATATAATCTTCCGTCTGCTTTTTCTCAGGGTTAGTGAAGATAGTATTCGTGTCACCAAATTCAATTAAATCTCCCATATACATAAAGGCGGTGAAATCAGAAACCCGAGCCGCTTGCTGCATATTATGAGTAACAATAACAATGGTATAAGTTTCTTTCAACTCATTAATTAATTCTTCAATTTTTAATGATGAAATAGGATCCAAAGCAGATGACGGCTCATCCAACAATAAAATCGTCGGCTCAATTGCAATTGCACGCGCAATAACCAAACGCTGCTGCTGCCCGCCAGATATACCCAGCGCATTATCTTGCAATCTATCTTTGACTTCATCCCAAATCGCTGCGCCGCGTAATGACTTTTCTACCGCTTCATCTAAAATTCGACGATCATTAATACCTTGGATGCGCAGTCCATAGGCAACATTCTCATAAATCGACTTGGGGAAAGGATTAGGCTTTTGAAATACCATGCCTACATGACGACGCAACTCTGCAACATCAACACCAGGCTGATAAATATCTTTACCTTCGATATTTATCTTACCTTCGATCCTCGCGCTATCCACCAAATCATTCATACGGTTAATACAACGCAATAAAGTCGATTTACCGCAGCCACTTGGACCGATATAAGCAGTCACTTGCTTCTTTGGAATTTCCATATTAATGCCATGCAAGGCTTGTTTCTCTCCATAAAACAAGTTTAAGTTTTGTATTTGAATACTGGTTTCATTCATACCTTTATTCGGCTGATTTTTTTGCGCAATAGCACTCATATCAATGGCATGTGTACGTACAGGTTCTGAACTCATAAGATCACTCTGTTTATTTTTTAAATAATGTTCGATATTAACGGTGTATCAGCCACTAATTTTCCAAGGCTTTATACTTCTCGCGCAAATGATTTCTAATACTGACAGCAAATAAATTTAAACTGATAATAACCATAACCAATAGCAATGAGGTCGCATAAACTAATGGCCTAGCCGCTTCAACATTCGGACTTTGAAAGCCCACATCATAAATATGAAAGCCTAAATGCATAAACTTTCTATCTAAATGCATAAAAGGAAAGTTACCATCTAAAGGCAAAGTAGGCGCCAATTTCACCACCCCAACCAACATTAAAGGAGCAACTTCACCCGCGGCTCGCGCAACCGCCAAAATCAATCCCGTCATCATGGCTGGGCTCGCCATAGGTAACACAGTAAGCCATAAGGTTTCCGCTTTAGTCGCACCCAATGCCAAACTACCTTCACGAATGGATTTAGGGACACGTGACAAACCTTCTTCTGTAGCAACAATGACCACTGGCAAAGTTAATAAGGCTAGCGTCAATGAAGCCCAAAACATCCCTGGCGTACCATAAGTAGGGGCAGGTAATGCTTCAGGAAAAAACAAACTATCAATATTGCCACCTAAAATATAGACGAAAAAACCCAAACCAAATACACCATAGACTATTGAAGGTACACCCGCTAAGTTATTCACAGCAATGCGTATAATACGCGTCAAAATGCCTTGTTTGGCATATTCACGCATATACACAGCTGCAATAACACCAAAAGGAGTCACAATAACAGCCATAATCATAACCATCATAACCGTTCCGAAAATAGCGGGAAATACCCCACCCTCAGTATTGGCTTCGCGCGGCTCTTCACTAAGAAATAAGCCGACTTTAGCAAAATAATGACCTATCTTTTGAAAAAGACCCATGGCATTAGGCCGGTAATAAAGCACAATTTTTTCTAGGGAAATCTCAACTTCCTGTCCATTAGCAACTTTAGCAACCAAACTATCACGTCTAATTTTCTGGTTAAGATCGGCTAAATTAGCCTGCAAAGCTTGATATGCTTTTTCAAATTCTGCTTTTTCGCTAGCAAGGTTTTGTTTTGCTTGTGCATCCAACTTATCTTCAAGCTCTAATTTACGCTCTTTTAAACGTAAGCGCTCCAATTGGTAATTGATCGTACCAATTTCGCCTTTTTCTATATCCTTAATTCGCTCAAAAATATCCAGCGTGCGCTCCATACGCTCTGCTAATATTACCCAAGCTTGTGCGCCTTGCGCAACAACATTACCCTCTTCTTTTATAGCCTCTAAATAACCGTAAAAATTACCCCACTCGCGCCGCTCCAGTACCATTAAATTTTCAGGATACTCAGTTTGTTTAATATCTTTACCCAGTAACCAGCGAAAATCCAAACCACCAATATCTCTGTTACCGATTTTAACTAAATATTGCGTTAAGCCTGCCGCTGCCTGCTCAGGAGTGTAACCAGCCGCTTTGGCGAGCTCAGGTTTTAACACTTGCTGATCAACCATTTCACCAACAAGGGTGATAGGCTGCTCATTCGCCTTTTCCACATAAGCAATGGAAGCAACATCTGCCGGCCAAAAATGCCCTAAGCCACGAATCGCTATCAAAGCGAGCAAACCAAAAACCATAATTAAACTTAAACTCACCGCAGCAGCATTTAACCATACCCACGGCGCGCCGGTTTTAAACCATTCACGAATCATACTGACACCTTTAGATCTGAATTTTTATAATCAAGCATTATCATAATGAACTGTATTTTTCACGTAAGCGCTGACGTACAATTTCAGCTAAAGTATTAAAAATAAAGGTAAAAGAAAACAATACTAAAGCAGCAAGAAATAACACGCGATAATGAGTACTATCCACTTCTGACTCCGGCATTTCCACGGCAATATTAGCTGATAGCGTACGCATACCTTGAAATACACTTAAATCCATCACTGGTGTATTGCCGGTTGCCATTAATACAATCATAGTCTCGCCCACGGCACGCCCTAAGCCAATCATTACCGCTGAGAAAATGCCGGGGCTAGCCGTTAATAACACAACTTTGGTCATCGTTTGCCAAGGCGTTGCGCCTAGAGCTAAAGAGCCGACAGTTAAATGTTTAGGCACGCTAAAAATAGCATCTTCAGTGATTGAAAAAATAGTTGGAATCACCGCGAAGCCCATAGCAATACCAACCACCAGGGAGTTACGCTGATCATAACCTATGCCCCATTCAGTATTAAACCATCGGATAAGATCGCCATTAAACATCATGGCTTCCAGAGAACCACTTACACTCATTGCAAAGTAAGTCGCCAAAAAAATAACCGGAATTAATACTAAGGCCTCAGTTCCTTCTGGCACTTTTAAGCGTATATCTTTTGGAATATACTGCCATAAATAAGCAAATAACAGCACCGCAACAGGCAATGTTAATAAAATACTAAACACCGCCATTAAGTTTTCTTCAACAAAAGGTGCCAGCCAAAGCCCCGCCAAGAACCCCAAAATCACAGTTGGCAAAGCCTCCATAATTTCAATACTTGGCTTCACCACTCTACGCATACCAGAGCTCATAAAGTAGGCAGTATAAATAGCACCCATAATAGCCAGAGGTACGGCAATCATCATTGCATAAAATGCCGCTTTTAACGTACCAAATACCAAGGGCGTTAAACTGTATTTAGGCTCAAAATCATTGCTTGAAGAGGAAGATTGCCAGATATAATCAGGCTTAGGATAGCTTTCGTACCAAACTTCTTGCCAAATGGATTTAATTGATACTTCCGGGTGTTCATTCTCAACATGCCAGATATGAATCATTTCTTGTGCATCCTCTAACAAGAAAACGTTCGCTCTAGGTGACATAGCCAATAATTTCGGCTGCACTGAAGTTACATGCGCTTTCAACAATTCCCTTTCAGCGGTTGAATGATAAATTCCAACAACACCTTTAGCATCAACAGTAACAAAACCTTTTCTGCGCTGCTCGGCATCAATGCCGACAACGGCATAATCTGAAACTTTGAAAGTACGTAATTTTTGCAGAGATATATGGTTGCTAACATTGCGCACAGCACTCCATTGCGATACTAGACCCGTACTGTCACCTGCCAATAAAGACAGTTCACCCGTCAAAAATACCAAACTGGTTAACGTATCCTTGATATTCAAAAGCTCTGTATGCTGAATAAGTAGCGGACGCTCTTTATCACTAACATCAAACATACTTAAGCGCCCCGTACTACTTGCTAAATACAGGTTACGCTGCTCTTTATCAAGCAAGATATACTTGATATCTTTAGCATTAACATCTATTTCCACATTAACGCGTTCAAAACTAGCGTCATCAGAAAAAAGAGAATCCTCCTTAAAAAAATTAGTCAATAACACTCGATTATCTGCAGTTATTGCGACGACAGTAGTGCCCGAATCGTTCACTCTAAAAGCTACATGAGTTATTGCTTGACCTTGCGGATCGATCTGAAGTGCTTGCTCACCCAATGGAAACTTAAGTTGCGGAGTAATTAAGCGTTTATCATCTGGATACGTTATTTGATATTTATGTCGCGCAATAATAACGTTGCCATTGCTTAGGCCGTAAGCAACATTTCCTCGCGACTGCGTACCCACGCTAAAGCTAGTAATTTTTACATCTTCAGGGATAACTGATTGGATTTTAAGAATTTTACCTGTTTCTGTAGCAAAAAAAACAGCCTTACCTTGATCGGTAAAGCGCACTGCGACTTCATTTTGCTCTTCGGTTGTTAAGTAAAGACTCTTTCCTGCTGCTTTCTCAGGTAGCTCATATTCATATAAAGCATGAGCATCCGCTGCAATAAATAGAGGATAAACCACATACATTAAGTAGAAAAAAATTAAGACAATGGCGACAATAACGCCCAAGCCACCGGCAACTACCGCATAGCGAGTGAGTTGGTCTTTTATCTTACGCCACTTTTGATAAGTTTCGCTTATCTGAAGTTTAGATACAGTCATAGTTTAACGATAAAAATAATTGAGTCACAAAGCAAGCCTGAATTATATAGTTCTTATATTACAAAACCATGAAACTTCTTTGTACAAAAAAACGATAGGCAAAAAAAAACTAGGCGCCATTAAAAATAGCACCTAGTTTTATATTCAATCAATTTCCATTTACTTAAACAAAAAAAAGGGGGGGGGTTATAGTAATTTTTGATTAATGTGGCATCCTTGCCCAACAATATCCGTATTTTCCTATTCCATCCTTAAAACTTATAACAACTCAGCTAGTACCTTATTAACAACCGTAGCTGGCAAAGGAATGTAACCATCCTTAATAACAACTTCCTGACCTTCTTTAGATAAAACCATCTTGATAAAGGCACTTTCTAATGGAGCTAAAGCCTTATTAGGCTGCTTATTCACATAGATATATAAGAAACGCGATAAAGGATACTCTCCCGTTAAGGCCGCCTCAGGTGTTGCAGCAATAAAAGGTGAACCTTCTTTTTTTGCTAAAGCAAGCGCTTTAACACCAGACGTTTTATAACCAATACCTGAATAACCGATACCGTTTATTGACGTTGACACAGACTGAACTACTGAAGCAGAACCCGGCTGCTCGTTTACATTGTTTTTATAATCACCTTTGCATAAGGCTTTCTCTTTAAAATATCCGTAAGTACCTGATACTGAGTTACGACCATATAACTGAATGCTTTTGTCTTTCCAAGAATCCGTTAAGCCCGCCTCGCCCCACGTCGTAATGTCAGTCGCATAACCACATTTACGAGTAGATGACATAATGGCATCAACTTGAGCAATAGTCATACCTTCGACAGGGTTATCTTTATTAACATAAACCGCCAAAGCATCAATAGCAACAGGAATAGCTGTTGGCTTATAGCCATATTTCGCTTCGAAAGCATCCAACTCTTTATCTTTCATTTTACGGCTCATAGGACCGATATTTGACGTTCCTTCGGTCAATGCTGGTGGCGCAGTAGATGAGCCAGCCGCTTGAATCTGAATATTTACATTAGGATAATTACGTTTAAATGACTCAGCCCATAATGTCATTAAGTTAGCCAATGTATCTGAACCAACACTTGATAAATTACCTGATACACCACTTTCTTTTTGATAATCAGAAAGTTTAGGGTCAACTGTTTGCGTTGCGTTCACAGAGGTACTTGCTAATGCTGCTGCAACAAACCCAGCAACCGCTGCTAAAGACTTCACTTTAGACAAAATTTTCATTTTTTAAACTCACATTATCGAATTAACATAGCAACCATTATGTACAGCAAATATGACAACAATATTACAAAATAAGTCTTATTTTTAAATCCCGTTATTTCAATTCATTTTTTATACGCTGATAGATACCATCAAAACTACCATTACTCATCATTAAAAAGTGGCTTTCCGCTGCGACTTCTTGTTGTAATTCAGCCATAATTTCAGTTATTGAAATACAAATTTGAATATTATCTGCATAATCTTTCAACTCAGTTAAATCCCAGGCTAAATTTTCTGGTTGATAAACTATCGTTCTATCCGCCAAGCTGAGGGCATCCGCTAACTCCTTACGATGCACTCCCATCCGCATAGTGTTTGATCGAGGCTCAACCACAGCAATAATTTTCTCAGCACCTACATGCTTGCGTAACCCCTCTAAAGTCATTTTAATTGCAGTAGGATGATGTGCAAAATCATCATAAACCGTCGTACCACGAATATTAGCAATGACCTCCATGCGCCGTTTTACATTTTTAAACTGAGCCAATGCTGCTATCGCATTAACAGGTAATATACCTATATGCCTTGCTGCTGCAATTGCGGCCAAGCCATTCTGAACATTATGTAATCCGGTCAAGCCCCAATTAACCTCTCCTTGCTCTTCATCAGCAAATAAAACCTTAAACTGACTGCCATCCTCCTTGACTAGCTCGACCTGCCATTCAGCTTGTTGTCCAATCGCCGTTTGTTGTACAGGCGTCCAGCAACCCATCGCCAGCGTATCCTGCACATTAACATCCGTCTTAGGTGCAATAATTAAACCTTGCCCAGGAATGGTTCTGACTAAATGATGAAATTGACGTTTAATTGCCGACAAATCATCAAAAATATCGGCATGGTCAAATTCTAAATTATTTAAAATCGCTGTTCTGGGTCGGTAATGCACAAACTTAGAGCGCTTATCAAAAAAAGCAGAGTCATATTCATCCGCTTCTATAACAAAAAAATCTGTTTCCCCTGCGCGCGCAGAGAGTCCAAAATTCATAGGAATCCCGCCGATTAAAAAACCAGGTTTAAAGCCCTGATATTCTAAGATCCATGCCAACATGCTGCTCGTCGTTGTTTTGCCATGCGTGCCTGCTACCGCTAAAACCCATTTATCTTGCAATACATATTCAGAGAGCCATTGTGGACCCGAGGTATATTTCAACCCTAAGTTTAAAACCGCTTCAACCTCAGGATTACCGCGCGACAGAGCATTCCCAACGACCACTAAATCCGGTTTAATCGCTAAGTTTTCAGCACTATATCCCTGCATTAACTGTATACCTTGCTCAGTTAATTGTGTGCTCATAGGAGGGTAAACGTTTTGATCAGAGCCACTAACGGTATGCCCTAGCTCTCTAGCTATCAAAGCAAGCCCGCCCATAAACGTACCGCAAATACCTAAAATATGAATATGCACGCGCCCCTCCTATCTAAGATGCGAAGATTAAACTATTGAAATTTGTTGGGAGTTTTATTACAGAAAAAACACAGACTAAAGAAAGCAAACTATTCAGGGTGCTTTTAAGGAAAATCGTTGCAGGGTGGGAGGACTACTAGAATAATCAAAACGCATTCAGGAAATATACCAATAATTAGATCCCGTCATTAAGAGACAGGAAGATTACGCCCTCTCCTATCAGAAGTGGACGTAATCATGAGAAAACTTATAAATTCGCGTTTTTATACTCAGAAATATTATCTATTTTCATTGCCTTAATAATCATTCTCAATTCCATATGCTGTTGCTTTAACGGCTCCAATTCAGCGGCAAGATTAGCAATACTTTCCTCAACATTACCTTTCGATTCACTAATTTTACGCAACATTTGTAAACGACTTTCAATTTGCTTTTTATGATCTTTAATTTGATGCATTAAAGGTGAAAGCACACTATTGCTCCATGTCGTCGCATCTTTATTCGCATGTTTCAGTACTTCACGCGCCTTGGAGATAATCGTGCTGTATAATTTTTTTACAACAACACTTTGCTCAGTCATTGTTGTTTTAGCGCTTGAGCGAAAAAGCTCTCCTTCTTCAAATATCTGTTCTAACTCAAACTGATATTGCTTAATTGAAAATAACTGTGGCTCAATTTCTTTAAATCCGTACTCATCTCTAAATTTCTTATGAATCGCCTTTACTAAGCGACGAGTTTCATTCGTTGTATCAACAGCATCTTGCAATAAATCACGCAACTCATCAAATAACTTACGAATATTTTGCTTCATACCATAAGTGGTAAGACTTTTAGCCATATCATCTTTAGTGCGATAAATGACTTCGTCAATTCTTTCTTTTGCCAAAGAATCCACCAACATCTTTGCTTGTACACTAAACACACGGCGACTGGCTTGAAAATTCTCTACATTGACTAAATAAGTATTTTGACGATCCCGTGTTTCGGCCATCAATTTACCCGTCATATCAGAATTTTCGAAATCTATTTTCTTAAATTCTTTTAATTGAGCTGTTGCATTATTATATTTAATCTCTGTGAGACTCAACGATTCGTTGACTAAGAAACCAATATTTCGCGCCACTGTTTCCATTAAAATATTACGTCGATGATTTAAAATATCATCAGACAAATAGCTTTCTAATCCTGCCAATCGGCTTTTTTCTAATAAGGCGTCATCAGATTTAATTTTAGCTAGTAACGCTTGCTTAGCAGAAACAGGAAAAATCAGTTTTTCACTGACACCTAAAATGGCAGCAGAATTCTTAATTTGAGAAATAATAGACGCGTCATACCCTGTTTCACCCGCCAAATCATCCCACATGGAATCAATTTTGTTCATAACCACAGCCAACCCCTGCTTGCCAGAGCCTCGCGCTATGCTAATATGATTACGCCACATTTCCAAATCACTTTTTGTCACCCCTGTATCAGCCGCCAAAACAAAAATAATGGCATGCGCACTAGGCAACATATTGAGAGTCAGTTCAGGTTCGGTACCCAAAGCATTTAGCCCTGGGGTATCTAAAATACAAAGCCCTTCTTTTAATAAAGCGTGCGGAAAGCTGATTAAAGCGTGTCGCCAACAAGGTATTTCTACCTCATTTCTATCTAACATACCTAATTCAGCTGCTTCACGCTCATTCCACAAGCCTAATTTATCCGCCTCTGCTTTAGAAACTGTTTTAACCGCGACTAGCTCTTTAAAGGCCGCCTGCATTTGCGTAGGCGAATCACAATTCAAATCAATTTGTGTCCAGCGCGCTGGATTTTGCTTGAACTCAACTAAAGACGTATCTTCCAAGCGACTCTCTATATTGAGTAAACGAATATAACTACCCGCTTCATCATAAAATAGTTCAGTCGGACACATCGTGGTACGTCCGGGAGCTGAAGGTAATAACCTAACGCCTGTTTCAGCAAAAAATAAGGAGTTAATAAGTTCAGTTTTACCACGAGAAAATTCAGCCGCAAAAGCTAAAGTAATACGATCATTACTCAATCCATTAAGCATATTTAATAGCGTATCAGTACTGTTTGGATCACTCAACCCATAACGAGTACGCCACTCTCTATACATTTCAATTGCTTGGACAATTTCTTCTCGCCATTGCGAATATTCATGTAACTGCTCTTTAAATTCCATACATCCCATGCCTTATCGCTGATATCGACAGTAACCGCATTTATCATCTAAAATGACGGATTATCTAAATTCAATTTTTTATACTACGAAATAAATTGTAGCCTAAAAATAAAAATCTGCTAAAAAATAAACTGTTTTTCTATCTATTTCATGACTAATATTAATAACTATGTCAGTTGCAATCACTCTTTCTAGCTATTTTTAGCGTCGATTCAGAAATAACATTTTACAGACGTTTGAAAATCAAATCCCAAACACCATGACCTAACCGTAGTCCACGTTGCTCAAATTTTGTTAACGGTCGATAATCTGGTCTGGGACAATAATCCTCGCTGGCACTGGCGTTAACAAATTGATCCGCTACCGCCAAAATTCTCAGCATATGTACTGCATAATGTTGCCAATCTGTGGCTGCATGAAAGTAACCTTCAGGCTTTAGCTTTTGCGCAATCAACTTAATAAAGCTAGGTCGCACAATGCGCCGCTTATGGTGCTTTCTTTTATGCCAAGGGTCGGGAAAAAACAAATGCATACCCGATAAACTAGCATCAGGAATGCACTTCTCTAACACATCAATGGCATCGTGATAAAAGATCCTAACATTGGTAATTTGCTTTCTTTCTAATTGCGCCAATAAATTGCCCACACCCGGCTTATGTACCTCAATACCAATATAATCTATAGTTGGATTATCTTCTGCGACTTTAGCCAAACTTTCACCATTACCAAAACCAATTTCTAAAATAATGGGAGCATTACGCCCAAAAACGACAGGAAAATGGCAAACAAGCTCTGGCTGCAAACAATATTTATCCCAAAGCGTATCGACTGCATTTCTTTGCGCATCCGTCATTCGCCCAACCCGACGAATAAAACTCTTAATTCGTGGGGGACTTTGCACTTCTTCTTCGATCATACTCAAAACTTAACCAATTAATCCATCTAGCGGTGAAGAGGCAGAGGCAAATCGCTTTCTTGGCATCCTTCCTGCCAAATAAGCTTCTCGCCCCGCTTGTATCCCTTTTTGCATTGCCGAAGCCATTAATATAGGATTCTTAGCCGCCGCAATCGCTGTATTCATTAATACACCTGCACAACCTAATTCCATTGCAATAGCAGCATCTGATGCAGTCCCCACACCCGCATCAACCAAAATAGGCACCCTTGCATTTTCTACTATAGTCAAAATATTATAGGGATTTTGTATACCTAAACCTGAACCAATAGGTGCCGCCAAGGGCATAACAGCAACACACCCAATATCTTCTAAACGCTTAGCAATAATGGGGTCATCATTGGTATAAACCATAATATCAAAACCATCTTTGACTAATAACTCTGCTGCCGCTAAAGTTTCTATAATATCCGGCAATAAAGTTTTTTGATCAGCCAAAACTTCTAATTTAACTAATTTATGTCCACCCAGCAGTTCACGAGCCAAACGACAAGTTCTAACTGCGTCATCTGCCGTAAAACAGCCTGCCGTATTAGGTAAAATTGTATATTTATCTGGTGAAATAACATCTAACAAATTCGGCTCACCTGGATTTTGACCGATATTAGTACGCCTGATAGCAACCGTTACAATTTCCGCACCACTTGCCTCTATCGCTAAGCGCGTTTCTTCTAAGTCTTTATATTTTCCAGTACCGACTAATAATCGTGACGTAAACGCTTGACCAGCAATAATAAAGCTATCACCTTGCCCACCACCAATCGCTTGCACAACTTCAATATAATCGCCTTCTTGGCAAATAGTCTGCGCATATTGATTAAACGGTAGAATTTCTTTATTTAATTCAACAGCAATGCGTTTATTCTCTAAACCCAAGTCGCTAACAATATCCGCGATAGTACTATTTTCTGTATATTGCTTAGTTTCGCCATTTACATAAACATTCATGCTTTTTGTTCCTGTTAGTTTTTTACTATTCTTCTTTTTTGTACGGCAACGGCCAAATTATTCAATAAGGTCTCAGTCTCATCCCAGCCTATGCAGCCATCAGTTATGCTTTGCCCATAAACCAACTCTTGACCCGCGACAACATCCTGCCGCCCTGCTTGCAAATGACTTTCAATCATCACACCCATAATACGATGATCACCATTTGCTATTTGTGCGCCAACATCCTCACCAACTAATAACTGCCGCTGACACTGTTTTAGACTATTTGCATGACTTAAATCAATCATAATATTAGCTTTTAAACCGGCTTTTTCCATGCTTTTAGCAACCTTATCAACACTGACTGCATCATAATTAGGGCCATCATTACCGCCGCGTAAAATTATATGCACATCTTCATTACCGGTAGTGGAAAAAATAGCTGAATTACCTTCTTTAGTCACCGACAAAAAATGGTGTGGGTTCATAGCGGCCTTAATCGCATCATTAGCAATAGTAATGGTACCGTCCGTTGCGTTTTTAAATCCAACCGGACAGGATAAGCCCGAAGCAAGTTCTCTATGACACTGGCTCTCGGTAGTTCTCGCGCCAATTGCACCCCATGCAATCAAATCCGATACATATTGCGGAGTAATGAGATCCAAATATTCAGTCGCTGCCGGTATACCTTGGCTATTCAAATCTAACAATAACTGCCGAGCAACGCGCAAACCTTTATTGATATTAAAGCTCCCATCTAAATCAGGATCATTAATTAAACCTTTCCAGCCTACTGTTGTTCTCGGTTTTTCAAAGTAGACACGCATAATAATATGCAAGTCTTGCTTTAGCTTATCTTTAATAACTCGAAGTTTACTGGCATATTCAAGAGCCGCCTTAGGGTCATGAATAGAACAAGGCCCGACAACGACAATCAAACGATCATCTTGACCAATTAAAATGTCATGCACAGCATGGCGAGCCTGTTCAGTAGTTCTAGCAGCTACTTCCGTCAACGGCAATTCATCGTGCACTAGGATAGGTGCCATAACACCTCTAGTTTCACGGATTCTTAAGTTATCAGTATTAAATTGACTTTGCATGGCTCACAGAAAAACGATTATCACAATTAATTGCGTCATTTTAACCTAAAAACTGGCATTAAGTATGGAGTTTGTCAAAAATTGCGCGCTATAAATAATTTTTACTAACGGCTACTCATGTATCCTCCCATTATTCGCTCAACGCACTTTACCGAGACATCTTGAGCCAAGTTAGAAGCGCAGATTATTAGTTCGTCATTTAATTGATAGCACTTTTAAAACCTTACACGACAAAAAGGCTATAATTAAATAAATGAACTCCTTTCGCAACACAGGAAAACTGATGCAATCTACGCAAAACTTAGTTCATGGCGCCGGTCTTGGCTTACGCCGTTCTTTTCTTGACGAAGCTCTAGCCAATCCCTTAAGAAATGTCAATTTTTATGAAGTTGCACCAGAAAACTGGATGACCTTAGGCGGCAAATTAGGCAAACAATTTAAAGCCATGACTGAACGCTATCCATTTGTTTGTCATGGCTTATCACTGTCTATCGGTAGCACCGATCCGCTTGATGAAGACTTTGTAACAAACTTAAAAAGCTTTATGCGTGAACATAAAATCAAATTTTATAGCGAACATTTAAGTTATTGTAGCAATGACGGACACTTATATGACCTTATGCCTATACCCTTTACTGAAGAGGCCGTACATCATGTTGCTCAGCGTATACATCGTGTGCAAGACATATTAGAGCAAAAAATCGCTATTGAAAATGTCTCCTATTACGCTGCGCCGGGGCAAGAAATGTCTGAAATTGATTTTTTTAATGCGGTAGTTGAAGAAGCGGATTGCGATGTACTATTAGACGTAAATAATATCTATGTGAATAGCGTGAACCACAACTACAATGCTGAACAATTTTTACAAGCAATCCCTGCGCAGCGTATTAGCTATGCACATATCGCTGGGCATTATGTTGAAGCCGAAGATTTTCTGGTTGATACTCACGGCGCGGAAATTATCGATCCTGTGTGGCAATTACTAGAAAAAGCCTATGCCTTATACGGCGTATTCCCGACGCTATTAGAAAGAGATTTTAATATTCCCAGTGTCGCAGAGCTCTTGCGCGAAGTAAACACCATCCAAACCCTACAAACTGCATGGCAGACTAATAATGAACAACTCTCGGCCTAAAATCGACTTCAAAGCCAAACAAGCTGAGTTTTCAGCCTATATCCGCAATCCTAATTCGCAACCATGTCCAAGCGATGTTGCTCCACAACGCATGCAGATGTACCGCGAGCTTTTTTTTAATAACGTAGAAGGCTTTCTATCCAGCAACTTTCCGGTATTGCATAAAATATTAGATCACAAACAATGGCAGCAACTGGCTCAAGACTTTTTCAGCCAACACCAAAGCACAACCCCCTATTTTTCAGAAATACCGGAAGAATTTATTTTATATTTGCAGAATGAACGCCTACCCCACACTGACGATTACCCATTTATGCTGGAATTGGCTCATTATGAATGGGTTGAAATGGCATTATCTATCGCACAAGATACTCTACCTGAAAAATCTGACATTCAAACCCTAAGCCAAACACAAAAAATAAGCTTATCACCCTTAACTTGGCTTCTAGCTTATCAATACCCCGTGCACAAAATTTCTCCCGAGTATTTGCCTACAGAAACACCAGAACAAGCAACCTATCTAGCTGTTTATCGAGATAAGCTAGATGAAGTGAAATTTATTGAACTTGCGCCGATGATTTTTCATTTATTGCAGACCTTACAAGAACAGCAGACAAAACTTATTAGCGACTGCCTAAAAGAAGTATTACCAGAAAACAGCTCAGAGATGCTACAAAATGCCGCGATTGAAGCATTACAGCAATGCGTAGATAAGCAACTTATCTTTGCTGAATGCCCTTAAATTCGCCGGCTTGTCGATCCTTAATCACTTTATCCCACGCAAACACCTTGCCATTCATCGTGATGTAAATCCCTGCCGGCAATAATTGCACGGCAGTTACTGCACAACCAAGATTAAACAAAGCGTCAGACTGACTAATCATATAGGGCACCATCGCACCGATTAAAACGACGGTTTTATCCGTGTTTGTCCTAGCTAAATAGCTTGCGCTATCGACCATAGTATCCGTACCATGCGTAATGATGATTTGCTTTACTTCTGTCGCATCACAAGCTTGCCTTATCGCCTCTCTGTCCGCTTCAGTCATATCCAAACTATCTTTGAGCATTAAAGACTGGAGTTCAATATCCAATTTACAGCGTGATTGCTGCAACATTGCCGGCAAATGCGTTTCTGGAAAATACAACTCGCCATTTAATTCGTTATAACGTTTATCTATTGTGCCACCGGTAATAATCAGTTTTATCATTGTATTTTTTGTAGCTGTAACGCAGCAGCTTTCCCCATCTCGGATTCGGGTTCTTTATCAATAATTCGTTGCAACACGGAGCTACTAACTTCATCCAATAAAACAATCGCGGCAAGCCGAACCGAGGCATAATGCGCACGTAATGCTGCAAGCTCACGCAAATAAGTATTTGCTTCGCGTAATTCATGTAACATTAATCTTTCTGGATCACTGGTAAACAGCTCACGCAGCAAGTCACCATAGCGAGCCTGCTCGCGCACTAGCTCCCTAGGATCTAATTTGGGTATTTCAGTAGGATCACTACAACAATTACTCATCTTTCCCCCTTATGGTATTGCAGCCTCTTTTCTATATTAGACTGTAATAAAATCGTCTTAACGACAGGTGAATCGCTCTCGAAAACAAAACCATCATCATACATTGAGTTATCTTGAGTAAAGAAAAACCAAAGTCTCTTGATCGGCAGTGGCTCGGCTGACTTTACTTTTATTTTACTAACAACCCTGATTTTTTGCTCAAACACATTATTCTTATCAAAACTAATTTTCGAAACAACATAATCTTTTACACCTGAATTCAACATCCTTAATCCGACTCCTGCCTTAACTAATAGACAGGCTAATATCCTTAGGTTTATAGCGTAAACGTTTACGCGCGAGGTTTGTAATATTTTTCATCACAAACCTTCATAACCGCTTGTAAACAATAAATCTGCCAAGAAAAGACAATAAGCATTAACTAACAAAAATCCCGGAAGACTTAAACACTGAACAATACATCAACAGCGCAAGCCGGACAGATATGCGTAACCGGCAGATCCTGCTGATTCTGCCATGCAGCAAGAGCCTCTTTTTTATCACCCGAAACAACAAAAATCAGTTCTTTAGTATTACTTAGCGCTCTCGCACTCATACTAACACGATCAGAAGGTGGCTTAGGCGAATGATGTACCGCATGAGTTAATTCATCTTCATTATGCACATGTCCAGGAAATAAACTGGCCGTATGCCCATCCTCACCCATGCCTAATAAAACCAAATCAAAGACTCCAGCGGCTGCAACCACATCAGCATATTGCTTTGCACCGACTTCCGCACCTAATTCTGCCGGAATATTATGGATTTGTGTTTTTGGAATAGCGACTAAATTCAACCATTTTTGCTCAGCAACTAAACTATTACGCTCGTCATCATCAACGGGCAAACAACGTTCATCGCCATGATAAATATGCCATTTACTCCAATCAGCATGTTTAGTCGCTAATAGCTGATACGCCTTAACAGGGGCAGTACCACCAGCTAAAACGAGTTTAAACGTTCCTCTTGCCCCAATAGATTTATCCGCAGCCGCTAAAATGCGCCGACAAACGGCTTCGGCAAGCTGATCAATTGAATCAAAAGGTTTCCAATTTATTAATTGTGTCACATTTCTTCCTATAAAGTATTTCGCCAACTCTGGCTTTCTTTTTCAAATAAACGGCGCTCATTCGGCCCCCATGAGCCCGCCGGGTAAGTTGCTATGTAGTCACGATCAACAGACCATTTGTTAATAATAGGATCAACGATTTTCCACGCATATTCCACTTCATCATATCTCAGGAATAAAGAACGATCGCCCTCAATAACATCCAATAATAAATCTTCATAAGCATCAGCAGCTAATTCATCTTTATTACGGAAACTAGCATCCAGATTAGTAACTCGTGTACGCATTTCCAATCCCGGCTCTTTAACGGTCATTTCCATACGAATACATTCTTCGGGCTGTATGCCTAATAACAACCAATTTTGCTTAATTTTTCCTGCTTGCGTATGCGCAAATAATTGCGAAGGAGCATGTCTAAAACAAATAGAAATCGTTGATTGTGCTTTTTCCATGCGCTTACCTGTACGCATATAAAACGGCACACCACGCCAGCGCCAATTATCAACATACAGCTTCATCGCAGCATAAGTCTCAGTCACACTATTTGCTGGAATACCCTCCTCCTGTAAATAGCCATTCACTGGCTCGCCATTAATTTCACCTGATGCATATTGCGCTCGAAAAGCTTGCGCATGTATCGCCTCTTCGGAAATAGGGCGAATAGATTTTAACACTTTCACTTTTTCATCACGCAAATCTTCTGCTTCCATAGAAACCGGCGGCTCCATCGCGACTAAAGTTAGCAGTTGCAATAAATGACTTTGCAACATATCGCGCATTGCCCCTGTATGGTCATAATACTGACCACGACTGCCAATGCCTAATTGCTCTGAATGGGTAATCTGAATATGATCTATATAATTTCGATTCCATAAAGGTTCGAGCATTGAATTAGCAAATCGAAAAACCAAAACATTCTGCACCATCCCTTTACCTAAATAATGGTCGATACGATAAATTTGCTGTTCTTTTAAATATTGACTGATTTTGTTTTGCAAGGATCGTGAGCTTTCTAAATCAGTACCGAATGGCTTTTCAATAATAACGCGACGCCACCATTGTTGTTCATCTAATAAGTTCGGCTCACTAAGGTGTTCAATGACGTGACTAAAATCGGATGGATTAATTGCCAAATAAAAAGCCATATTCTGTGGAAACTTAGCAGAATCTGTGAGTAATTGTGCCAGACTGCCATAACATTCCGCTTGCTGCATATCACCTTCATGATAATGCAAGCGCGCGATAAAACGCTTAAAAACAGCTTCGTCAATACCCCCACGCGCCTTTGCTTCAAGCATATCACGCACTTCAGTTGTCCATTTATCATTATCCCAGGGTCGCCGTCCTATCGCGATAATTTTAGTGTCATCATCTAAACGGTTTTCAATATCCAGATGATATAAGGCAGGAATTAATTTGATACGCGCTAAATTGCCTGTTGCGCCGAAAATCACATAAGTACAGGGATCAGTTTTCACTTAAAAACTCCTTTTAAACGACCAAAATAGTAAGGGATAATTCCCGTTATTGCTGACTATCAGCCAGACCTTCAAAAATTTCGCTCAAGGCAATAGAGGTTTCCACGGCATATAAATCACACACGGCGGCCTCACAAATATGCAATAGCCAATCATTTTCTGCCGTACGTCGAAAGCACTCGACGCGACGCGCTTTAATATCTATTAATACATATTCTTTCAAGCTGTCTATCTGCCGATAAGCCGCAAATTTAGCACCTCGATCATAAGCTTCAGTCGAGTCAGACAGCACCTCAATGATAAGGCTAGGCACAGTTAGAAATTGCTCGGCTTGTTGATCTTGCTTATCGCAAGAGACCATGACATCAGGGTAAAAAAAGGCATCAACCTGCTCAACACGAAGTTTCATATCGGAAATATAAACTTGGCAAGGAGTGCCGCGTAAACGCTGTTTTAATGCAGCAAAAACATTACCCGCAACAACATGCTCACGTCGTACGCCACCCATCGCGAAGACTTCCGCACCGACATACTCATGTTTTTCTTCCTGTAATTCTTCCCAAGCCAAATAATCCTCAGCCGTAAAAACGTCAGCGGTAACCATTTGCATAAATAAAAACTCCTGACAAAAAATGCGTAGTTTGGATATGTAAAGCCCGCCCCTTATTTTCCCGGTGGTTAGCAGGGCATTGAATGTAGTTAAAAATCAGCAACGACCTTCAAATGATAATGTTGTGAACCATCCTGTAAGTAGGTAATACTTGGTATTGTTATGATTTTTAGTTTGTTATCGTAAGTTGCGACTTCATTCGGGCCGGGCTCGATTAAATCTTCGCTGATAACAGAAGCATTATTCACATGCACAACAACATCGGCATAGGTTGTTGCTGTTTGCAGATCGGTAAGAATAGAAAGTGTAAGCGTTCCGTGCTTGATATCGTAAGTGTTGGCTACTGCAGCTACGACACCGCCAAACGAATCGACCTTGGCTTTTATATGGTAATGTTGCGATCCATCCTGTAAATAGGCAAGGCTCGGTATGGTGATAATCTTTAGTGTATTATCGTAAGTTGCCACTTCGTCCAAACCAGGCAGGGTTGAGTTTTCGCTAACAACGGATGCGTTATTTATTTGTGCGACAACCCCTGTATACTTTTTTCCCGTTTGTAAATCGATGACAGAGTTAAGTCTAAGCACCCCAGACTCTGCATCATAAGCATTTACTGATGAGTTATTTGGCGTTAGTTTAGAGTTTTCCGCATCTGCATCATAAGCATTTACTGATGAATTATTTGGCGTTAGTTTAGAGCTTTCCGCATAGGAAGGCATTGTAAATAATAGAAATAAGAGTACAAAATATTTACCCATGATGCTTCCTCTGAATTAGTTATGAGTTTCGTATAAATAAGTAACTGATGCTACATGTGCCAGCATCAGAGTTTAATTAAGTCGAGTGCGGATACTTTTCCTTCATTGCTTTCACCATTTGAGGGCTTAACTGCTTGAATAATTCCGCATTATACGAAGCATTGTAAGGCACACCGTTTTTACTGGTACTCAGGTTGACCCATTGAATCGTTTCGTCTGTTGTTCCATTCTGTGGTCGTGACGGATCCATGCTGGGAACAGGAAATGAACCACTATAAGGCAAAGTAAAGTTTGCACTATTAGGAACGTTGGGAGTCAAATTAGTTTTAAGAATCTGTTGCGTGGCAATGGCACTCTCGCGCGATTTTGCAGCAGGCGTTCCTTCTTTAATCGCCGGATCAACATTAATCGTCACGATAGAAACCGTGTAGTCGCTGTTGAGATAAAGCTCAAACGTACGAAATTGTTGAGGAAAATCCCTTAATGAAGAGGATTCGATCTGCCAAAAACCTTGTTCAGACTTAGAAGGATCAGGAGAGATAAACGCCTTAACGGTATTGGTATGACGATGCCCTGCAATCCATGCAATAACATTTGGGTGCTCCCAAAGCGTCTGCACCAGGCCATCTATGGTGACAGCATTTTCATACTCTGCTGTCGTTGTATTATCACCCAGCCACCACTCCAGCTCGGAACCAATAGCGGCAACAGCAATGGGAATGTGCGCCGCGATTATCATTAGTTGATTGTCGGCCTGACCTGCTGCCAGTTCAGCTTGAAGCCACGCCCACCGATTAGCATCAAGATAGCCATGCCCGTGAATATCGGCAGAGCCATCATTTTCTGATTGGGTATTATCAAGAACAATAACTTTGAGCGGGATGCCTTCTTTCGGGACAAAACTATAACAGGCAAAGCCATTGGCCGATTCTGGATTGTTTTTATCAACCAGATTAAATCCATGACCGACTGGCTGTGTGGTCGTATTGTAAAATTCTTGCACCCACTCCGCCCTTAATAATGAGCGTCGATTTTGATCGGCTACCACTTTCGGCGCGCCGGCAGCAAAAACTAAATCGGTGACGGTGCCCATGTTGATAATGTTTCCGTAGGGGCTAGCGCCATCAATATTCCCCATGTAATAAGGCCGCGAAGCCAGGGGATCCGAGGAAACTTTTATATTTTCCATGCTGAACAAAGCAGGAAAAGTAGTGAAATTAGGCACTAAAATATCTCCAACAGACCAGATAGCATCGGCAATGTAGGAATCACGAATACCCAATGTAGGATCTGCATCGACAGGAAATGAGCCTATAAAAAAATGATCATGATTGCCAAGAACCTGATACCAGGGAATAGTTTTATCCAGTCCCGCGGCCTGATAAGGCATTTGATAGTCAATACTGTCAGCCCCGACATGAGCGCCAGAACTAGGAATAATTACTTTTCCGTCGAACACATCAATGTACCAACGCAACTCATTATACTGAGTATTGTTGCACGTATCCCCCAGAGAGATGCCAAAATCAAACGAGTTTTGCTGATGTAGGGCATTTACCGTCTGAATGGCAGCGTCCAACACATGCGTTGTATACATCATCACCGGTGAGTATATCGATGAATTTTTGCCTGAATAAATGGCATCTTGTTGTTGCAAATAGATCAGTTGATTGGGTGATTCTTTGTCGGTGATATGAATGTCAGTAATCGCAAAGAAGTTGACAAACTTTGTCTGTCTGGTCGGCGTTGGATTGCTATAACCCAGCGGCATAATATCGGTGCGTTGCTGCACCGGAAGTGCAGCACCGAATGACCATTTACCATCATATGAAGCGCTTTGAGTGTGTTGATAAAGGTTTTTTGAGGCCTGACTAAGCAGTGCGGAATCCGCAGGACTTGACCAGTTCATCTTAAATGAAAGCATCCGCTGGGCGGTTGTAGCGACACCAGAAATGGGGTAAGCGGAGTAATCAAAAGCAATCGGATAGGCTTGTATTTTTCTTCCGTATCCAAAGCCTAGCTGAGGATACAGCGCAACAGCCGCTAACATGCCCGTAGAATACTTCAAAAACTTTCGTCGTGATATTCCATTAACATCTTCCAAGTCTAGTGTTATTTGAGAATTGTCATTTTTCATCGATGCCACCTTGATATTTATAAGCGTTACACATTGCATTTAACGTTTTTCTATCTACCGACCAATCCGACAAGGGAGTCCCTATGTCGGACTGCATTATCTGCCTTAGCTCTTGATAAACTAATTCAGCCTACCTAATTAGATTTACGCTGTATAAGTCGTAGACGCCATTTTACCGCCAGTGCCAGTCCAATCTGTATGGAAGAACTCACCGCGAGGCTTATCTAAACGCTCATAAGTATGCGCGCCAAAATAATCACGCTGCGCTTGTAATAAATTAGCTGGTAAACGAGCACTGCGATAGCCATCATAATAAGCCAATGCCGATGAAAATGAAGGCGTAGGCACCGCTAACTGCACACCTAAAACAACTGCCTCACGCCAGCCTGCATCAGCCGCTTTAATAGCATTATTGAAAAAGTCCGCTAATAACAAGTTTTCTAACTCAGGGTTATTATCATAAGCCGCTTTAATATCATTTAAGAACTGACTACGAATGATACAACCACCGCGCCACATTAGAGCAATACCACCGTAGTTTAATTTCCAGCCATACTCTTTTTCTGCTGCACGCATTAAGCCAAAACCTTGTGCATAAGAAATGATTTTTGCTGCATAAACCGCATCACCAATCGCTTTGATCATCGCTTCTTTATCACCAGAGAATTTCACATTCGCTTGCGGTAAGATTTTTGAAGCACGCACACGCTCATCTTTTTGTGCCGATAAACAACGGGCAAACACAGATTCAGCAATCAAAGTTAATGGCGCACCTAAATCTAAGGCATTAATACCCGTCCATTTGCCGGTACCTTTTTGGCCCGCCGTATCCAAAATCTTATTGACTAACGGTGTACCGTCTTCATCTTTGTAACCCAGAATATTAGTGGTAATCTCGATTAAATAAGAATTCAAAACACCTTTATTCCACTGCGCAAAAATCACCTGAATTTCATCCGCACTTAAACCCAAACCTTCCGATAATAATTGATAGGCTTCACAAATAATTTGCATATCGCCATATTCGATGCCGTTATGTACCATCTTCACATAATGTCCAGCACCTTCTTCACCTACCCACTGACAACACGGCTCACCGTCTACTTTTGCAGAAATCGCTTGTAAAATCGGCTGTACAATTGACCAAGCAGCTTTATTTCCACCCGGCATAATGGAAGGACCATTACGCGCACCTTCTTCACCACCGGAAACACCCGAACCCACATACAAAATATCTTTTGCCGCCAAATCTACCGTGCGACGGTTACTGTCCTTATATAAAGAGTTGCCGCCGTCAATGATGACATCACCCGCCGATAATAAAGGCGCCAATTGATCAATATAGCTATCAACCACATCGCCCGCCTTAACCATTAACATGACAACTCGCGGACTTTTCAAACCATCAACCAATTCTTGTAATGAATAAGCGCCCGTCACCTGAGTTCCTGCCGCAGGACCTGCAAGAAAATCATCCGTTTTATCTGGTGAACGGTTATGAACCGCCACCTTAAATCCATGGTCATTCATGTTTAAGACTAAATTTTGCCCCATGACCGCAAGGCCAATTAATCCAATATCCGCTTTCATTATGTTGCTCGCTCAAGTTTGAAGGTAAATAACAATATATTATGACCGTTTTAAGTCGAAACCAATATACAACAAAACAGACTAATCAGCATAGTAAGCTGACAATAATCAAAAAAAAACAAAGTGAGCGCTCTTTTTACAAGACCGCTCACCGTGTTTTTAATAGATTGCTGTTTATTTAATCTGACCTTACATAACAACACCACGCTTTTTACATGAAGAGACAACTAGCCCAGCAAGCCCAATGGAAAATAACCAGATAGTCTCAGGAGTTGATACACTTGCTGCTTGCTGTAGATTCATCGATAACCCGTCCCAAGCGACTAAATCCTGACGTGATGTAGTACTTTGATAAGGACTAATCCACAAGACATCATTAACAGAAGCTGTGTTAGCGCCTAATGCCGCCGAATAGGTTTGATACGCAGTCTTTATCTGATTACTTGTTGAACTATTGAGTGTAAACCTTGTCGCGCCATAAACTTGCTCCCAAATTAATGCCTGCAAACCGGCCTGCTGATATTTTTCAACCGCAGTTTCAGCTATATTCAGAATTAACCACGCAATCTTACCTCCGTTTATCTCAGTTAATTCAGGGCGGTCATCAAAAAGGGCTTTATTGTTATAATCGGCGTTATACGTTTGATTCAGACTAATACTATGAAATAGATCAATACAATAAGCATAAGCCAAGCTTTTTCCATCAAGCATACTGTTTAATATATTTCCGCCACCTTCATTATTCAGCGTTGTTCCATCTAACACCAAATTAATACCACCCGCGTAAGTAGTTCCAGTTGTCAAACGACCAGAAGCATCGAAGGGAATAGTTGCAGAAAATGCGCCGCCGTTAAATAGGCTGATTGAAAGGGCTAATATTAATGTATAAATTTTCATCGGGTTATCCTTATGGATTACACAACCCAGCTATCTTTTATTGCAAAAGACCTGAAGCTTTCCGACCCTACTTCACAATAGGAGTGGCATTAAAAAAGTGAGATCACAGATCATTATAAGCAATCTTGACGCCAACTTCAAAAACATTGAAATATCATGACATTCAACTAGAATGAACCCTACCGACTGACAGTGTTGTCAGTCCCTCTGACAGCACTGACAGGTCAAAATGACAGTCATGACAGCTTTCTTTGTCTTAAATAAAGATATTATGTTCGAAAATTCAATTTCACTTGAGTCTCTGCTAGAAACGCACGAACGTCCGTTTATCATTATTGATAATACGCTTACTATTGTAGGATTAAATAAAGCATGGCTGGTAGTTGCACCGTATTTACCGCCCATCAACAAAAATTAAACCAAGCAAGTAAAACACGCGCGCCTGTTTTTTTAATGGGCAAAACAGGTACGGACAAAGAGCTAGCCGCTGAATTCATTCATCAACATTCACCCTACAAAGAGCATGAATTAGCCGTGGTAGACTGCACCGTGCTCAGTGCTGAATTATTTGAAAGTGAGCTTTTTGGTCATGAAAAAGGTGCATTTACTGGAGCAACTACTGGCAAAAAAGGGCTATTTGAATTAGCCGATAAAGGCACTTTATTTCTTGATAAAATAGGCGACCTGCCTTTAGCGCAGCAACCTAAATGACGTATTTCATAAAAACAAACCATTATTAATACCTAAACATGACGACACAAGCTAACAACTGCCTTTGCGGCTCCGACCTTCCTTATGAGCAGTGCTGTGGACTGCTACATTCCGGGGAAAACCACGCAACAACAGCCAAGGCATTAATGCGTTCACGATTTACTGCCTATGCCATGCGTAATGGCGATTATTTATTACAAACCTGGGATGCACCTGGCCGCCCTGAAACTATTGATTTTTCTAAAGAAACAGGGGAATGGATCAGCCTAGATATTATTTCGACGAAAAAAGGCACGGAAAAAGACAGCAAGGGTATTATTGAGTTTAAAGCTTACTTTACTCAAGATGGCGAAGCACAAGTGATGAACGAAATTAGCCGCTTTATCAAAAAACAAGGACACTGGTTTTATCTGGATGGCAAAGTTAAATCTGTCGGCTCAAGCGACGGCCCGATGAATCAAGGCCTCAATGCCCAATGTACCTGTGGTAGCGGCAAGAAATTCAAGCGTTGTTGTGGTAAAAATTAAAGCCATAAGGCGGATAAAATCCGCCTTTGCAATCAACTATAGCGGTAAAACAAAGTCATCCGGCTCATCAATTACGGGGTTAGTCAAAGAGCCAATATGCTCAATTTCTATTCTCACCGTCTGCCCTGCTTTCATATAGCCACGCGGTTTCATTTTTACGCCGACACCGCTTGGCGTGCCTGTGGCAATAACATCTCCAGGCTCTAAGGTCATCGCCTGCGTTAAATAAGCAATCATTTCATAGCAGTTAAAAATCATATGCTGAGTATTCGATGATTGGCGTAACTCATCATTTATCCACGTTTTTAAATTCAAATTATGCGGATCACGAATTTCATCTGCCGTGACAATCCAAGGCCCCATCGGCCCATGCGTATCAAAGGATTTACCTAAAGTCCAGGTGGGCGAGCGAAACTGCCAGTCACGCACAGAAACATCATTAACTAAGGTATAGCCGGCAATGACTTTATGCGCATCTTTTAGCGACACATGCCGGCAACGCCGGCCGATAACAAAAGCCAATTCCACTTCATAATCTAATTTTTCCGATACTTTAGGCACATGAATCGCGACACCTTGATCAATCACACAAGTACCTTGCTTGGTAAAAAAAGTCGGATATTCTGGTCTGTCTAAGGCCGTTTCAGCAATATGATCTGCATAATTTAACCCAACACCTAAAAATTTACCCGGTCTTGGAATCGGTGCCATTAACTTCACATCATTTAAAGCAATACGTTGCTGCTGACTATCGATTAATTGTTGCAAAGCGTCCAAAGTCGGCTGCCCTGCCGCCAGAAACTCAAGCATCGTTTGTGGAATATCTGCCTGCCCTAAACCATCAACCACTGTATTATCAACTACTGCACCGACTCGGCTAATGCCTTGATAAGTAAATGTCACTAATTTCATTATTAAAAACCTATAAACAACACAAAAAATTACGGCTATTTTACCCCTTAGGATGAAAGCCCGAAACGGCCGTTTGCAACTGATCTAAACACTCTGGAGCTGGTTCTTTTGTATACCGTAAGCTGACATATAACCGAGTAATCTGTGTAAATGCTAACCCGACCTGCGGTTGCTGCTCGGTAACGCGCACTAAAAAGTCGTTAGCCCCTTCATTTTCCGCTCGAATCAAGCCTAATTTGGCTAACTTAGCACAAGCTTGCAGATAATAAATTTGCGCCACATCAAGCACCGTTTTTTGTTTACGCAGCAACATAAGCGCGAACACGAAAATAACTGCCGCTAATAAGCCCAGCAGCCAGTAGAACATTTTTTTAAATCCGCTAATGCCTAGCTTAGATAAAAAGCTCGCTTGATTCTGACGATCATAATTAACAATCCAACGCTGCCAACTATAATCGACACTACTCCATAAGTTGCGTGCCCGCTTGAGCAAAAAAAGCGTCTGGCTATCTAATTGTACCGGAGCAAAACTCACCACATTATTGGCGATTTGCTGTTCAATATTAACATCTTGCTCCACCCGCTCAGGCGCAACAGCCGTCGTCGGGTCATAGCGCACCCAGCCTTTACCGGACAGCCAAACTTCAGCCCAAGCATGCGCATTCGCTTGCCTGACTTCTATAAAGCCACCAGTCTCATTATATTCGCCTCCTTGATAGCCGCTGACTACACGCGCAGGAATCCGCGCAACACGCATTAAATAAACGAAGGCGGTCGCATAATGGCCACAAAAACCTGCTCGCGTATCAAATAAAAACGTCTCAATCGGGTTTTCTGCCATCAATGGCGGCATTAAAGTGTAATAAAATTTATTCTGGCGAAAATGTAAAAATAAATGATTAATATAAGTTTCTGGCTTTTCTGTAAAGCCACCTAATTGCTTAACTAAATCTTTTACTCGCGACTCTGGCGGTTTAGGTAATTGCAAGTTTTCGCTCAGCTCTGTTTTAGTAATATAACCTGTGTTGTAATTTACATAGGAGCTAATATCATATTCCGCACGCTTATTTGGTGACTCAGAAGTCAGTAGCTGGTGGTGACCATTCTCATATAATGGCCACTCAAAAGCTGCTGGCATCTCCAAAGCAAAAACCCAATTTTTACTTTGCGGTTCCATTAAAATCTTATATTGATAAGCATCTCCAAAAAACTTAATTTTATCCAAATAACGCTTAAAATAAGTATTTTTAGTTTGCTCCCATTTTTTGCCATCGGTATAAGAAAATACCGGACCACGCCAGTAGCGCTGTTCATTCGGAGGTATAGCGCCAGAAAACTTTGCGCGAAAAACTCGCTCGCCCGACAAACCTAACTGACTGATTGAACCCGGCTCCAAAGTATCGCTAAGGCCGGTCATGGCTTTGTTATCTTCTTGCAAAAACGACCAATGCGGTGCTTCTAATCGTGGAAAAAAGATAAACAGGATAATTGTTAGTGGTAAGGCTTGCGCTAACAACTTACCAGCTACTTTTAATGATTGCCAGTTACCCAAACTACCACTATTAATACACAATAAAGTGCCTAATAAACTGATACAAACGAGCAAGGTATAACCCGCCATCAGAATATTCTGCACATATAGAAATTGCGAAGCAGCAACAATAAAGGCCAGGTAGGTAATTAAATACAAATCACGTTGGGTTTTGATTTCCAGTAATTTCAGACCTAAGGCAGTCACAAAAATTGCCGTCCCAGCATCACGACCAAACACGCCTTGATGCATGATAACCAATAAAGCGATACCACTCAGTAATAACAAAAAAACCAAAAATTGATTAGGCAAATAAGCAGGTCGCCAAATACCAATAGCGCGCCATATTAAGAGAACAAAGAAAAAACTAATAATGGGTACGGGCACATGAAACGCATGCGGTAAGGTTATTAAACCTATAGAGCTAAGCAAGAAAATAAGTGTCCGCTGATTGATTATCTGCTCCATAAGTGAATACTTCCTCTTGTTTTGCTTACTTACCCTAGTTAAGAAGTAGCAATAGCTCAGCTATACCTTATATTTTGTGGGAGGGGCTTTTGGCTGGGACTTATATAAAGTCCCAGCCAAAAACCCCTCCCACCATCACCTTATTCAGCCTTCAGTTGCTTAATTCGATAACTACCTTGCCCCTCGATGCCCAACTGTTTAGCTAAATAAGGTAAAACTTGTTCCATTTCTGCTTTTAAAGTCCATGGAGGATTAACCACAATCATGCCGCTAGCATTCATTCCGAGCTGATCGCTATCCGCTACTTGTCCTAACTCAAAAAGCTGTACATTGCTTAGCTGGCTCGCAGCAATCTTTTGCTCTAATTCATTAATTCGTTGTCGCTCAACGACCGGATACCAAAGCGCATAAGTGCCTGTAGCAAAACGTTTATGTAATTGAATCAGCGTATCTATAACCTGCTGATAATCTGTTTTCATTTCATACGAGGGGTCAATCAGCACTAAGCCTCGCCTTTGTTGTGGCGGCATTAATCTCAGACAATCTTGAAAACCATCTTTATGCAGCACCGTGACCCGTTTATCTTTTTTTATTGCGGCTTCTAAGATTTTTATTTCAGTATTATGCAATTCATATAAAAACAAGCGATCCTGCTGACGCATTAAGTGCATAGCAATAAGCGGTGATCCGGGATAAAAAGCTAATTCCTGTTTATCATTAAACGATTTGATCAGCTCTCTATACTCAGCAATAGCACTTGGCAAATTCTCTTGCTCCCATAACGCGCCTATGCCCTGCAAGTATTCATTAGTTTTTAAGGCTTGCTCACTACGCAATGAATACATACCTGCACCTGCATGCGTATCCACATAGCAAAAGGGCTTCTCTTTCTTTTTTAAGTAGGTAAGAATGTGAATCAACACACTGTGCTTTAACACATCGGCGTAATTTCCCGCATGATATGAATGACGATAACTGAGCATATTTTAACTTCAAAGGCTTAAGTAATGATGGTCATTTATTGTATTACATTTCCCTTAGAATAAAGCCAATGCCTCTAAGCATTTTTTTGAGTGTGCTTCACCCTGATTTGGCTCAAGTATCAAACCCGCCAACCTAAAACCATAAGTCATACCCGCTTCATCGGCATCAAGCACCCAGCGACACATAATACTTAAACGCTCTTCTTGGCTTGCGGCCATGGCTTGCTCATAATCTAACCAGATTTCTGCACTTTGCGCGCCACTGTATTGCCGCGTAAATAATCCCTGCCCTTTAGCAAAAGCGCGCCAATGGATATGCCGAATACTGTCACCCGTTTGATAGCTTTGTAAGCCATAAAAGTCATCCTGACCTTTTTGCGCATTACCTAGCTGCTCTTGGCCTTGATTATTCTCGGGCAAAGGGCAATCTTGCATACTAGGCATTGGGTAAACTAAAACTTTACTATCTAAATTAAGTCGCTGCCAAGCGCGAAATAAACCGAAGGGGTAGCAACTTGAGATAACTGGATTGGCCATTACTAACCAACCGCGTTTATCTGTTTTATAAGCCAAATTCAAGCGCTGTTTTTGTTGCGCTGGAATATCTATTGTTTGCAATGCCATGTGTTTATTAATGCCTACTTGCACGCTATAGCGCTCAATTGGCGTAGGATTATTAAGCGTTATTTTACTAGAGGCAAATTCACCAGCAAAAACAGGCTCACTATGCCCTTTGCTTATAACCAAGCCCTGCAAAGACTTAACGGTATGCAAAATAGTAATAAAAAACAAACTGGCCAATAAAAAACTCAGTAAATACACCAAATTATTATTATAAATAAACGCAATTAACAATAATAAAGCGATGAGCATGACAAAGCCTAAGCCTCGACGAGTCGGTAAGATATAAATATTGCGGTAATTGAGGGCAATGCTTTTGGATGCAGAACTCATAGATCAGCCATTACAGGTCGCACTAAAGTTGCTTTAGCGCAATTGAATTTAAGGAATAGCGACCTGAGCTAACAAAGGCGCGACAATATTTTCTGAATTGGTATGCCCAGCACGTAACCGATGCCCGGCAACAGGTCCAAGCACGGCCTGCACATCTTCAGGAATGACCGCATCACGTTGCTGCATATATGCCCATGATTTAGCCGCGCTCAATAAGGCTAGACCTGCACGCGGCGACAAGCCGGTGTGATATTCATCTGACTCACGGGTAAAGCTAATTAAGGCTTGCACATAATCAAGCAATGCAGAAGAAACATGCACCTCTTTGGCTGCTTGCTGCACTAACAATAATTTTTCTGTCGGTAATTGCGCTTCTAATGTAGCAATTAATTTATGCCGATTAGTGCCACTCAATAATTCCCGTTCTGCATCATGATTTGGATAACCTAACTCGATACGCATCAAGAAGCGATCTAGCTGAGACTCAGGCAAAGGAAAAGTACCTAATTGATGCGATGGATTTTGCGTGGCAATAACAAAGAATGGCTGCGGCAATGGGTAAGTATGTCCTTCTACGGTTACTTGTTGCTCTTCCATCGCCTCTAATAAAGCGCTTTGCGCTTTCGGCGTGGCACGATTTATTTCATCTGCTAAAACCATTTGATTAAAAATAGCGCCCTGATGAAATGAGAATTGATGTTCCTCGGGGTTATAAATCGTTGCACCAATAATATCTGCGGGCAATAAATCACTGGTAAATTGTATACGCTGGTAATGTAAGCCCATCAATTTGGCCAAAGTATGTGCCAGCGTGGTTTTACCTACACCGGGAATATCTTCGATTAATAAATGTCCACCAGAAAGTAAACAGCATAATGACAAACGAATCTGCTGCTCTTTACCTAAGATAATGCTGTTTGCGGATTGAATAACTTGATTGAGAGTTTGATGATGCATCGAATGTCCTTATAGCTGCTCTAAGTATAGGTTTAAATGACACAAAGACGAACTAAAGGTAACTGTTCACATACCCCCTTGGATAGCGGAGTTGAAGAGAGTTTGTCTGATAAAACCTCCCCTAACCCCTCCTTGATAAGGAGGGGGACTGAATGCTTACAACTAAAGTCCGCCCTACTCTATTCTTATTTACCCAAGATACCTTTAACCGCATGAATTAAATCAGCAGGAATAAGCACGGTTTTAGCATTATCCGATTTAGCTAACTCACGCATAGCTTCAATATATTTTTCACCCAACAAAAAGGTTGCTGGCAAGTCTTGATCTTTAATCGCAAGAGAAATACTTTCAATCGCTTTACCACTTGCTTCAGCGAGTAAAATTTTCGCTTCTGCATCACGACGCGAAGCCTCTAAGCGACCATCAGCCTCCAAAATTGCTGCTTGTTTAGCGCCTTCTGCACGCGTCACCGCTGCGCGACGTTCTCGCTCTGCCGCACCCTGCTCTTCCATTGATTTTTGCATGGTTTGCGAAGGATTAATATCTTGGATTTCTACCGTCTTTAAAGTGATACCCCAGTCTGCAATGTCATCAGAAATGCTTTCTTTTAGTTTTTGTTTAATATGATCGCGCGAAGATAAGGCATCATCCAAAGACATTTCACCCACTATCGCCCTTAATGACGTTTGAATAAGTTTTTCTATCGCCATGACAAAGTTCTCTACCCCGTAAACCGCTTTTTCTGGAGAAACAATATTAATATAGGCTATTGCGTTAGCGATAATAACGGCATTATCTTTAGTGATCACTTCTTGCGAGGGTATATCTAAAACAATATCTTTAGTGGTAATTCTTTCTATAACTGAATCAACATACGGGATCACAAAATTCAGACCCGGATTTAGGGTTTGATGGTACTTACCTAAACGCTGAACAATGTGTTTATAACCTTGCGGAACAATTCTTACCCCTTTGATAACGGTAACAATCACTAAAATAACAAATGCACCGACAATATATAAGCCTTCCATTATTAAATCCTCTTTAAATTAACTAACACAATCAACTATTATTTAGCTGAAACGATTAATGTATTACCTGAAAATTCACGCACAATAACCCGACTACCAATCTCAATGGGGTCGGTACAAATAAATTGCCACTCATCATTACCTAAAATAGGCGCCGGAAAGCGTAACTTTCCGCGTCCTTCATGCACAGAGTTATATTCAATCACGGTTCCCGTTTGCCCGATCATGCCTTCACGCGCCATCCCGGAAAAAGTTTTATTCTTAAAATGGGGCGAAACCCACTTAAACCAAGCGAAAACAATAAAAATAGAAAGCACAATCCAGATCAGCAGTTGCAAAGTAAATGAAACCGGATAAATCCATACCAAGAGACCAACAATAATCGCACTTAAGCCGAACCATAAAGAAACAAAACTCAGTAACATAATTTCTGCCATGGCCAAGCATAGCCCAAAAACCAGCCAATGCCAGTAAGCAATATTTGCATTTAACCATTCCAACATTACAGTTCCCCTCAAAAGTTATTTTCTTTCATTCTCTAAGCAGTACAATATACGTTTATTTTTAAACAACAGGAAATATTATGATTGTCTGGGCGATTAACTTACTTGTTTTAAGTGTTGGTATATTAATAGTTGGCTTAATTAAGCCCAACTGGCTATTATTTTGGATGGAAAAACCGAGCCGGTTTATCATTGTTGCTGTGAGCATAGTCTTATTTATGGCAGCAGCCGTATTATTTGGCGAAGGCAATAGACAGGGGTCACCGTTATCTGAAGTAGTCAAACAAGACAAACCAGTGGCAAATGAAAGCCCTTCTGACCTAGTAAAGTAAAGCTCCCTCGAGGAAAAAAAATCACCATTCCCGAGATCTTTTATCGGGAATTTATTTAGATACCTAGATTTTTACTACACGCTAAAGCAATCAGCGAATCAGCTCGCTACAAAACTCAACAGACTAGGCAGCAATCACACATTGATTACGCCCTTTTTTCTTTGCGTCATAAAGCGCCGTATCGGCGCGCACAAACAGAGTTTCTTGAGTATCATTGTCCCTCAGCTCAGCAATACCACAAGAAATAGTAATACTAATCGCCTGCCCGGCATAATTAAAGCCAGTTTTTTCAATAATACGGCGGATTTTTTCTGCTAACACTAAAGCCGCATCACTATTGGTATTAGACAATAACATAGTGAATTCTTCGCCACCAAAGCGCGAAACAAAATCCGTTTCCCTACAATATTGACTTAATAACTTGGCAATAATAATTAACGTTTTATCACCCGTTTTATGCCCATAATTATCATTAATTTTCTTAAAAAAATCGATATCCCAAACTAACAAGCTCAAAGGCTCCTTATTTCGATGCCAGCGCGCGCATTCAGCCTTAAAACGCTGATCATAGGCAGCGCGATTAGGTAACTTAGTCAATACATCGGTTAATGCTTGTACGGATACCTGTTTAAGACTTTCTTTTAAAGATTGGGCTTCCGCTTTCACTGCTTCAATTTCTGCTGCCATTACAGCCACCAACTGCTCAGTCTTAACCTGCTGATTTTTCTCTTCTTGCTTATAGGTTTGAATTTGTGCGCTTATATTATCTAGCTCGGACTTAATTAGTTGCTTTAATGGCTCTAACTTTGTCGCACTTGCGGAGCTTACTTGTAATTCCTCCATTTTCGTAACAACCGACAAATCCAAATTATTTCTTTTAACAAATATTTCTTTTGTTGAAACGGAAGCGCTACTAACACTTCCTCCTAAACTCGTTAATTGCTGCGTGACATGAGCAAGAAATATTTCCATTTCTTTTTTCTCAAATTGCCCATGCTTTTTAATGCTCTGTAAAAGTGCCAATGCAGCATCAACATGCTCTCGAAAACTTTCTTCTGTCTGTGATTTTTTTAATGCCTGCGTGATTTTTTTAGCATCTGCCTGTAATGTATCAGGCATATCCATATCTTGAATGAGCTGAATAAGTTGTTCAGCAATAAAATTTATATCTAAATTAGCGCTAAATGCGTTTAAATCACTAGTGCAGTGATCTATTTCAAGCGTTTCTGGCGCACAGAACTTTGTTAATAGCTGAAGAAGTGACTTAGCGTCTGCTATCTTTCCCGTGTCATATTGGTTACGAAATAAGTTTAATGCGCCGACTTTACCCTGATTTGTTTCTTGTGCTATTAAAAAATCAAATAACAACCCTGCATCTTGCAAAGGTTCTTCAGCCGTACCATCTTCAAAACGCAATAAAGCTTCGGAAAACTTGGTTAGTTCATTGGCCAATTCAAGATTAGAAATACCTTGTTTTAATTGATTGCGAACCCTTAATAAATAAGGATCTAACTGTTGATTGAAGCCTTTTGCCGCGAGTGATAATCGTATTAACGCTCGACAAAAAAGAGCACTCGTGTCTTTGTTTGATCTCTCAAGCAATTCCAGCTCATCTAAGGCATTGTAGTATTTATCTTTCCACTTAGTAATTTCAGAGTCTGATGAACTCATTTTCCATTCTACCTATGATTTAAGAATCCCAAAGACGCAATAATAACGCTTTGGGATCAATCCGATGTATAGATTATGCCGGCAAACTATTTGCTTTCTTGCGCGATTAACTCATTAACAACTTTAATCATGCCGCCTTTATCTCCAGCACTACGCCCATTAACCAGGTATTTGCCATTAACTACTAAGGCAGGAACACCGGTGATACCGTAACGTGGCCCCATGGCTTTCGCTTGACGCATTTTAGTATCAACAATAAAAGAGTTATAAGCATCGTGAAATGCTACTTCATCTATCCCATGAGCAACAAAAAAAGCGGCTAAATCCTCTTCGCTGCTTAATTTTTCTTGCTTAACCTGTATGGCATGGAAAAAATCGGCATGCACTTTATCCGCTACACCTAAAACTTCAGCAGTAAAAAAAGCTTTAGCATGCTTCCCCCAAAGCTCATTAAATACCGCCGGTTGACGGATAAAGCTAACATTTTTAGGTAGCGTCGCTTTCCATGCGACAATTTCCGGCTCAAATTGATAACAATGTGGGCAACCATACCAAAAGAATTCAATCACTTCGACTTTATCGGGGTCTTGAGTTGGCTGTGCAGCTTTTAAATTTTCATACCCCTGACCCGCAGCAAAACTTAAACAGGCAAACATAAACAAGCTGACTGAAAATCCTGCTTTCATTATTTTCTTTAACATTTTTATATCCTTTTTTCGTAAAATTTGTGCTTAATTACCTTTCATTACTGACACATAATACGCAATGGCTTTTATTTCTTCTTCAGACATTTTATGAGCGATCATATGCATCATGTTGTCAGGGTTATTGCTGCGTACATTATTTTTAAAATCCGTTAAGGTTTTAATTAAATAATCGGCATGCTGTCCTTGTAATGATGGAAAAGAAGCTGGCTTATTACCTTCACCATTAGGACCATGACAAGCAATACACGCGGATATTTCACGCTCTAAATCACCATTACGATAAACATCATAACCTAGCGCTAACAATGCATCTTGCTGCTCTTGTGCGGCTTGCTTATTGGCTGCCGCTTTTTCTTCGGCTGAAGCTAAAGCTTCCGCGTCTGAAAGTTCACTTGATGCTTCGGCAGTCATCCCCTCATCATTCGACTCAATCGGCGGCAAGGTGTTTTTAGTTACTTTTTGTTTCTCATAAAAAGCAGCAATATCTTGCATATCCTGAAGATTCAAGCCAGCCACCATACCGCTCATTGTGGCGTCTGTCCGTGTACCGTCTTTAAATGCCTGCATTTGCTTGATTAAATATTCTTCATTCTGGTCAGCCAGTTTGGGAAAGAGCGGCATTATACTATTACCATCTTCACCATGACAGCCTGCGCAAGAGGCACTTTTAGTCTTTCCAGCAGAAATATTAGTTGCCGCGGTAAGATCAGTTTTAGCTTGCGCGATACCCGAGATATTTAGCAAAGCAATTGATACCGACAACGCCAATAGACTTTTCTTCATTAGATTCCCCTTTTCGGAATAAAATAAACATAAGGTAATCTTATGTACAATACTAGTTTAAATTCTACTCTAATTTAATTAAACCCTCTACACGAGATAAGTATGAACTCTCTCTACTATCAGGCTAAATTCCTTCTTAGCGCCCCCGAATTAAAGTCAACACCGGTCGATACGGGGCGGGAAGTTGCTTTTGCAGGTCGTTCTAATGCAGGAAAATCGAGCGCTTTAAATACCTTAACCAACCAAAAAGCATTGGCTCGAATCAGTAAAACACCGGGGCGTACACAGTTACTTAATTTTTTCACACTCAATGAACAGCACCGTTTGGTTGATTTACCTGGCTACGGCTACGCTAAAGTCCCTGTCGCAGTCAAAAAGAAGTGGCAACTCTTAATGGAGGAGTATTTAAGCGACCGTCGGTCTTTATATGGCATTATTTTAGTCATGGATATTCGTCACCCCTTAACCGAATTTGACTGGCAAATGATCACATGGTGCAACTACAGTAACAAGCCACTGCATATTTTACTGACCAAAGCTGACAAACTGAATCATGGTGCTGCAAAAAACACCTTATTGGCAGTACAACGCGAATTAAAAGACCTGGATATGCCCGTTTCACTGCAATTGTTTTCTGCTTTAAAAAAGAACGGGGTCGATGAGATTCATCAGCGTTTAGATGACTGGTTTCAAGCCCCTGATAACGAGGCTAGCAAAGGAATATCGCCAGAAATAGAGATATAAACAAACCGCGCCATGCAATCCATTTTTATCGCCACACCCATCGCTATATTCCCGCAAATCATTTCGGAAATATAGTGATGGTGCTACATGGATGCAAATCATTGTCCATTTCCTTATAATTTGACTTCCAATCCTTCCTGAGCGACAAATAGCTCACAGACTAACTCTTGATTATTTTTCAACAATTCCTCATAAATTGCATCAAGCGCCGCATCAGAGCGTGTTGGCTCATGGTGGGTAAAAAATAATTTCTTCGCACCGACTTTTTCCGCCAACTTTATCGCGGCAGTATAAGTACCGTGCCCCCAATTCTTTTTATGCTGGTATTCTTGATCAGTAAAAGAGCTGTCTATAATTAACACATCAACATCGCGTATAATACTCACCAGCGAATCGACATACGCCTCAATCATCTGCTCAAACTCCAAATATTCTCTGTCTTCAGGTGTATAAATATTAACTTGTTGCTCATAATCGCCAGTAAAAAACAAGGACTTGCCATCACAATCAATACGATAACCAAAATTTATAACCGGGTGATTGAGCAACACGGGCGTAATCGTAGCATCTGCAATGAAAAACTTTTCCCCTACTTTTACGGTTTTATAACTCACCTCTGCTTTTAGCTCAGACTCCGCTATAGGAAAAAAGGAATGCTGCATTTGCACTTTTAAGGCGCGCTCAATACCCTCGCCTGTTTTTAAATCTTGGCCGCCATAAATCGTTAATTTATTACCCGGAATATAAATCGGCATACAAAAAGGTAATCCATGAATATGATCCCAGTGCGTATGCGTAATCAAAATATGTGCATCAATAGGCATTTGGGGTAAAAGCGTTTGCATTAATTGATGAATACCCGTCCCTGCATCAAAAATGATTAGATCATCATTAGCCGTCCTAATTTCAATGCACGTCGTATTACCTCCATATTTATTTGTCTGCGCGCCTGGCGTTGGAATTGATCCCCGCACACCCCAAAACTTAAATTTCACCGTCTTATGCCTGCATAAATTGTTGCACTTCAGCTTTAATAAGCGACATATCACCTAAACTAATAATCAATTCATCCAAAGACATGCCAAATAGGCTGATTAATTCTGCCGGCAAAGCATCTATAATCGGATTGCCCGCGCTCCCTATGTGACATTTTTTAGCTATTTGATTAGCCGCAAACACACAGTTGACCAATAAATCACCTTGAGCAACACTATGATGCAAATCAATAGCATTAGCCAAATTCTCTGCAAGCTCCCATTTCAATGCCAACATCCGCCCGGCTTGAGCATGATTAATACCCATAATTTCAAGCTCTGCTAAATGCAAATCAATCTGATGCTCTTTACTTTGCTGTAATGCCAATTTAAACTCATGAGGCATAAATTCTGCGAAAACAATTTTGCCAAAATCATGCAATAGCCCAGCGACAAAATAATCACTGCTGTACATCAAAGGTACGCCCATTCGTTCTGCGAGTTTTTTACTTAACACGGCGACGGCCAAAGAGTGCTCCAAAAACAAGCCGGTATCAAATTCCGCTTTATTATGGGGGTTTAAAACCCCAATCGCAGCAACACTTAAAGCGAGATTTTTAATAGTGTTCATGCCGATATGCACTAAAGCACGTTGAATAGAGGTAATTTTTTGCGGCAAACTATAAAAAGCAGAATTAATTACTTTTAAAATTTTAATCGTCATAACCGGATCACTTTCGATCACCGCCACCATATCTTTTGCCGACGAATCAACATTTGCGGCCAGCTGTATCACTTTATGTACACTTTTAGGAAAAGCCGGCATGCGCTCAACATACGTAATAAATTTTGCTTCTGCGTCAGTCATCAAGGTATACCGTGGACATAAAAAACCGCTCTAATGCGCCTCATCCCAATTGATACCCACACCTATATCGACGACTAAAGGTACATCCAGTACTGTTGCCGCGCTCATTAATTGCCTAATATTAGCGCTATATTCATCAACCTTAGCTTCCGCTATTTCAAACACCAATTCATCATGCACTTGCATAATCATTTTAATATCTGGCTGATCATCTTGTATCCATTGATCGGTCGCGATCATAGCTAGCTTAATAATATCCGCTGCCGTACCTTGCATAGGGGCATTAATCGCTGTTCTTTCGGCATATTGCCGTCTAGCGGCATTTTTAGAATGGATTTCAGGTAAATATAAGCGGCGCCCTAATAAGGTTTCAACATAACCCTGCTGTTTCGCTAATTCGCGCGTATCGTCCATATACTGTTTAACCCGTGGATAACGAGAAAAATATAAATCAATATATTCTTGTGCTTGGTTACGCCCCAAACCTAACTGCTTAGCTAGACCAAAAGCGGACATACCATAAATTAAACCAAAATTAATCGCTTTAGCAGAACGACGTAAATCATTAGTTACTTGATCAATACTAACGCCAAAAACATCGGCGGCCGTTGCCTTATGAATATCCTCACCTTTCGCAAACGCATCCAATAAACCTTCATCGCCGGATAAATGCGCCATAATGCGCAATTCAATTTGCGAATAATCAGCCGCGACAATTTTATAGCCCGCAGGTGCAATAAAAGCTTGGCGAATCTTGCGCCCTTCCGCGCTACGTACAGGAATATTTTGTAAATTAGGATTCGACGACGACAATCGCCCTGTTGCGGCAACGGCCTGATGATATGAAGTATGCACACGCCCCGTTTTTGGGCTAATTTGTAGCGGCAATTTATCAGTATAAGTCGACTTTAACTTGCTCATACTGCGATGTTTTAAAATCAATGCTGGCAAAGGGTAATCTTCCGCTAACTCCTGCAAAACGGACTCTGCAGTAGAAGGTTGGCCTTTGGGGGTTTTCTTTAAAACGGGCAGGTTTAATTTATCATATAAAATTTCTTGAATTTGTTTAGGTGAAGCAATATTAAAACTTTGCCCCGCCATCTCATGCGCTTGTTGCTCTATCGCCATAATATGATTGGCCAATTCCATGCTTTGCTGCGCCAACATATCACTATCAATTAAAACGCCAGTCCGCTCCATACGTGAGAGTACGCTTAATACCGGTATTTCTATATTTTCATACAATGCAAGCAGCTTTTCATGTTCGGCTAACTTAGGCGCTAAAACCTGATGTAGAGCCAAAGTAATATCGGCATCTTCTGCCGCATATTGTGCCGCTTGCTCAATCGGAACTTCAGCAAAGCCAATTTGTTTTGCTCCTTTGCCTGTCACATCCTCATAATGAATGGTGTTACGATTCAGATACACTTTCGCTAAATCATCCATATTATGCTTAGTACGCGTGCTATCGATAACGTAAGATTCGAGCATGGTATCTTGCGCTATGCCGCGTAATTCAATGGCATAATTAGCCAAAACATTAGCATCGTATTTTAAATTCTGGCCGACTTTCTTATGCGTAGGATCTTCCAATAAAGGCTTTAATGCCTGCAAAATTTCAGTGCGCGATAATTGCTCAGGAACGCCAGGATAATCATGCGCTAAAGGTATGTACGCCGCCTCTCCGACAATAACGGCAAACGAGACACCAACAATTTCCGCTGCGGTGTAATCAATGCTGGTTGTTTCAGTGTCGAAGGCGAATAATTCAGCCGTTTTTAATTTATATAACCAATGATTAAACGCCGCCATGGTGACAATCATTTCATATTCAACGCCCTCAGCGACAAGCGCTTCCTCCATAACCCTAGGCGTTGATGGCATATGTGCCACAAAAGGCGTATTTTTCAGACTTTTCGACCAAGCATTGAAACCTAGATTTTCTAGCTGCTCTTGCAATAATTGCTTGTCCTCTGGGGTACAACGCAAGTCATCCATATGGTACGGTAAATCCAAATCGCATTTAATAGTTGTTAATTGTTTCGATAAGGGCAGGTCGCCAAGGCTGGCACGCAAATTTTCACCGATTTTACCTTTAATCTCATCGGCATTTACCATCAGATTCTCTAAGGTTTGATACTGAGCCAACCATTTTGCCGCTGTTTTCGGCCCCACTTTCGCTACACCAGGAATGTTATCCGCACTATCGCCCATTAAAGCGAGATAATCGATAATCTGTGCAGGTGTTACGCCAAATTTATCAATCACTCCCTGCACGTCCGTGACTGTATTTGACATCGTATTTTCTAGCGTAACCTGATCGGTAACCAGTTGTGCCATATCTTTATCGCCAGTAGAGATAATCACCTGAAAACCTGCGTCTACGGCTAAATGAGTTAAGGCACCAATCACATCATCGGCCTCTACGCCCGACTCCATAATCAAAGGCAAACCCATCGCCCGAATCAAGTCATGTAATGGCTGAATTTGCACTCTTAGGTCATCAGGCATGGGTGGTCGATGAGATTTATATTCGCTGTACAGCTCATTTCTAAATGAACCGCCAGGCGCATCAAATACAACCGTAAAATAATCAGTTTTATGATCGCTAATTAATCGACGCAGCATATTCGCTACGCCAAAAATAGCGTTAGTTGGCATACCTTCAGCATTACTTAAAGGGGGCACGGCATGATAAGCGCGAAATAAAAATGACGAGCCATCAATTAACAGCAGTTTTTTAGACATAAGTAGATAATTAAGAGGCTGAAGTACTTTCAGAGGCGGCTTGCTCTTGCTGAGCTAGATAAGAACCACCGACGATAAAAATCATAAATAGCACAAAAATCACCGAGGTAATATATCTGACCTTTTTACTCGTTACATATCCGCTCATATTTTCGCCTATCTATATCATAAAAGCATAGATTATCGCTGATTTATAGGGCAACTCAAAGCACCCCCGAATAATAAGCGTGAAAACTGACCCTAAAAAAGGCACAAAAAAGGGGGCTTAAAGCCCCCTTTTTTAACTAAAACATAGCAAATTTACCTATGTTTAGCTTTATATGCCGCCATTAATTCAACTGGTTTTTTCTTTTTATTGCTCTTATTTAGCACGTAAACAAGTGTTTCACCTTTTGAACCTGCACCAATATCAGTGTAACGGAATGTTGCTTCACCTACTTTTACGAATGATTGTAAATCAGCCCACTCACTAAAGACATAAACACGGCCATCGACAACAACTTCACCGTAAAAGCCAACAGCTATCCCTTCAGCTTTGCCGTCATATAAATTAACCACGCCACTTTCATTAGGTTTTTTTGCATCTACTTTACGCAAACCAAAAACCACTGTTTCTCCTTTAGGGCCAGCACCTACACGAGTAAAACGAAAGGTCGTTTCGCCAAGATCAAGAAACTCTTGATACACTTTAAAGTCGTCAAATACATAAATCCGCTCATCTTGATATACTAGATAATAGTCATTTACATTGTAGGCTAGCACTGTTGGAATGGTGACTGGCGCTACGACGGCTTTTTCTGCGGCTTGTTTAGGTATAGTCGTTGCACATGAAGCTAACAACAAAGAAAGTATAGCAACTAGAAAAGGGATTTTTTTCACAATAAAGGCTCCAATGAAATGTCAAATTATATAGCCGCTATTGTAAAGGGAAGAATATGACAGGAATATGACGACACTGAACTTAACTAATACTCGCCAAGAAAATAAACAATAACAGCCCTGAGCAAGCAGAACTTAAAAGCAAGGGTCGATATTTAACCATTTGCCAAGCCATGGTGACGCCAGAAACAAACAAAAACACCAAACAAACCACTAATAGAGCGGCATAGACTTTAAATGCCTCACCGCCTTTAGCTTTATGTAATTGCACAAAAAAACGATGCAAAGTAGTTTGCTTTATGGTTAATTTAGCTTCAAGTGGCTTAACGCTGGGCTCTAACAGCACATCAACCGCAGATCCCGTCCACTCAAAATAAAAAGAATTTCCGGCAGTTTTGACTTTTGCCTCCCCTGATGGCAAGGCAATAGAACGTTGCGTAAGTTCATTAACTACTTTTTCAGTAAGCCATTCTTTATTTTGCGGCATGGTTTGCTTAAGTGGCAAAGTATACGTGTCACTCACATAGCCACCTGTTACGCCCCAGGTATAAAGTCCGCCCGTGATAAAAAACATAAGCGCAACAGGCAAGATAAAAGCGGCAACAATCATATGTGCTTTTATTAAGAAAATACGGTTTAAAACTGGCATAAATAACACCTCATTAGCGTTTTAGTATGGTGCATAGATCTTTTTAGGCTCTTTTTAGCTAAGGAATGAGCACAAAATAACTTCGACAACTAATTTTTTGTGGGAGCGCAGGCGGCTCGTCTGCCTTTCGCAGGCAAGCTGCCTGCGCTCCTAAGATGAAGACATTATTTCATGCACATTCCTAACCTGAACCTCAATAAGTTGTTTATTTAATTTCGCACACCAAAAAGCGCAGTACCTACTCTAACAATAGTCGCTCCTTCTGCAATCGCCGCGCTTAAATCTCCTGTCATACCAAAAGAAAAAGTATCTAACTCCGGTTTCTTGAGCGCCTTTACCGCTTGATATAATTGTCGATAAGGTGCTTTTTGCAAAGAAAAATCAGTTTCTGGTCGAGGAATAGCCATCACTCCACGCAGTTTAATATTTGGCAAACAACTAATTTTTCCAATAACTTCAGGTAATTCTAACAAAGAAAATCCCGACTTAGTGGCTTCATTGCTAATATTAACTTGAATACAAACATTTAATGGCGACAAATGCGCGGGGCGTTGTTCACTTAACCGCTGGGCAATTTTTAACCTATCAACACTATGCACCCAAGAGAAATGTTCAGCAATAGGTCGTGTTTTATTCGACTGTATAGGGCCAATAAAGTGCCATGTAATCTGATAACAGGATAATTCTTTCTGCTTAAATAGCGCCTCTTGCAAATAACTCTCGCCAAAATGACGCTGCCCAGCTTGATAAGCTTGAATCAAGTCAATAGTTGGTTTAGTTTTACTCACCGCCAACAATTCTACCGAATGACCTTTACGTTGCGCTTGCCACTCAGCCGTACGAATTTGTTGAAGAATTGCGGATAATTTTCTAGCTATTAAGGTCATTAATCGAAGACATGATAAAATTAGTTAGCATTATTAGACACTACTACTTTAAAAAACTAAAGACATAAGCTAAGGTATAGCTAATCTCTTTATATATTATTCCCTGCTCGCAAGGAGCCTTTATGGATATTGCTGAATTACTCGCGTTTTCTGTTAAAAACAAAGCCTCAGATTTACATCTGTCAGCTGGCTTGCCTCCAATGATTCGGGTCGATGGTGATATTCGTCGAGTTAATATAGATGCCTTTGACCATAAAGAAGTCCATGCCTTAATTTACGACATAATGAATGATAAACAACGTCGTGATTATGAAGAATTTTTTGAAACTGATTTCTCTTTTTCCCTGCCAGGCTTAGCTCGCTTTCGTGTCAATGCATTCAATCAGGAGCGCGGGGCGGCAGCAGTTTTCAGAACCATTCCTTCAGATATTTTATCCCTCGAAGACTTAAATGCACCTAAATTTTTTGCTGAATTAACTGAAAAATCGCGCGGCTTAGTCCTCGTTACAGGACCAACTGGCTCGGGAAAATCAACAACTCTTGCAGCGATGGTCGACCATATTAACCAAACTCGCTACGAACATATTTTAACTGTTGAAGATCCGATAGAATTCGTCCACACCAGCCAAAAATCACTCATCAACCAGCGAGAAGTTCATAGAGACACACAAAGCTTTAATAACGCCTTACGTTCAGCGTTACGGGAAGATCCCGATATTATTTTAGTCGGTGAGATGCGTGACTTAGAAACCATTCGCCTTGCTCTCACGGCCGCTGAAACTGGACATTTAGTCTTTGGTACATTGCACACCACTTCAGCCGCAAAAACCATTGACCGTATTATTGACGTATTTCCATCTGCCGAAAAAGATATGATACGCTCCATGCTTTCTGAGTCATTACAAGCTGTCATTTCTCAAACTTTACTCAAAAAAGTCGGAGGGGGGCGTATTGCTGCGCATGAAATTATGGTCGGCACCCCCGCTATTCGTAACTTAATACGTGAAGCAAAAGTAGCACAAATGTACTCTGCCATTCAAACCGGTCGCCGTGACGGCATGCAGACATTAGACCAAAACCTTAAAGAGTTCGTTGACGCAGGAAAAATTACCTCCAAAGCCGCTCAAGGTAAAGCGGTTAGTAAAGACTTATTCCGTTAACTTTAATCGTAACTAAACCACGGAGATCCGCATGGATTTTGATAAACTACTGGTATTGATGTGTCAAGAAAAAGCATCTGACTTATTCATTACCGCAGGGCGGCCTCCAACATTAAAGATCAATGGCTCTCTAACGGATGTATCCAAAACCAAACTCACAGAAGAACAAGCACTAAAAATAGTCAAAAGCATCATGACTCAACGTCAACGTGATGATTTTGATAACACAAAAGAATGTAATTTCGCTATTAGCCGCCAAAGTTTAGGCCGCTTCCGAGTCAGTGCTTTCACTCAAAGAGACGCTGCCGGCATGGTTTTGCGCCGCATAGAAACCAATATACCTGACTCTGAAAGCCTGCACCTACCCGACATTCTGAAAGAGGTAATAATGGCAAAGCGCGGCTTAGTTTTATTTGTCGGAGCAACAGGCACAGGTAAATCGACTTCACTTGCCTCTTTAATTAAATATCGTAATGAGCATAGCACAGGGCATATTATTACCATCGAAGACCCGATTGAGTTTGTTCATCCACATTTAGGCTGTATTATTACGCAACGAGAAGTCGGGATGGATACCGAGTCTTATGAGGTCGCACTAAAAAACACTTTGCGTCAGGCGCCAGACGTCATTCTTATCGGGGAAATCCGCAGCCGTGAAACGATGCAGCACGCTCTTGCTTTCGCGGAAACAGGTCATTTGTGTCTTGCAACTTTACATGCCAATAACGCCAATCAAGCCATCGACCGCATCCTACATTTCTTCCCAGAAGATATGCACAGGCAAGTTTTTATGGATTTATCACTAAATTTAAAAGGTATTATTGCCCAACAATTAGTTTCCAGAATCGATGGAAAAGGTCGTTATCCAGCGATAGAAATTTTATTAGGCACGCCATTAGTATCTGACTTGATTCGTAAAGGCGACGTACATAAATTAAAGGAACTGATGCAAAATTCACGAGAACTGGGCATGCAGACCTTTGACCAAGCCTTATTTGATTTATATACCCAAGGCAAAATAAGCTATGATGATGCCATTAATTCCGCTGACTCTAAAAACGAAGTACGCTTAATGATCAAATTGGGTTCACCAACTGATTTTTCTGGGGCTGATGAGGATATTAGCTTAGCAAGCCTTGATCATGATCAAGACAGTCATAGCATTCTTCGTCGCTAAGCTGATCTATCCTTGTCCGGCGAACCCAATTTGCCGCCAAGCTTCGTATACGGTTACAGCAACCGTATTAGATAAATTCAAACTCCGACTTTCTAGTAGCATCGGCAATCGAACTCGTT
>JAIPFI010000111.1 GCA_021736705.1 Methylococcaceae bacterium | reverse complement strand
TGCAAGAAGGAGAACGAATCAAAGCCGAAGTCACCGCTTATCTGGAAACGTTAAAACTTCCTATCAACACAGAGAAAAGCCAAGTGGTCAGTAGCAAACAGCTTAACTTTCTTGGTTTTGCTTTTAAAGGCAAGAAGATTGTTTGGAGTCCGAAAAGTCTAGCCAACTTCAAGCACCGTATCCGTGTAGTGGTCAAGTAATTTCGTACAAAACAATCGGTTTTTTTATGCAACTTTTCTCTCAGCCTGAATGGGTGTTAAGTAGCCGTTGTAGCTATGCAGTCTAGAACCATTATAGTACTTGATATACTGCATGATATCTTTCTCTGCTTCCTCATAAGAGTCATAATATGTGCTCGGCATCCATTCAGACTTATAACTTCTAAAACAGCGCTCCATAGGGGCGTTGTCCCAACAATTGCCACGGCGGCTCATGCTTTGCTTTATCTCATATTTCGCCAATTGTTGTTGAAAAGCTTTACTGGTGTAATGGCAGCCTTGGTCGGAATGAAACATCACATTTTTAGGCTCTCCTCTTATGGCATACGCAAGCGTTAAAGCCTGTGCGGTTAATACCGTATCTGGGCTCCTGGAGCATGCCCAGCCAATGATACGGCGTGCATATAAATCAACGACTAACGCAAGGTATAACCATTCCGTACCTGCCCAAACATAGGTGACATCACCACACCAAACTTGATTGCTTTTCTCTACCGTAAACTCACGATTTAAATGATTTTCTGCAATACTCGATGCTTTATCTGCAATTTTATAACGATGTGCACCAGGTTGCTTGCTTTGTAGCCCTGCTTCTTTCATTAAGCGACGTGTCTTATATCTTCCAACCGATTCACCTTGTTGCTTTAATTGAGCAGAGAGCGTCCTGCTGCCTGCGGCGTTTCTGCTGGCTTCGTGAAGTTCAATGACTTTAGCTTTTAGCCGTTCTCGCTCAGGATCTACACGATTTGCGTGCTGTCGATGATAATTATAAGTACTACGGCTCATTTCAAAGACTTCCAGTAATTCACGTTGTTTATAGAGCTCTCTTAATTCATCAATTAGGGCTAAAATTGATACGCTTCCGACATTAAGAGAGCTGAAGCCTTTTTTAAAATACTTTTCTCCCTTTCCAGTTTCTTTATTTGAGCCTCTAACGCCTGAATCGTTTGTTGATCAGGCGTGATAGCTTTACTGCCTTCGGGCGTGATGCCAGTGCGCTCTGCTTTTAACTATTTAACCCAGCGACGCATCGCTGATAAACCAACGCCCATAGCATCACAAGCCTCTTGTATATGTGCAGAAATGTGTCAGGTCTTGCCTTTTGCCTTTCTTTGCTGCGCAATAATTCGACTCACTCTCGAATAATGCAAATGATAGTAATCTCCTATCTCTTTCATACTATACCCTCCACTTGCATAGGCTAATTTTATAGCCTCATTTCTTGTCTCTGATTTTTCTGCATACCACAATAAAGGTTTGGCTTTTTCTCTTCGTTGTGACTTTGGAATTTCACTTAAATCTTGTTTTAAATCAATTTTTTTGAATATTTCTTTTACATACGCCTCGCTACCTAAAAACACCTGATTTTGCAATGATTCCCAAGGCGAAGGCTGATTTTTTCCTTCTGAGACAAACTGACGGTATTTTCTTTGTGCAGTGCCTAAATTCTTACCAAAAGCTGACAGTATCCATTCTATTGTTAGCCATGAATTAACTGTTTTTATTCCGGCTGTTTGCTGATAACTGCTCCATGGCCAATCCTTCGCTTCTCTTACCATTCTTGCCCTAGCCGGGTTCAATACAATATAGCGGGCTAATTCAAGTAAGTAAGCTTCTTTTTCAACCAATATAGCTTTATAACGCCCTTGAAAAACATGACCGACTCTTCCATGGTGTCGATTGCTTATTTGTGTATACACCCCATTAAGTTGTCGCATCCCTTTGCTTAAATTTCCATCGGGGGTCTCAACCAATAAGTGATAATGATTATCCATAAGACAATAAGCGTGAACAAGCCAATTGTAGTCTTTTGATACTTGAGACAATAATGATAAAAAACTTAATCGGTCTTCATTATCCAAATAAATATCTTCTTGTCGGTCGCCTCTTGAGGTTACATGATACAACGCCCCTGGAAATTCTATTCTTATCGGTCTAGCCATAGATACATCCTATACGCATCAAAGGCAAAAGGCAAGACCTGACACCCTTAGTGTAGGCACTATTTTTTAACCCCTCTACCGATTTCATTAGCTTCTCGGTAATATCTTTCTAACATACCTATGTTGTCCATCATCCGCATAGGGTTCCTAATTGCTGCTTCAGTCTTATGAGTATGCTCAATAGAACACCATGGGCATAAATTGTTAGTTTCATGAATTGGTTCATTGCAACTTCGGCAGTTTTTTATATTCCTTGCAATACTACTACCATTAAATGTGTAAGTAGCTTTTTCATCGTTAGAAAAATAGGGGACTGGATTGCTCCGCCCTATATGCATTTCATAATATGAGCATTCTAGTTTCTTAGAAAGATCTTTTATACTTTCTTTGGTATTAGAAGTTGATTGATGACCTACAATTAATGCTGTTATACATTCAGTAGGTAGCTGAATTAGTAGTAACTCATTTAATTCGATGCAATCTTCTGGTGCTACTACCAATCTTTTTTCTTCCTCGTAACTCCAGCATGTATTTTTTGTATAGTATGCAGCACTAAACACAGCATTCTGTAAGAAATAAACATGGCGTGCTTTACACGTTGCATGTGCTCGCTGTAGAACCTCTAATATAGATTCATCTGGTTCATCAAGATAATCAATATCTCCAAATCGAACTTCAGGAAGAAATTCAGATAATATCTCTTCGTCTACCTCAATGACTACTCCTTGGTGATTATGCGCATAGTGCGCCCACATGGGTATTACATCAGGTGATTTAGAAAAACATGTAGTTGCTAGTTGAGGAAGCTTTCCAATAGTTTCATGGTAATAAGCCAAAACACCTGGTTCTTGATTATAGTCGATAGTTAGAAATAACTCATAAGGGTCATTAAAATCTTTGGGGTATGAGCACTTGAAATTACAATAGCCTTCTTGTGAGAAGACCTTGCTTATCACATCTGCCCCTGCATATTTATAAGCTTTATTTCCCATAATTTTTACTTACCCTGCGTGCCTAACGACTAAATAAGCGGCGGGCAAAAGGGGCGCTTTTTTTGCATCGCAAAAAACTTTACGCTTTTGCCCATCAGCTTGATTTTTTTGTTAGTTTTTTTTACACAGCAACTTATTATGCTTATTTGATAAAAAGACTATAGCTAAGGTGTGCGGTCAATATCATTATGATTTCCAATACGGCGTAATATTGCTGTGTCGCCCTCTATTTCCATTGAAATTTTATAATTTCCTGTTACATGGATGGTATAAATATCAGGTTTATTGCAGCCTTTAAGCTTTTCAAATTTTAGTCCTGATGGAAAAGGATTTTTCAATAAATCTTTTAGTTTCTCAGGAACGAGCTTCTCTATTTCTGGAGGTATCTTTTTAAATTGCTTTTGGAATTTAGAAGAAAATTTTATTGATGTTATAGAAACTCCTCCCGCTCCAATGGCTGTCATGAATTAAGGTGAGCCATCAGGTTATCAACAGAGGTAAATGCTTCTGAATATTCATTTTCCACATCAACATCATGTTCTTGAATATTAATAATAATTAACCCATAGTTGTTAAAAGTTTTCTTTATTAAAGACTGGGAAAAATCTATAAGAAAGTTGTAAGAAAGCCCAGATGTTTTACATTCGTCTAGCAAATAGTAGTTCTCTTTCATTTGTTGCTGAATTTCTTCTAGCCTTTCGCATAGCACATCATCTGGGTCTATGACTTTATCATGATTGTTTTTTTGTAATAGTTTTAAGAAAAGTTTAGAAGTCCTGTTGGTAATGAATGAGTTTAAAACTAAAATACATAGTAGGCTTGTAGCTTTTAAGCGATATGCTAAGACTGTATTGTTTAAAGCAGCCGTTTCTGAGCCAAGCAAGTTGGTGTATTGCTCTGCTGAAATGTCCACGATTTTCTCCAAAAGTGTGTTGTTTTTAATTTTATAATTATTTTAATATGATGTTTGATACTATGTGATTTTGTAGATATTGTAAACAACATTGTGTTTAATGGCAGCTAAAACCTAACACAGAGTTAACAGGCGGTAGGCGTTTTTCAAGTATAAGCTTAGCTTAACTACTCAGGCGCGGCTTAATTTTGCTTGGGTGCTTGTGCCGCCTGTTGAACGTAGGGTTATAGGCGTGTGCTTGAGGTGGTATTTTTTTAGCGTCCCTAACGCCTTTGTATCACGTTACTTAGAAATATATTGAAATGGACAGTAAACGCCAGTAATGGTATTTAATCTACGTGGTATAACTCAGAAATCTCCTGCAAGCGTTCGAACTGCGAATCTGTAAGGTAATGAACAATTTCTAGGAATTCATTCTTGCATTTTTCAGGTGTACTGGTCAACTTGCGCGCTTGGGTTTTACTTTTAGCACGACCGCAATTTATCATAACCTCTTGCAAGATAAGCAACTGCTCCTTAGACAACAAGGGGTATAGATTTTTGTTACACTTTTCATAAGGCTTATTATCTTGGCTTGGTTTGTCCTTATGGGCGGCTATTAGTTTATTAACCTCACCTACCAAGGTCGTTGGTATTCTCATTACCTTAGTTTCTTCTCCCTTTTTTCTTCCGCTACCCTCTCTTTTTCCACCCCTCATATTTAGCACCCTTTAGATTTATGTAACATATTTCAAATGAGTATATATGAAAAGCGTAACAGTTTTCAATGTTTGGTTTTTGAGGTACTCCACTGACTTTGTACTTAGTCGGTCGGGTTTCGGTCGGGTATCTACAAGCTGCCTTGCTTTCACTGTGAGCGCAATAGCGCGAAGCGTGCATTTACTATTGCGCTCACAGTGAAATTAAGGCTGAATAACTCAATCCCGACGAAACCGACTGAATAAGGCTTAGTTGGGAGGGCTGAGGGAGGGGAAGTCTTTTGGCTTTTTAGGGAATAATAGCCTAGATTTAATAAGGTTTCTTCATTAGGAAATATTACTAAATTAGTAATAATTACTCACCAATGAAAATTGTTACAGTTTTCAATGAATCATGTATTCCTGATTTTATCAGGGTTTTAGAAACTTGTTACAACTTTCAAAATCACTGTAGCGCCCTGCTGAATGAATGCCAGATAGTATTTTATGTTTGTGACTGTATAAAGGACAGTATACGGCTTCATCGTATACAGTCCTTTAGCGATATAAATGTAAAATGCTATCCACCTGCGGTAGCATTAAAAAAAGGCGGTAGCGCGTCGATTTGAGCATATAACGTCAAGCTTCAGCCGCGCGCGCCTTTGGCGCGTCGGCTGGAAGCGCATGTTAGAAGAATATACTATAGATACCTGAGCCAATACCGACAATACTTGCTAATAGTGACAAGACCCAATGTTTAGCAATGTACTCCAATATAATTTTAGGATGGATTCCATGCTTATCTCTCCAAGTCGCGTTTGTTTTTATGCTGTCATCGATAACTCTACCGAGAATATTTGCAAGAACATCGACTTTTCGAAGCGTAGACTGATGTAGTTTGACAAATTCTTTATTTTCAAATGCCGCAGCTTCACCTGGTCCATCAAGTAAATCTAACGCGGTGATATGATTTTTCTCCATCAGCTTTACCAACCTGGGGTGGCCAATATAGCCATTACCAAAAATTGCTACTAATGCCCTGGATAAATCAAATTTTCGTGATTCATCAAGCTCAACTGGCTTACCCTTTAATACTCGATATCGGTGCTCAAGCGCGGGGAAGCCATAGTTGATATCCCGCATATTCCAATGAACCCAATCGTAGCTTTTATGCTTTTCCATGAATTCGAAAAACTCTCTGAGCATTTCTTTTTCAAGCTTGTCATATTCGCTATCTATATCAGCGAACGCGACGCTTTTTAGTTCAGCTATCTTATGAATGGAAAACGAGGCAGTTTGACCACTTGCATAGTTTCGTGCTGCTATTGAAGTTACTCTCGGCGTTTGACCTTCTGGCCGGTCGTAGAAACTTTCGCATGAATAGTGAACGACTAATACATGCTCTTCTCGACCTGAGATTTCATCTAGGTGCTTTTGAGCCTTTCGTCTTCTTTCTAGCTTTTTTAGCTCCGATGGCATGATCTTCCTTTTCTTCTAACGACTAAATAAGCGGCGGGCAAAAGGGGCGCGTTTTTTGCATCGCAAAAAATGTTACGCTTTTGACCGTCCGCTTGATTTTTTTGTTAGCTTTGGCATACACCACCGTTTATAAAAACTGAAACAAGCCAAAGCCTTTAAAATAAATACAACGAAAACAAACCAACTTTTTCATTGCACACGAAGACTGAATTAAACCTATTTTTTATTGATTGAAAATCTTGAATTTAAGAATAAATAACCAAAGTTTTAATAGGGTAAAAAGCTAACGACTAAATAAGCGGCGGGCAAAAGGGGCGCGGTTTTTTGCGATAGCAAAAACCGTGACGCTTTTATCCGTCCGCTTGATTTTTTTGTTAAGTGGTTTGAGCGCGCAGAAGCTTCAAACTTGCCGCGATAAAAAATAACCGCGACAAAATAAAAAAACAACAACAGCTAGGAAAAATAAATAGCGCATCGCACGAATAACAACGAACTCGTCTAACGCCAAAAACCACCCAACAAAACAAATACTTGCAATCGCCATGAAAAAACAGAGCAACTGCGCGAATAAAAATAAGCGATTTTACCGCGCAAAAGTTTGAAACTCGGCACGACAAAAAATAACCGCCACAAAATAAAAAAACATTTGCAGCCACCACGAAAAAACAGGGCAACCACAGGAACAGCAACGAACGAACTTAACTATATTATTAACAAGCACATTTGCCCTGATATTTCAGATATTCACCGACAAATCGGGCATAGTTGACAGGATATTAATAGCCTGACTTTTTGCCTTGTTTATCCTAGATATTAACCTGAAAATCAGGCACATTTGCCTGCTATCCAATTTATCCTGTCATATTGCCCTGATAAGTGATATTAACGGCTTAATCGGGCAATTAACAAAAATCAATCCGCGTTTAAAACGAGTTCCTCGCAAAGTATAGTCTCACTTTTGAAAATAGACCAAAAATTGTCGTTACGCGGTTCAATTCTGTTGGTCATTGACAATGTGTCGGCTTAGGTTTTTATTGCTCACTCTTACACTGGGTATAAAACGTCGGTAAATAAGGCGTGATTTTGACGCACTAGCAATGAGTGTGTTAAAAACACGCGAGTGGAGTGTTAAAGGTAATGAACTTAAATACCTTTGTACTTCGTTATACGGTACTGTGTTTATTTTCACTATAACTAAAAAGAGGTCTATTATGTATTATCTGGTTGAAAGTAAAAAATCCTTTGAGCAAGTTGTGACTGACTTGGAAGCGGCGGTAAAAAATCATCAATTTGGCGTATTGCATGTGCATGATTTAGGTGCGACTTTACGTAATAAAGGCATTGATTTTTCTGAGCAGTGTAAGGTGTTTGAAGTTTGTAATCCACAGCAGGCAGCCAAAGTTTTAGCGCTGGATATGCGTCTAAATATGGCGTTGCCGTGTCGTATTTCTGTGTTTAGCGAAAACGGGGATATAAAAATTGGCCTAATTAAGCCTGAAGCAATGCTGGTCGCTCTTTCGGATAATGCTGAATTAGCGGTTATTGCTAAACAGGTTGAACAACAACTTATTAGTATGGTTGATGAGGCGCAGTGATGTATTTTTATCAGTGATACACTATCGAGAGGACGAATTTATGAAAACTAAAGTAGAGGTTTATCCTGCAACAGAGCAAGAAGGTGGCGGATTCTGGGTTTGCGTTTGTATTCATGTGAGTAGTTATTATAAACATATGGACAAGAGTCGGGTTCATTGTCTGGACAAGCAGGCCGTGTCAGATGCTACTTGGAAGGCACTAACCAATAAGGTGTGTCCTGAATGTGGTCATGTATTTTCCACGCATGGTTGGGATGGCATTGATGCCCATTGGCGTGCTCATCATGAAGCGTTGATTAGTTATGAAGATGCGTGGAAATTAATTAGCAAGGATAAGTATGTTGAGGTGATGCTGGCTTCGGCTGAGTAGTTTTTAGGCGCTTTGCATTTTTTTATTCATTGGAAGGGGGCTGGCCTTACATTTGGTCTTTTTGCTCTCTTTTTTTGTATGACTTACTTATTTGAGTCGGCTTATCGCTCCCTTTAAATAGGCTTCGTTTTCGGATTCGTTAGCGATTTGAATAATCTACGCTGATTTATCTATCTGCATTGACTTCGTTATGCCGAGGTAATGCTATGGAGAGGAGGCTGGTCATGACAATAAAAATAGCTGAAATAATAAGGCAGGCAATCAGGCCGAATGATTGATAAATCCAGCCCGATAAAAGGGTGCCCACTAAGCGACCTAAGGCATTGGCCATGTAATAAAAGCCGACATCCAGAGAGACTCCTTCTGCTTTTGCGTAAGCGATGATTAGATAAGAATGTACGGCGGAATTAACGGCGAATATTGCGCCAAAGGCTAATAAGCCAATAACCAGTACGCTGTCTGCTTGCCAGCCTTGTTGTAAAAAACCTGCGATAGCGAGTGGCGTAGTGGCGAGTAAGATCGCCCAAAGCATCGCGGTTTTACCATCAGGCGTTTTTCCTTTGCGTATGCCTGTTATTAAAGGGGCGGCTGATTGAACGAATCCGTAGCCTATTACCCAGGCGGCTAATAAGCTGCCGACTTCCGTATGATTCCACTGTAAATGTTCCTGAAGATAAACAGGCAGGGCAATCACAAACCAAATATCGCGCGAGCCGAATAAAAAGAAGCGTGCAGCTGATAGGCGATTAACTGCGGCACTTTTAGAAAAAATATCGGTAAATTTGGGCTTATACTTGGTTTTGCCTAGGTCTTTTTGCAGTAATAAAAAGCTGAATATTGAAACGATGATTAAGCAAGCTGCCATAGAGGCAATTGCACCTCTAAAGCCTAATGATGTTAAAATCGCTGCCCCTAGAAAAAAACCGACGCCTTTTAGGGTGTTTTTCGATCCGGTGAGCAAGGCCACCCATTGATAGAGTTTGCCTTGTGCATCATGGGGCACTAATAGTTTAATGCTGCTTTTGGCGCTCATTTTGTTCAGGTCTTTGGCGATACCTGAAATGGCTTGAGTGACCATGACATAAAATACACTGAGTTGTGATGGTTCCACTAAGAGCATGGATAAGGCAATAATTTGTAAGGTTAGGCCGAAATGCAAAGAGGTATTTAGCCCCATGTGCGCAGCAAGCCACCCACCTATTAAGTTAGTGATAACGCCGCAAAATTCGTACAGCAAAAACAAGCTAGCGACTTGTAATGGGCTGTAGCCTAGCTGGTGGAAATACAAAATTACCAGCATTCTGAGTGCGCCATCGGTCAGGGTAAATGCCCAGTAGCTTGCAGTGACGATCATATATTGTTGCACAGGCGTATTCATCAGCTAGTCCTTAGAGTGATTGTGCCAGTTTTTTAGTTAATTCCATCATGCGCTGCACATAACCTATTTCATTGTCGTACCAGGCTAATATTTTTACTTGTGTCCCGTTGATGATCATTGTTGATAAGGCATCTATTGTGCTGGAGTGAGTGTCGTTAGTGTAATCGGCTGATACCAAAGGTTTGTTTTCATAGCCTAGAATGCCTTTTAACTCGCCCATTGCGGCAGCTTCTAATGCGGCATTAACCGCTTCAACGGTAACGGCTTGTTCAACTTCAAATACACAATCGGTTAAAGAAGCGTTCGCTAAAGGAACACGCACGGCAATGCCATTTAATTTACCTTTTAATTCGGGGAAAATTTCCGTGATCGCTGTGGCAGATCCAGTGCTGGTTGGAATGAGCGATAAACCACTGGCTCTGGCGCGGCGTAAATCTTTATGATATTCGTCAAGAATGCTTTGCGTATTGGTTATGTCATGAATAGTGGTAATTGATCCGTGTTTAATGCCAAAATTCTCATGAATAACTTTAACGATAGGCGCAATGCAATTGGTGGTACAAGAGGCGGCGGTAACTATTTGATGCGTGGCAGGGTCATAAAGGTGATCATTAACGCCCATAACAATATTTAAAGTGCCATCTTTTATTGGTGCGGAAACAATGACTTTTTTGATGCCTTGTTTAAGGTAGGGCGCAAGTGCTTCTTTAGATTTAAATTTACCGGTACATTCGACCACAATATCAATGCCAAGCTCATGCCATGGGGTGTCTTCGAGTGCTGTATTTTGGCTATAGCTGATCGACTTGCCATTGATAATAAGTTGATTGTTTTCGCTTTCGGCAATATGTTTCCAGCGGCCATGTACGGAGTCAAAATTGAGTAAATGAGCTGCGGTTGCTGCATCACCGGCCTTTTCATTAATATGCACAATTTCAAATTCTGGCCAATCCCATGCTGCGCGGAATGCCAATCTACCCATGCGGCCAAAGCCGTTGATTGCTACTTTAATGGTCATAATTCTCTCTTAACGTATATGCGGATAAGCGGATGTGTCTGAATGCAATAAACCTTTGGGCTACGCATTTAAAGCGGGACAAATCACTGGAGTGACACGCTTTAGCTATTTCCGAAACAGGGCTATGAACTTAAGGCGGGACATTATATATTGGAAGGGCGTGGCTTCAGCCCGCCAATGCCCATCA
>JAIPFI010000110.1 GCA_021736705.1 Methylococcaceae bacterium | reverse complement strand
TTTCATTACGTGATTCAAAATGCGCGACTAAATCAGCCGCCACTTGTTTTAAGCGCGGTCCAGCACCTACCAGTTTCTCTAAGCGACTCCATTCACCTTTGGTTTTTTCCCGTAAACCGACATCTTCTTCATCTTCAATGACATCATCAACTTGGCTGGATAAAGCCTCGATATCCGCATGATTCAAATCCAGCTTAGCCAAGCGTGATTCATAATAAATCGGCACGGTTGCGCCATCATCTACCGCATCTTGAATATCATAAATAGACACATAGCCGCCAAACACCGCGCGCGTATCTTTATCATCAAAGGCAATCGGCGTTCCGGTAAAACCAATAAACGAGGCATTCGGTATCGCATCGCGCATATGCTTGGCATAACCAAATTTATAGTCACCGTCTTTAGTCAGCACTGCTTTTAGCCCATATTGGCTACGATGCGCTTCATCAGAAATGACCACGATATTATGCCGAGCATTCAAAATGGGGTGTTCCGATTCGCCTTCTATCGGTGAAAATTTCTGCACGGTAGTAAAAATAATTCCGCCTGATTCACGCTCCGATAATAAACGGCGCAACTCCTCCCGATCATTCGCTTGCACAGGCACTTGTTTTAATAACTCTTGTGCGCAACTAAAGGTTGCAAATAACTGCCCATCTAAATCATTACGATCTGTGACAATTAACAAAGTTGGGTTATTCATCTCGGCTTGTTGTAATAATTTCCCCGCATAACAACACATGGAAATACTTTTACCTGAGCCTTGCGTATGCCAGACCACGCCGGCTTTTTTACTGCCTCGCTGCACATCGTCGCTATAAGCCGCGCGTTTATCGCTCACCTCATTACCCGTTAAGGCTTGCGCAGCAATCACCGTGACTCGCACCGCTTCTCGTACCGCATGGAATTGATGATACCCAGCAATCTTCTTAATAATCTGTTCGCCATCGACTTCAAACAGCACAAAATAGCGAATATAGTCTAACAATAATGCTCTGTCGAAGAAGCCGCGCACCAAGGTTTCTAATTGCCATTCCAGTAACGGTTTATCATCTTCATTTTTAATCGTGCGCCAGGGCATAAAACGTTCTTGATTCGCCGTTAACGAACCGATACGCGCGGTATAGCCATCACTAACCACCAATGCTTCGTTAAATGCAAATAGATCACCTACTTCATCTTTATAGGTCTGTAATTGATTAAAGGCATCCCAAATATCCGCATTCTCATCTTGAGGGCTTTTTAGTTCTAAAATGGCAATCGGTAAACCATTAATAAAGCAGATAACATCAGGGCGACGCGGCTGTTTACTGCCTTGAATGGTGAATTGATTGACCGCCAGAAAGCGATTTTGCGAAACATCTTGGAAATCAATGAGAAAGGCATGGTCATGAATTTGCTCATCATCTTGCTTATAGACAATTGGCACACCCTCTAATAACAGCTTATGAAAGGCTCGGTTATTAGTCAGTAAATCAAGGCTGGCGGGTTTGGTGACTTGCGCTAACACTTGTTCAACGCTACTGGCAGGAAGATGTGGATTAAGCCGAATAATCGCCTGTTCCAAATACGATTTAAGCACCACCTCATGATAATCTCTGGGAGCAGGGGCAGCTTGCCCCTGAAGGGGCGAGCCGCCCATTCCCCCATCAATATCCGGCCCATACAGGGTTTCCCAGCCACCTTCACGAAACCAGTCTAAGCAGTGTTGTTCTAATTGGTCTTCATTCATTATTATCACTTTTAATCGCAATATAAGCCTGTTGCGGATGATTAGGTGTCGTTGGAAACAGTAAGTGCAATTTTTTAGCTTTAATAAGAGGCTTCAAATAATCTTTACGTAAAAAATCAGCGGAACGGTTGAGCAATTTTTCTAATTCTTCTAAGCGCAATGGATTTTCAGTACAAAGCGCAATAATTACAGATTCCACTTCCTGCTTAGGCGCTCTCTTCTTTTTAGCAATACTCTCAGCAAGTGAAACCAAACCTCCGGAGCTAAGCTCCGAACCCCCAGAGCTAACCCCCGAACCTCCAGAGTTCAAATCCAAATCTCTTGCCGCCATCCAAGAACCAGGAATAGCTTCAGCCCAACGAGTTTGTCGAAAGAAATACACCGTGCCACGACCACTGCCTTCCTGAAGAATTAAATCTTTTTCAACCAGATTAGCAAATAAGTTGGTTAAATCATGCGGATGAATATTCAAGATGGACATCATACGACTATGATCAACTGTATTTTCAATCAAGGCAGTCACCAAAATCAAAATTTCATTTTTTGTTAACTGATTAAACTTTTCATTGCCAATCCGACGCTGCAATTTATGCAGAACATCATCAGGAACCAAGCTTAAAGTATGCAGCTCTAGCAGCGTTTGCTCAGAAGGTTCGTATTTCTCATGCAACATCGGTTGTCGCCAATGCTGACTTTCCCATCCCTGTAGAATCTTGGACAAGCCAGACCCTGCTTTTTCACCCAAGCCAATCATTAAAAATAACTGCTGCAACGTTCGATTGCGGCAATCACTTTCACCGCCTTGTAAGGCGATTTCAATAGGCACGCGCATTAAGCCAGGATTTCTAAAACTAAAGCTATTAACAGACTTCACTACTTTAATAGAAGCGCGCTGCGAATAATCGGCATGCACCAAGCAATTAACAAAGGCTTCACGCACGGCTTGATGCGTTAAAGTATCGTCTTGACGAATATTATTTTTAATCGCAAAAGGCACTTTAAGATCAGCCTCAAGCTTACGGATAACCTTGCGATAAAAATCAAACAGATTCCCCGACCACATACCATCGGGAACGATACGATCCAGCCAACGAATGTCACGGGTATCAGCGGGCAACTCCTGATAATCCAACATATAATTCGGCAGCGCCTCAACAATGGCGGGGTAATTACCAAACATCAATAAACCCGCTAAGGTTAAGCCTTGCTTCTGAGTCTCACGATCCTTGCGCCAGCAACCTAAACTGGTCAGAAAGCCTAAATCATCTAAGGCCAACCAAGGATGATTAGGTTTATTAGCAGAAAAACAATGACGGTAATCCGAAACAGTATCCAAACAAAGATCATCCAACGCATAACCCGTGAGAATTTTAATATCACGGCTATCTTCAATTTGCTCAGCCAACATACGGCGCACAGATTCACTGTCTTGCTTAATATCGGTACTATTTAAGCGTTTATAGGTGCCTAATAAAGGGTTACCTCTAATAAAAACAGGCCGCTGTGTTCTGAGTGCTTGCGGGACATGGATATGAATAATATTGTGCCCATCAATAACCAGCACATTCACATGCTGTGCCTGCAAGATATTCGCACTGACCTTTTCGAGATTACTTAAATTCGTCCATAACTCATCAATGACTTTTTGTGGATTGGAAATACCCGCCACTTCAAAATCGCCCTGCGCTTTTTCTTTAATGCCTAAAAAAACATCCCCGCCGACAGTATTGGCAAAGGCGCTATAGGTTTCCCAGAAATCTTTGGGCAACGACCCTTTGCTGTCTCGGCCTTGTGCTAATTTACACTCAATTTCAATGCCTTCCTGTAAGGCGGAAATATCTTCAAGGCTATCAATGGCTAACATTCAGCTCACCTGAAAGCAGTTTGGGTAAGAGGGTGTCGCGGAGCTCACCTAAATCATAGTTTTCCTGTATGTTATTCATCCATTTGACATAAGATGAAGTCATTAAGCTTTGATATTTTAGAATAACCGTAGAGTCAGGAATAATTACTTTTATTAATTCAATCCCACTAGAACTAATATTTGGCTGGGCACTACCTTGAGCTGTACTTACAATTTGTTCATAAATTGGCAGAAGAGTAAGTAAATTAAAGGCATACCAATTACAGTCCACTCCATTTATAAGTGTTTTGAATATTGCAACTCGTTGGTTTAAATACCCATGCCTTCCATCGCTGACATATACCCCTGTTTTACCAACAGTTGCGCCAGTCATAGCCATTAAAATATCACCATTATTTAAACGAAATCTTTTGGCTGACTCAGAAAGTTCTCCACCAACACACTGACAATTAGACGTATCTATAACGCCACTAATATTGATATTTTTAATCTTTATTACTGGGAAGCCTTCTTTTTGAAAATCTTTACTTTTGAATGCGTATCCACCTTTAGCTTTAATTAAGGCCCCAATATTACCAACCTCCCACCCCTCAGGTACATCCCCCAACTCACTATCCTGCATCGCATCAGGAAACAAATCAGCCGTTGCTTTTAAACTTTGGTACTGCTCAGGGTTTTGTGTGGCGAATGCCTCAAGCTGGGCGGTGGTTTTACCTGAAATAACCGACATCGCGGCAACACATAGACTTTGTGCATAGTCAGTGTAAACGTGGGAATCGGTAGCGGGTATTGCTCCGTGTAGATTAATCCATGCGTCTTTCGCGCTTATTTTCGCTTTGACAGGATCAAAATCAACAAACCAGCTTTTAAACAGGGCTTGCGCCATTTGTTCTAGGGTTTGGTTGATTTGGCGATTGAGTTCGATTTTATTTGATAAAGACAATGCCATATTTTCTATTGATTCTTTAATAGAATGTGGCGGTATTAATATCGGAATATCTCGAACATCTTTTAAGTTAAGCGTCTTCTGAACAGTGGTATTTGCTCTTACATCAAGAAAATGTTTTGTTTCCTGTGATTGAAGGCATAAGTTAATCCAATCGGCACCAACATCGTCCCTGGCTCTAATTACGGCAATTGCACGCGGTACATTCCACCCTGAAAGTTGTTTTGGGGCAACAAAGCTCTGACCAGTAGAGCCAACCAATGTAAGCAATACCTCTCCTCCTTTAAGCCTTGTTCGCTTGTATTTACTTTCAGTTTCAGGCGAAACCTTTAATACATCCAATAATTGAAGCTGGCCATTATTTACGTTGTTCACCCGTATTACGGGAATGCCATCATCCACATGTTGCCCTGGCTGTACAATTCCATAAGATATGTTTTTGTCTTCTGTACAATCGATTAGGCGTTTACATTCCCAACCATCAGGAACAGTTACGTACTCATAAGGGTTCAATTCAGACATCGTAACCCAACCCCGCCAAGTTCTTTTTAATCTCAGCCTCTAACTTATCACTTTGTTCAAACTGGGTTTTTATCTGCACGGTAAGACGTGCCATTTTTTCATTAAACGGCTCACTGTCTTCTTCTTGCTCTACTGCCCCAACATAGCGCCCTGGAGTCAGTACATAATCATGCTTTTTAATCGCTTCCAATTTGGCAGAAAAACAAAAGCCCGCTTGATCTTGATAATCCTTGCCTTGTTGCCACTGATGCACGGTATCGGCTACGCGCTGAATATCGGCAGCGGTAAAATCACGCAAAACACGGTCTTTCATAAAGCCTAAATTACGCGCATCAATAAACAGCGTTTCGCCGCGATGATCGCGCTTGGTTTTACTGGCGGATTTATCTTTGCTTAAAAACCAGATACAGGCGGGGATTTGCGTGTTGGTGAATAATTGCCCAGGTAAGGCAATCATGGCTTCGATTAAATCGGCTTCAATCAGGGTTTTACGGATTTCACCTTCATTATTGGTATTGGAACTCATTGAACCATTGGCCAGTAATAAGGCCATCGAACCCGTGGGTGCAAGATGATGCAGCATGTGTTGCAGCCATGCAAAGTTGGCATTGCCTTGTGGCGGTGTGCCGTATTGCCAGCGCACATCGTCGGCTAACTTCTCATGCCACCACTCTTTCATATTAAAGGGCGGATTGGCCATGACGAAATCTGCACGTAAATCGGCGTGTTGATCGTCTAAAAAAGTATCGGCATTCTTTTTACCAAAATTAAAATCAATGCCGCGTATCGCCATATTCATCGCGGCAAGTTTCCAAGTGGTCGGGTTGGATTCTTGCCCGTACACGGAAATATGCTTTTTCTGTTCTGCGGGGTCGTAATGCTGGTCTTTGGCGTGTTCTTCGATAAATTTTTCGCTGGAAACGAAAAACCCACCCGACCCCATCGCAGGATCATAAACCCGCCCTTGATACGGTTGCAGTAATTCAACAATCAGGGTGACGATGCTTTTTGGGGTGTAATATTGTCCGCCTTGTTTACCTTCAGCGAGTGCGAATTGGCCTAAGAAATATTCGTACACATGACCGAGTATGTCTTTGCTGTGTAGACTGAGCTTTGCGCCTTTATATTCGGGATTGCTAAAGCTGGTATCAGAAAAGGTATTAATCAGGCCAATCAGTTTTTCATTATCTAATTGATACTGGCTGATGCGGTTAAGAATGCCTTTGAGTTTAGGGTTGGATTTTTCGATTTCATCTAGGGCATAGTCGATCAACCATGAAACCGAGCGCAATTTAACATCCTGCCCGTTGTCATCTTGCCACAAGACACTACCCGTCGGCAGCGTGACTTTATCTTTTAACATACCCCAACGACCTGTTTTAGGCACCCAGAAGACATTTTTCTCTTGGTAATATTCTAAAAGTTCCAGTTCTTCTGCTATCGCCGCTTGATAAGCCTCATCGTTATCATAATCCTCACGCGGCAGATAATAGATATTGTCGTCACTGTTGGATTGAAATAGCTCAGTCAATTCTTTCTGGCGTTCTTCAAAGGCATCGGAGACATATTTAAGAAAAATAAGCCCTAGCGCAACGTGTTTGTAGTTAGCTGCATCCAGATTAGAGCGCAGTTTATCCGCTGATTTCCATAATTTAGCATCCAGCTCATTTAAAAACTGCTGTTCGAGATTGTCCATGTTGTTCCTTGTTTTAATCGGTTGAGGCTGAATTTTTTGACGCAGGCAGTGCGGGCAGATTGCCCGCGCTCCTGTAAAAGGAAAATACCCAAATCGTGAGATTCGTGACTAGAAGCGACTCTTACAGAAAGATTAACTTAATGGCGCGCCCGAGATGATTCGAACATCCGACTTCCACCTTCGGAGGGTGGCACTCTATCCAGCTGAGCTACGGGCGCGTATTTGAGTTGCTTATTTTAACTGATCGGCGTGATTTACGATAGCATCGATTTTAAATGCGCTAAATTAGCTTTACCGCGTACTTTTTGCTCTTCTTTATCGACGGGCTTTTTACTCGGCCACTCCAATTCATCTTGCGGCAGCTCTTCTAAAAAACGACTGGGGGCGCTTTCAATAATATCCCCATAACGCTTACGGTGTGTGCAATAGCTAAAGGTGCAGGTATGCTGGGCGCGGGTGATGCCTACATAGGCAAGGCGTCGCTCCTCTTCGATATTACCGGTTTCTACGCTGTTTTGATGGGGCAATATATCTTCTTCAAAACCGATTAAAAATACATGCGGAAACTCCAGCCCTTTCGCGGCATGAAAAGTCATTAAGCTGACTTGGCTATCGGCTTCTTCCTCTTGGTTACGATCTAATATATCCAGCAATTGGATTTTAGCGACAATGGCCTCTAACGTATTTTCTGAGTCGTCTACCTTTTCCGCTAAACGCTGCAACCATTCGAGCAGTTCATCAACATTTTTAATTTTACGCTCTGCTGCTGCTTGGCTGGGGCTATTTTCATGCAGCCATTGGTGATAATTAATTTGCTGGATAAAGGCATGCATGACAGCAAAAATATCACCCCCTTGGATTTCAGCCGCGGTTTTCAAGATCCATTGGCAAAATTTCTGTAAACGTGCCAACGCTTGCTCAGAAAGGTGCGGTTTTAAGCCCATTTCTGAGCAAGCGCTAAACAGGCTAATATGTCGGCCATTGGCATAGGCACCCAATTTTTCCAAAGTGGTTGGGCCAATTTCACGGCGCGGCGTATTGACTACACGTAGAAAAGCGGCGTCATCATCAGGATTTACAAACAATCTGAGATAACTCAGAATATCTTTAATTTCTGCATAAGAAAAAAACGAGGCGCTGCCAGTAATAAAATAGGGTACATCCTGTTCGCGCAAGCTACGCTCAAATAAACGCGATTGATGGTTGCTGCGATATAAAATCGCGTAGTTGCCATAGCAGCCACCGGTTTTAAATTTATGGTGGACAATTTCCGCAACCACTTGCTTGGCTTCTTCCTGATCATTTTTATGGGCTAATACGCGCAAGGGATCACCATAACCCATATCACTCCATAATTTCTTTTCAATCGCATGCGGATTATTAGCAATTAACTGATTGGCGACTTTTAAAATGCGCCCATAGGAACGATAGTTTTGTTCCAGTTTAATCACTTCAAGACGCGTGTAATCTTTTTGTAATTGCGCTAGATTTTCTGGATGCGCGCCACGCCATGCGTAAATGGATTGGTCATCATCGCCCACGACGGTAAATTTACCCAGCTTGCCAACCAGTAATTTGACTAATTGATACTGGGTAATATTGGTATCCTGATATTCATCGACCAATAAATAACGGATAGTGTTTTGCCATTTTTCTAAGATTTCAGGAAATTGTTGAAACAATAACACCGGCAATAAAATCAAATCGTCAAAATCGACTGCGTTATAAGCTTTTAAACTACGCGCATAATCCGCATAAATTTGTGCTGCGTCCAGCTCCTCTGCCTTGGCTAAGCTCAATGCTTGCTCAGGGGTAACAAAGGAATTTTTCCATTGCCCGATTAAGCCGGAATAAATATTGACGGCATCAATATCGTAATTTTGGCTGCTATGAGTAATCAGGTTTTTCAACAGAGTAATTTTATCTTGCTCATCAAATAAAGAGATTCCGGCTTTGTATTGCAGGGTTTTATGCTCTTTACGCAGAATTTCTAAGCCTAATGAGTGAAAAGTTGAAACCCGCAAGCCGCGCAATTCTTTGTCATCGAGCAATTTACTGACGCGCGCCTTCATTTCTCGCGAGGCTTTATTGGTAAAGGTTAAAGCGGCAATATGTCGTGCCGGTAAACCTTGTCTAACTAAATAAGCGATTTTTTCGGTAATCACGCGCGTTTTACCACTGCCGGCGCCGGCAAGCACTAATAAGGGACGATCAATCGTTTTGACAGCGGTCTGCTGCTGTGGATTTAATTTTGTGGCCATGAGTAAAGGTTATGACTGACGATCTAATTTGCGATAGCCGATTGCTTCGCTTAAATGTGGGATTTCTATATTTTTCGAGCCGGCTAAGTCTGCAATAGTGCGCGCCAGCTTTAATATACGATGGTAAGCGCGATGCGATAAGCCGAAGCTATTCATCGCTTGCTCTAATAATTGATGTCCTTGTTCGGATAAGGTGCAAATTTGTTTCACTTCTTTGGCCGTCAATAAACTATTGGCTTTGCCCGAGCGCGTCACCGCCAAAGCTCTTGCTTGAATGACACGCGCACGAATAACCGCGCTGGTTTCTTCGCCTTCGGCCGAGCCTTTACGTAATACTTCGTGGGAAACGCGAGGAACTTCGAGATGCATATCAATTCGGTCTAATAAAGGGCCGGAGATTTTAGCACGGTAACGCGAGACTTGCTCTGAGGTACAACGGCAACGGCCTGACGGGTCACCTAAATAGCCGCAGGGGCAAGGATTCATGGCTGAGATCATAAGAAATCTCGCGGGAAAATCAGCTTGCCGCGTGGCACGAGAGATAGTGATATGCCCTGTTTCTAAAGGTTCGCGCAAAACCTCCAATACCTTCCTGTCGAACTCGGGTAATTCGTCTAAAAATAAAATCCCGTTATGCGCTAATGATATTTCGCCCGGCTGCGGATTACTGCCGCCGCCAACCAAAGCAGGGGCAGAAGCCGTGTGATGCGGAGCACGATAAGGTGGCTTCAACCAGTTTGCGGAATTAAATCCCGCACCACAAATTGAGGCAATCGCTGCGCTTTCTAAGGCTTGCACCTCTGATAACAAGGGCAAAATAGTCGGCAAGCGCGAAGCCAGCATCGACTTCCCCGTGCCTGGCGGACCTAGCATTAAGATATTATGCAAGCCTGTTGCTGCAATTTCTAAAGCCCGCTTTACATGAAACTGCCCTTGAACATCAGAAAAGTCAGGCGTATCTGAATCACTACAAGCGGCGTCGGGCGTCGGTATAGCTGCAGCTAACTTATGAAAACCATTCAAATGCGCACAAATATCTGTTAAATGTTGCGCGGGAAATAATTCTGCCTGTTGCACTAAGGCGGCTTCCTGGGCATTTTCTAAGGGTAAAAACAGCGGGCGCTGCGCTTCTCGTGCTTGTAATGCCACGGGCAAAACGCCATTGACACTGCGTAATTCACCGCCTAATGAAAGTTCACCGATACATTCGTATTTCGCCAATTCAGCAATCGGAATTTGTCCTGATGCGGCCAAAATACCTAGCGCAATCGGCAAATCAAAGCGCCCGCCTTCTTTAGGTACATCGGCAGGGGCGAGATTAATGGTGATGCGTTGCATGGGAAATTCAAAATGTGAATTGATAATCGCGCCACGCACACGGTCTTTGCTTTCTTTGACCGCCGCTTCCGGCAAACCGACCAAATTTAAAACAGGTAAGCCATTGGATATATGCACTTCTACGGTGACTAAAGGCGCATCAATTCCTGAGCGTCCGCGACTATAGGCAATGGCAAGTGACATGGTAAATCCCTTTTATTATAAAGCAGCACCCCTTAACTAAAAGCAGGCCGTGCTAATTGAGAGTGGAGTCTATTGTACCTGTTACTGAATTTTTTATTATGAATCTATCTCAGGTTTAGAGCAAACGGGGATATTAAAATTCTCAGACTTTATCTTGAGAAACTTGGCGCGATAAGTATCTACGTAAAGTTAAATGAACACTTGGCACCCTTCATTTTCCAGTTGACACTTTTGGTTTTTTATCTGGGAGCGCGGGCGGCTCGCCTGCGTATGATTAAGCAAAGCGGGCAAGCTGCCCGCGCTCCCAGCACGTCATAAATAGAAAAGAGTGGCTACGCATTTAAAGCGGGACAAATCACTGGAGTGACACGCTTTAGCTATTTCCGAAACAGGGCTATGAACTTAAGGCGGGACATTATATATTGGTAGGGCGCGGCTTCAGCCCGCCAATGCCCATCATCTATTCTA
>JAIPFI010000109.1 GCA_021736705.1 Methylococcaceae bacterium | reverse complement strand
GGGTTATAAGTTGCTTGTAATGCATCAGGAGTAGCTTCTGTTAATGCCGTAATAGCCGCAATGGAAAACGTTAAAGGATCACCGTCAATCTCTAATCTTAACGCTAAAACGCTACTAAAAAGTTGATCACCTATACGAATTTTCGGCAAGTTTAAAGATTTTTTAACTTTATCAAATATCGCAAATTGCTCTTCAGCGGTAGCTAAAGGAGGGATAGAAATATCATTCTTTTTAATTGTGTCGATATTAATCATATATTGGTCATCGCTATTAGGCGAAGAAACGATATAGCTTATTGTCGTATCGTAGGTTTTTGCCGCGCCAGGAGTAGTAGTAAACGTGCCATCGGCATTAGCTTTAATAGTTGGCGCTTCATTGCCTAGCGCAGAAAGCCCCGCTTTCTTTAAAACAACAGAGCCATTGCCGCAGCTACCATCATCGCCTAATAATGGCGATGAAACCGCGATAAAATAATCATGGGTACCATCTTTTGCATTCCCCGTTCCTGACTGACCATTAGCATCAACATCATAGTAAGGCGGTTTGTCGTTAGGCACGCCGATTTGGACGGCGTTATTAGTATCATAACAAGGATCAACAATACCTATTAATGCCCCCTCAAAGTAGTTTGCATGATAAGCCAAATACATATGGTTTGATGAATCTATAACGCTCGGAAATAGAATATTACCAGCTAGGTCGACATTACTTCCTGTCTCATCAATCCACCTAGACAATGGATAATTTCTGTCTTCCATTTTTATCGTTGTAGGTATATAAGTAAAATTACCTTGCGCATCATATATTGGATTACCATCCAGATCTCTCTTAATGGTTTTATCCATTAATGCACTATCAAATACATACATGACCCAACTTTTTTTACCAAAACATGTGGCTCCCGGAGGGCACATTTGCAGGTTAACAATCTCATTACCTTTCGTGGTAATCTTATACCAGTCTTTATCCCCTGAATTATACAAATGCCCCCTAATGTTATGCCCTGGATTCACCGGAGTGGCTTGCGCTGAGCGATTATTAAATTCTATATCCACATTATCGAAAGGCGAATCTTCAGGTTGCTGAAATACGGTATTACCATTAGCGTCAACTGGATTACCGATAATGCTAACATTTAAAGCTGAGGCAACATTGTTACCCGCATTATTCCAATAGCTATAATCAAATCGATCAACGACTATTTCGCCTGCCTTTAGAGCGATAACTTTAGGTGAATTTAAGTAAAGACTGTAAGTAAAACTACCATCATTATTAAAAATAATAGTGCCGTATTCACTGGCTGGATCGCTAATTAATGTAGCAAAAGAGCCATTACTATCATTGGCTGTGACATTTCCAGTGACTTCAGATACTTTATTGGGCATCACGGAGACATCATCTTCTTTCGCGCTGAGCTGATTTGCCCCATCGACAATAATGTTAATATTTAAAGCAGAAGAGACCTTATTGCCAAAATTATTTGAGTAAGCATAATTAAATCGGTCAACAAGCGTCTCTCCCGGTTTAAGGGACGTAATTTCAGGTACATTTGGGTAAAGGCTATAGCTAAAGCTACCGTCACTATTGAAAATAATAGAGCCATACTTACTGGTTGGCGAGCTAGATAGGGACGAAAAATTTCCATTCCTGTCATTGGTCATGACATTTCCGGTAACTGGAGCGGCAGGTACTTTATCGGCAACAATAGTGACAACATCTTCTTCCGCGATAGGCTGATTTGCCCCATCGACAATAATTCTAATACTTAAAGTAGAAAAGACTTTATTGCCGAAATTATCTGAATAGGCATAATTAAATTTGTCAACAAGCTCATCACCAGGCTTTAGAGCAATAATTTCAGGTACATTTAGGTAAAGCCTATAGCTAAAGCTACCGTCACCATTGAAAATAATAGTGCCGTACTTGCTGGTAGCCTTGCTGGTTAATGCCGCAGAAGTACCGTTGCTATCATTATCAGTGACATTCCCAGTGACGGGAACGGCAGGCACGTTATCAGCAATAATGGTAGCAGAATCTTCTTTCGCGACAGGATACACAACTGGAGTATTGCCATTATTTCCATTGCCGAGAACAAACAATTTAGAAAAAGCGGGTGGAGAAAGCAGTAAAATAAGGGCGCTGGATGCCACAATATTTCTTTTAAGTATCATGGATAAAATTCCTTAATAAAGTAGGTGCTAATGCTTTGATAGTAGTTTATTTTCGAACATAGTCAAGGAGTCTATGACTAAATCTGTAGAATTTAACTTAGATATAGAGCAAGTTAATTAACGTGATAATTGAGCGTTTCACCTTTGATTCAAGGCTTTAACGCTGCCGTTAAACGCTACGCATGACTTTATATTTACGGGCTTATCGTGATAATGAATCTCAGCAATTTTAGCTTACGCTCAAGTAACTGCGACTATCCGCTAATAGCCTAAATCACATTCATATCTTGCAGATTTTTCACTAAAGAAGTATTATAATCTGTTCAAAATTGTATGTTAGTCGAATTTTAGACGTATTAAAGGTCACTATGAAACCAGAAATTCACCCAGAATATAAACAAATAACCGTTACTTGCGGTTGTGGTAACGAGTTCATTACAGGCTCAGTCTTAGGCAAAGATCTACATATTGAGGTATGTTCAGTTTGTCACCCATTCTACACAGGAAAGCAACGCGTTGTTGATACAGCGGGTCGTGTAGATAAATTCCGTAAGCGTTATAGCAAATAAGCTATACCGTCTGACGGGAAAGCACTAGGAAACAATCAATGACACAAGACACATTCACCATAAAAGATAACTCCACGGGAAAGGAAGCTGATTTTCCTTTACGCAGAGGAACTATTGGTACGCCTGTCATTGATGTGAGCGCACTAAACAAAAAAATGGGTCTGTTTACATACGATCCTGGTTTTATGTCAACAGCCAGTTGTAAAAGCGCAATTACATACATTGATGGTGAGAAAGGTGTCTTGCTATATAGGGGTTACCCTATAGGCCAATTAGCAGAAAACTGCTCATTTCTTGAAGTCGCCTATTTATTGATGAATGGTGAATTAGGCAATAAAACAGAACAAGCTGAATTTGAACACGAAATTGGGCAGCACGCCATGCTTCACGAAGCAATGCGTGGTTTTATTGATGGTTTCCATTATGATGCTCACCCGATGGCGATGATGGTCGGAATTGTCGGCTCTTTATCTGCTTTTTATCATAGCGAATTAAACATGGATGACCCTGAGCATCGTCGTATTTCAGCGATGCGCATGTTAGCAAAAATGCCGGTTATTGCGGCTGCTTGTTATCGTCATTCTATTGGTTATCCCTTTGTTTATCCGCGCGCAGATCTGAGTTACTGTGAAAACTTCCTTAACATGATGTTTTCTTTACCTTCCCAGAAGTATATTGATAAAGATAATTATATTAGCCCCGTTGCTGTTAAAGCATTGAACCTGTTATTTATCTTGCATGCAGATCATGAGCAAAATGCCAGCACCTCTACTGTGCGTCTAGCTAGCAGTACCGGTGCCAATCCTTACGCTTGTATCACAGCAGGTATTGCTGCTCTTTGGGGGCCTGCTCATGGCGGAGCCAACGAGGCAGTATTAAGTATGTTGGAAGAAATCGGCTCAGTTGACCGAATCCCCGAATACATAGCTAAAGCTAAAGATAAAAATGATCCTTTCCGTTTAATGGGCTTCGGGCATCGGGTTTATAAAAACTTTGATCCGCGAGCCACGATTATTCGTAAAGCGTGCTATGAAGTTCTTGAGCAAATGCCTGGCAATGACCCGTTATTTGATCTCGCTTTAGCATTGGAAGAGTACGCATTAAAAGACGAGTACTTTGTCGAGAAAAAGCTGTATCCGAATGTTGATTTCTATTCAGGCATTATTTATAAAGCTTTGAATATTCCTGTTGATATGTTTACTGTGATGTTTACCATTGCTCGTACATCTGGTTGGGTATCTCACTGGTTAGAAATGATGGCAGAGCCGGGACAACGTATTGGACGTCCGAGGCAGGTTTATACAGGTAAAGATTTTCGTGATTTTGAGTCGCAGAAAAAATAACCTATGCATTCTGAAAAGCAGCTATAAGCTGCTTTTTTTATGTTTAACGCTCTCTCTGTCCGCTTTTATTAAGCATATGCAGGCGAGTCGGCCGCACTCCCAGAGTAACAAGCCATAAAAGTATCAACTGGGAAATGAAGGATGTTCAGCTCTCGTCTACTTAGGAATGAAGTGTTAATAATGCCAGAAACTAGCCTATAGCATGTGCTTCGTGCCAATCAGCTTTTGACCGAAATTGATGCGTTCTATATTTTCTATTTTTATTAAATTTCCGCTCTTTAGGCTAATACTCTACGCAAAAATAACATCGAAATTACACAACAATATAAGTTTCGACTCAATAGAATAAGGTATAATTAGCGGCTTTTTACAATAATAATAATATTTTACTAGAGGTCTTTAGGTATGTGTTGGAGTGGGGAAGCGTCCGGAGTTTTAGCGACCGTTGGACTGGCAACGGCAACTTATGTTGCACTAAAAGGGGAATCTAAGGAATTATGGATTCCATTAACATATTTTGCATTAATGGAGCTGTTACAAGCAGCTACTTACGTCTATATAGATGACTGTAGTTCCCCGCAAAATCAGATACTTACCCTGTTTGGTTATCTTCACATCGCGTTCCAGCCATTTTTTGTCAATATGGTGGCAATGTATTTCATTCCCGAGAGCGTTAAACTAAAAATCAGAACGACGGTTTATACCTTATGTGCTGTTGCTGCCTTGGCTATGATTGTAAAAATGTTCCCATTCGCATGGGCGGGCTTATGTAATATCGGTCAAGAAGGTTTTTGTGGCGACCAGATCTGTTCCGTTTCTGGTGCGTGGCATATTGCTTGGCAAATGCCGCTAAATGGGATTATGTCCGCTCCCGTTTCTTGGCTGCCGGGATTTGAATGGGGTTTACATGGTTTTATTTATATTTTAATAGCCTTTTATTTGCCACTAATTTATGGGTCATGGCGCTTTGTTGGCTTTCATTATTTAATCGGGCCTATGATTGCCGATATAACGACGGAAGATCCGAATGAATTCTCAGCGGTTTGGTGTTTATTTTCTATTGCTTTATGCGTTTCAGTTATTAAATCACCAATTCGGAAATATTTGCATGTTAAGAAATGGCCTTACTATCAGCGTACGGTCGGCGATGCTTTGTAGCGCTTTCACTTTGCGCAAGCTTAGAGTTGCAAAGCTATTAGCTTAAGAATTAATGGTTTTTTATAGGCTGAGTAGGGTGAAGCGATTTATATCGTCGCTTTTCAATGCTCAGCCTTTCGTTTTTTAATAATAACAATAACACTAATTTATTCGAGGTTTGGTATGTGTTGGAGTGGTGAAGCATCCGCTGTTTTAGCAACAATAGGCTTAGGAACGGCCGTCTATGTTGCCTCTAAAAGAGAATCTAAAGAACTTTGGATTCCATTAACTTTTTTTGCGCTAATGGAATTATTACAAGCTGCGACTTATGTTTATATTGATGAATGTAACTCGCCCACCAACCAGATACTTACGCTCTTTGGCTATCTGCATATTGCGTTCCAGCCATTTTTCATTAATATGGTCGCGATGTACTTTATTCCTGAAAGTGTTAAGCTGAAAATTAGAACAACGGTGTACACTTTGTGCGCAGTTGCTGCATTAGCTATGATCGTTAAAATGATGCCATTTGCATGGGCAGGGCTATGCGTTATTGGTACTGAAGCGGTTTGTGGTACGCAAGTGTGCTCAACGTCTGGTGCTTGGCATATTGCATGGCAATTACCCTTAAATGACATTATGTCTCCTCCAGTCTCATGGCTGCCAGGATTTGAGGGCGGCTTACATGGCTTTGTCTATCTTTGGGTGGGTTTTTATATGCCATTTCTTTATGGTTCTTATCGCTTTGTTCTTTTTCATCTTATGATCGGCCCTGTGCTGTCAGATGCTTTAACGACTGATCCGAATGAATTTGCTGCCGTCTGGTGTCTGTTTTCTATTGCCTTGTGTGTATCGATTATTAAATCGCCTATTAGGCAATATTTACACGTTAAAAAGTGGCCTTTTTATCAGCGCAGCATCGGCGATTCTTTATAACTCCAAACGAAACCAGCATAAAAACTGAGCGGCATTATTTCGTAAATAACAGGCCGCTCAGGTTCTATTTGTGTGTGAAATGACCTGTTGCGCTTTATTCTCAATATGCTAAAGTTTCAGAACTTTTCTTTATTAGCTGTCATACTCTTATATGCTTTCTTTATCTCGCAAGCTTCAACTGATTGCCGTTTCCACGGCATTCAGTCTATCTTCACTAGCCGCTAATGCCGACACGCTTTCGCAAGCTATAAACACAGAAACTGCGATTCACGCAGACGCAGTCAAATCACAATCGACAATTGATACATTGGATGATCATACGCGTAAGATGTTAGAGCAATATCGCTCTGCTACTCGTCAAATAAATACCTTGCTCACTTACAATGCGCATTTAAAAGAATTATTAAATTCTCAGGAAGAAGAAAAAGCCTCCTTAGAACAGCAATTGCAAGAGATTGAGATTACGCAGCGCGAAATTGTGCCACTGCTTTTAAATATGGAAAATAGCTTAGAGCAATTCGTACAACTTGATTTACCGTTTTTACCCGAAGAACGCCAGCAACGCCTTGCTAGCATCAAAGACATGATGACTCGAGCTGACGTAAGCAATTCAGAAAAATTTCGTCGCCTTATTGAAGCTTATCAAATCGAAAATAATTATGGCAACACCATAGAGGCTTATCGTGCCAATATCGAATTAAACGGAGCAATTAGTTCAGTCGATTTTTTACGCCTCGGTCGCGTTGCTTTGTATTATCAACGCCTTGACGGTAGTGAGACTGGCTTTTGGCATAAAACCGAAAAGCGCTGGGAACCTTTAGCGAATGAATATCGCAACCCGATTCGCCAAGGCTTACGTATTGCACGCAAAGAAGCGGCTCCCGACCTATTAACATTACCTGTTTCTGCAGCAACGGAGGCAGTGCAATGAGATTAATCCCTTATTTTTTATGTATCTTTGTACTGTCAAATAGTGTCTGGGCAGAAAATAAAAACCTTGATCAGCTTTTACGTGACGTAAAACAAGCTCAATCTATTGATCGCAAAATTAACCGAGAGCGTGAAGCTGAGTTTCTTGCAGATAAACAAGCGCAACAACAATTATTAAATGCCGCAACTGCTGAACTGAGTAAACAAGAGAGCCTGAGCACTCAATTAAAAGATCATTTACAGAGTAATGAAGCTTTACTCAGCAAATTAGAAACACAGCTTAAAGATAATAGTGGTGAACTAGGTGAATTATTTGGTGTCGCCCGTCAAGCCGCAGGCGATTTAAATGTAGACCTATTAAGCTCTCTGGTTTCAGCGCAATATCCAGATCGTACTGACAAATTAAATAGCATCGCTAATAGCAAAGCCCTGCCTACGATAGAGCAGCTAGAGACTTTATGGTTTACCTTACAGCAAGAAATGACTGAAACCGGTAAAGTAGTTCGCTTTAAACGCACTATTGAAGCGGCAAATGGTAATAGTGAAGAAGCTGAAGTGATTCGTATCGGTGCGTTTAACGCAATAGCAAAAGGTGAGTATTTACGTTATTCACCAGAAACAAAAATGTTGGTTAGCTTGGCGCGTCAACCAGAAAGTAAATATTTAGATCTCGCCATAGATTTTAGCCAGGTCACTTCTGGGCAGGCACCCATCGCTATTGATCCAACCCGTGGCGTATTACTTAGCATGCTGATTCAGACGCCAGATGCACAAGAGCGCATCAATCAAGGTGGCGTCATTGGCTATATTATTTTAGCCTTAGGAGGCTTAGGCTTTATTTATGCCTTAATACGCTTAAGTATTTTGATACTGATCGGCAGTAAAATACAAAAACAAATGAACAGCCCTGCGGCAAGTGATGATAATCCGCTAGGACGAATTTTAAGTGCAACTGAACAAAATGCAGCACAAGATATAGAAACCCTTGAACTGGTGCTTGATGAAGCCATTACCCGAGAAGTGCCCGCTTTAGAAAAAGGCCTTTCTTTAATAAAGCTTCTTGCGGCCGTTGCGCCTTTATTAGGCTTATTGGGAACAGTAACAGGGATGATCGCAACGTTTCAATCTATTAGTTTATTTGGTACAGGGGATCCAAAATTAATGGCAAACGGTATTTCTCAAGCCTTAGTCACCACGATGTTAGGGTTAAGTGTGGCTATGCCATTATTATTTATTCATAATTTGCTCGCTTCGCGCAGTAAAACATTAGTGCAGATTTTAGACGAACAAAGTGCCGGCATTATGAGTCGTCGTGCAGGTAAATAATGTCTGAACAACTCACATTTTTGACGGATATTCACAATTTCCTGTATTCAGGAGGTGATGTTTTATGGCTGATTTTAGGTGTAGCAATCATTTTATGGTGCTTAATTATTGAGCGTCTGTTATTTTTCAAACAAATGTACCCAAACATACGCAGGCAATGCCTTGAGCGCTGGAATCAACGTGAAGATAAAAACTCTGCGTACGCCCTATTTATTCGTAAGGCAATGATTTCTGAAGTCTTAATTCAAATGCACAAAGGTGTCCCGATAATCAAAGTACTCATTGCTTTATGTCCGATGCTCGGCTTATTAGGGACAGTTGCAGGTATGATTCACGTATTTGATGTTATGTCCATTACCGGCAATGGTAATGCACGCGCCATGGCGTCCGGCATTTCTAAAGCCACTATTACCACGATGGCAGGTATGGTTATTGCCATATCTGGCTTGTATTTCAGCAAGCTTATCGAAGAACGCGTCAGTGATGAATCGCATCATCTGGCTGATTTATTAAAATATCATTAATTACCTGATACTCATTATGCGCCGTAGAAGTAGTCGTTCCTCCATTGATCAAAGTGCTGATATAGATATGACACCGATGCTTGATATTGTCTTTATCATGCTAATTTTCTTTATTGTTACAGCCTCATTCGTTAAAGAATCCGGTATAGACGTTAATCGTCCCAGTGCAAAAACAGCAGAAACTAAAGAACAAGGCAATATTATTATTGGCATAAAGCCTAATGGTGATGTCTGGATTGATAAACGCCAAGTCGATATTCGTGCGGTACGCGCCAATGTTGCCCGTTTACATGCAGAAAATCCCTTAGGTTCAGTCGTGATTTCTGCGGATAGAGAAACGAAAACCCATGCTCTAGTGCAAGTCATGGATCAAATTCGTTTAGCTGGGATTATGGATGCTTCTATCGCTACGCAGTCGGAGTCACAGTGATCCGTATTGCCCTCTCCTTATTCTCGGGAATAGTGATTGCGCTTGCGCTGTTTTGGTGGATGCAGTATATGGTGATGAATAATCAGCAAAGTCTAAAAAAAACCGATAATCTACATGTAACTGAATTTGTCCGTTTAAAGCAAGAATCACAAATTCAAACCAAAGAAAGGCATGTGCCGGACAAACCTAAACCTAAAGAACGCCCAGCCCAACCGAAAATGCAAGCTTATACAGCCCAAGTATCCAAAGTCAGCGCGCCCGATATGGATATGCCAAATCTTGATATTCCCTTGCAGACTCGCGATTTTAGCGGTTCGATATTAAGCGGTCAAAACATAAAAATGAGCGCAGGAACAAGCGCGGCAGCAATAGCCATCAGCACCAACGTCATTCCTCTGGTGCGAATTCCGCCGGAATATCCTAGGCGCGCAGCCAATCGACGTATCGAAGGCTGGGTAAAAGTGGAATTTACTATCACTGCTGAAGGAACCGTTGAAGATGCTGTGGTTATTAATGCAGAACCCAGTTCAGTGTTTGACAATGCCGCATTAAAGGCAATTAAGCGTTGGAAATTTAAACCTCTTATTATCGCTGGCCAAGCACAAAAGCAACGGGCAGCGCAAACTTTAGAATTCAAGCTGTCCCGATGAAAAAACGTATGCATCAAGGCCTAAAGATTGGCTTAATTAGTCTGAGCTTAATTGCTGGTGCTGGAGTACACGCGGAAGAAGAGAAAGTCAGGTCAATTTCTCCTCAACTATACACGCAGTTAACTAAAGTTGAAGCGCTGATTAACAGTCACGCCTATTCACAAGCACGTCAAAAACTAGAAGAAATAATCCCCGAATTAAAAGACAAAAGTTACGAGCAAGCGCTTGCTTTACGTAGTTTGGCTTCTGTTTATGCGTTAGAAAATAATTATGTACAAGCGGCTAAATTATTAGAAAAATGCCTTGCTAGCCAAGCTTTACCAGAAGCACAGGAACAAGAAGCCTTGCTTAATTTAGGTCAGTTATATATGGCGACGGAACACTATCAAAAAGCCGTTAATATCTTACAGCCTTGGGTACAAAAAAATTCAAGCAATGCAGATCAACAAGTTTCAGTGCTACTGGCAAATGCTTATACGCAATTAAAGCAATATCGCAAAGCTTTGCCTTATATAGAGCAAGCAATTCGCCAATCAAAAAAACCACAAGAAAGCTGGCTTCAACTTAACCTTGCTTTGCATTATGAATTAGGCAATTACTCAGCAGCAGCCGACATTTTAAAGGAACTTGTCGCCAGCACCCCAGATAATAAAGCTTATTGGTTGCAACTCGCGACAGTACATCAACAATTAAATCAATTTGCACAAGCGCTAGCTATTCAAGACCTTGCTTACAAAAAAGGCTATATTCAAAGCGAATCAGCAATTTTACAACTATTTAATTTATACCTGTATAACAAACAGCCCTATCAAGCAGCAACCTTATTAAGCAAGGAACTGGATCGTCAGCGAGTCAAAAAAAATTCGGATCACTGGGAGTTGCTTGCCAGTGCATGGAGCAATGCAAGAGAATATCAACAAGCCATTTCCGCCTTAGAAAAGGCGTCAGCCTTAAATGATAAAGGTGAGCTTTACTTACAACTAGGTCGTATCCATGTTGAGCAAGAACGTTGGCAAGATGCAATCAATGCTATCAATAAAGCATTAAAAAAGGGCGACTTAAAGCAGCCGGGAGACGCTTATCTTTTATTAGGTATGA
>JAIPFI010000108.1 GCA_021736705.1 Methylococcaceae bacterium | reverse complement strand
TGCTAAGACTGAGCTTAAGGTTTTGGTCGTGCCGACTGAGATGACGAAACTTTGGACGGCAAATAATAAAAATCTAGTGGATTGTGTCGAATTGATTGATATTGAGTTGCCTGAGCAATTGAATAATCAGCGTTTTTTTCATAGCTTCTCTGAAGCCTATCGAGAAAATAAGCTGGTATTACCTTCTTTGCCTGATGTCGCTATTAAATTAAAAGAGGCGATAGATAATGAGGGTATAGGGGCTAAAGAGGCGGTTGATATCATTCAGGTTGATACTGCGATGGTGGCGAAATTAATCCAAGTAGCCAACAGCTCTTTATATGCGCCAGTAACGCCGATTACGAATTGTCAGGAAGCGGTAACAAGATTAGGTTTAACGTCTGCCCGGAATTTAGTGACAGGGATTGCTTTTAAGCAATTATTCCTATGCAAGGATAAAAAACTAATGGGCGCAATGCAGAGTTTATGGCGTCGTAGCTTGTATGTCTCAAGTTTAAGCTTTGTACTCGCGGAAGAGACCGGTTTTATTAATCCGGATGATGCATTATTGGCAGGACTAATCAGTGATATTGGGGTGATTCCTTTGTTGCATTTTGCCGAACAATATCCGGATGAATACCCCGATGTACAAGAACTAGAGTTTGCTATGCCTTATTTGCGTGCGCCAGTGGGCACTTTGATGTTACATACTTTGGGTTTTCCTGAAGGATTGGTGAGTATTCCACGATACGCTGAAGATTGGCACTATGATAGTGGCAATGATATTACTTTAATTGATATTGTGGTGCTGGCAAAATTACATAGTTACTTTGGCTCGAAAAAGGCAAGTGGCTTGCCTTATATAAATACTATTCCTGCCTACTCTAAATTGAAGGATGGTAAGTTAAACCCAGATTTTTCGTTGCATATATTATATAGAGCCAATCAGCGTATTAAAGATGTAATGCGCATACTTGCTTAATTTTTTATTTTTTTCCCTGCGCAGGAATAGGTGTTGAATAACTTAGCCAACTTGTTTATTTGGGAGTGTAGATAGCCCGCCTGTCTTTCGTAGGGAAGCTGCTAGGGCATCCTAAGATGCAGCAATCATTTCCTGTATATACTTAACTTTTATAACACATTTTAAATAGTAATCCTCATGACCAATCCTTTACTTAGTAATACCGAACTACCTCTATTTTCGCAAATCAGAGCTGAGCATATTGAGCCTGCCATTGAGCAATTATTAACGGACGCACAAGCTTTAGTTGAAAAGTTGCTTGCGGAAAATGAAGTCTATACTTGGGACAACCTGATCGCCCCACTAGAGGAGGCTGAAGATTGTATTAATAAAGCGTGGTCGCCAGTGAGCCATATGAACTCAACAGTGAATAGCGATGACTTACGTGATGCTTATAATGCCTGTTTGCCAAAATTAAGTGCTTATTCTACTGCGATGGGGCAGCATAAAGGCTTATTTAAAGCGTATCAACAAATTGCCGCAAGTGAGGCTTATGCAGCATTAGAACCGGCGCAACAAAAAATCATTCAAAATTCATTACGCGGTTTTCGTTTGTCAGGCATTGATCTTGATGATGTAAAGCAAGCGCGCTACAAAGAAATTAGCCTAGAGCTTTCGCAGCTATCCAGTAAATATGAAGAGAATTTATTAGATGCGACCAATGACTGGCAAAAACTCGTCACCAAAAAATCAGATTTAGCGGGTTTGCCAGAATCAGCATTACAACAAGCTAAACAAACAGCTGAAGAGGAAGGCAAAAAAGGCTGGATGCTAACCTTACAATTCCCGTCTTATTTACCGGTCATGACCTACGCTGATGACCGTCAATTACGCGCTGATGTCTATAAAGCCTTTTCTACACGCGCTTCGGATCAAGGGAAAAATCCTGAATGGGATAATACTGAAATCATGGAAAAAACCATTGCCTTGCGCCATGAAAAAGCCATGTTATTAGGCTTTCAAAATTATGCAGAATTGTCTTTGGCGACCAAAATGGCCGATTCACCTAAGCAAGTCACCGACTTTTTAGAAGAGTTAGCCGAGAAGTCATTGCCTCAAGCGAAGCAAGACTTGATTGACTTAACGGCTTTTGCTAAAGAACATTATGGAATAGATAAACTGCATGCTTGGGATATTGGCTATTTTTCTGAAAAAATGCGTCAACATGCTTATGATTTATCGCAAGAAGAAGTGAAGCAATTTTTCCCTGCGCCCAAAGTATTACAAGGCTTATTTGCCGTAGTGGAAAAGCTGTACGGCTTAAATATTAGCGAAATTAAAGACTTTGATACCTGGCATAAAGACGTGCGTTTTTTTCAGATTATGGATAAAAGTGGCGAGCTACGGGGTAAATTTTATATTGATCTGTATGCGCGTGCGAAAAAACGCGGCGGCGCATGGATGGATGATTGTCGCGGTCGTAAAAAAGTCGATGGTAAAGTACAAACACCTGTGGCTTATTTGGTGTGTAATTTCACCCCGCCTACCGGCAATGATCCAGCGCTATTAACCCATGATGAAGTGCTGACTTTATTTCATGAATTTGGTCACGGTTTGCAACACATGATGACCCAAGTCGATTACTTGGGTGTCTCGGGTATTAATGGCGTGGAATGGGATGCGGTCGAATTACCCAGCCAGTTTATGGAAAACTGGTGTTGGGAAAAAGAAGCCTTAGCTTTAATTTCAGGGCATTATCAAACAGGCGCGCCATTACCTGACAGTTTATTTGACAAAATGCTTGCTGCGAAGAATTTTCAAGCGGGGATGTTAATGGTCAGGCAGCTGGAATTTAGCTTGTTTGATTTCCGTTTACATCAAGAATATGACCCGGAAAAAGGGGCGCAGATTTATGAAATGTTGAATCGCATTCGTGATCAGGTGTCGGTTTTGGCGCCGCCTGCATTTAATCGTTTTGCGCACAGCTTTTCGCATATTTTTGCAGGCGGATATGCCGCCGGTTATTACAGTTATAAATGGGCGGAAGTCTTATCCAGCGATGCCTATTCTTTATTTGAAGAAAATGGTATTTTTCATCAGGAAACGGGTCTTGCTTTTTTAACACATATTTTAGAAACGGGCGGTAGTGCGGATGCCATGGCTTTATTTGTGAAATTCCGTGGTCGTGAACCCAATATTGATGCTTTATTAAGACATAATGGCATTACCGCATGAAATATAAAGATTTAAGAGATTTTATTGCGCAACTGGAAAAAAAAGGTGAATTAAAACGTATCACCCAAGAAGTTGATCCCGTTTTAGAAATGACCGAAATTTGCGACCGTACTTTAAAGGCGGGTGGGCCAGCCTTATTATTTGAAAATCCGAAAGGGCATAATATTCCGGTGCTAGCGAATTTATTTGGTACGCCAGATCGCGTAGCCATGGGCATGGGCGAAAGTTCAGTGACCGCTTTGCGCGGTGTCGGTGAATTGTTGTCGCAATTAAAAGAGCCAGAGCCACCGAAAGGCATGAAAGACGCGATGGATAAAATTCCTATTTATAAGAACGTCTTAAATATGGCTCCCAAATTGGTCAAAAATCCGCCGTGTCAGGAGATTATCAGAAAAGGTGATGAGGTTGATCTAGGTATATTTCCTATACAAACCTGTTGGCCTGAAGATGTTGGGCCATTAATTACCTGGCCTTTAGTCATTACTAAAGGCCCCTATAAAGATCGGCAAAATCTGGGTATTTATCGCTTGCAGGTGATCGCCAAAAACAAAGTGATTATGCGCTGGCTAGCACATCGTGGCGGCGCTTTAGATTTTAAAGAATGGCAAGATGAAAATCCGGGCAAACCTTATCCAGTTTCTGTGGCTTTAGGTGCTGATCCGGCGACGATTCTAGCCGCGGTCACGCCAGTGCCGGATACTTTGTCTGAATATGCGTTTGCGGGGTTATTGCGTGGCTCTAAAACCGAAGTGGCAAAGTCTATAACTAATGATTTACAAGTGCCTGCGAGTGCAGAAATTGTTTTAGAAGGCTTTATTTATCCCGATGAAATGGCGCCCGAAGGGCCGTTTGGTGATCATACCGGCTATTATAATGAAGTCGGTGAATTCCCTGTGTTTACTATTGAATGTATTACTCAGCGTCAGGCACCGATTTATCACAGCACTTATACTGGTAAACCTCCTGATGAGCCAGCAGTATTGGGTGTTGCCTTGAATGAAGTATTTGTACCGATTTTACAAAAGCAATTTCCTGAGATTACCGATTTTTATTTGCCGCCTGAAGGTTGTTCTTATCGGATGGCAGTGATCAGCATGAAAAAGCAATATGCCGGCCATGCTAAACGCGTGATGCTCGGCACCTGGTCATATTTACGCCAGTTTATGTACACTAAATTCGTCATTGTGGTTGATGATGATGTCGATGTGCATAATTGGCAGGAAGTGATTTGGGCGATTACCACGCGTATGGATCCCGCGCGGGATTTAACGATCCTAGAAAATACGCCGATTGATTATTTGGATTTTGCTTCGCCCGTTTCGGGCTTAGGCTCTAAAGTGGGCTTTGATGCCACTAATAAATGGCCGGGTGAAACCACGCGCGAGTGGGGACGGACCATTAAAATGACCGATGATGTCGTGCGGAAAGTGGATGCGATGTGGGATAGCTTAGGGATCGACATCAAATAATTTGGGCAATTTATTTTTGTGGGAGCGCAGATGACTCGTTCGCTTTGCGCAGGCAAGTCTGCGGCACTCCTAAGATAAAGTAATTATTTCATGGACATTCCTTAGGAATGAGTTCATTTCATTTCGTGCTATAGGAATACTGTGATTTTCCGCGCTGCTTAGAGACATACATGGCCTGATCGGCATTGGCGAGTAAGCTTGTCATATCTGTGCCATGTTTTGGATAGCTGGCAATGCCGATGCTAGCTCCAACCGAAACCTGTTGTGATTTATTGATCGCAATAGGCTGTGAAATCTTGGTCAATAGTCGGTCGAGCATTTCTTTGAGGCTGTCTTCTGTGTGTAGATTATTAAGTAATAACACAAACTCATCGCCACCCACGCGCGCAACGGTATCGTTATTGCGTAGCACTGATTTTATGCGTTGTGCAACAGCACATAGCACTAAATCACCTGCGGCATGGGAGTAGGTGTCATTGATTGGTTTAAAGCCGTCAAGATCTAGAAAACAGGTAGCAAAATGTTCTTTGTTGCGTTGTGCTGTGGCAATGGAGGAGCTAAATCTATCCGTTAATAATAAGCGGTTAGGTAAGCCGGTTAACGGATCATGATGAGCGATGCGTTCAAAATTTTTTTTGTTTTCAATCAACTGTGCAATATTTGAGAAAACCCATACGCAGTAATCAAGGTCGCCATCGTTATTTTTAATATAAGAAAGGCTAAGCCACTCGCTTTGCAAGGCACCATTTTTATTGCGGCTGGTGATTTCATCGCTCCAATGCTCTATATCTTGTTGCTTATCGCAAAGTTCGGTGTCATTTAGTCCTTGTTTGAACTCATTGAGATATTGACCGATTATTTCTTCTTCAGCGTAGCCGGTTGTTTGATAAAAAGAGGGGTTTGCGCTAATGATTATGTTTTTGGCATCAGTAATGCAAATGGATTCTAAGGTGTTGTCAAACACCGCAGCAGCTAAAAGTAATTTTTTCTCCATCAGTTCGCGAGTATGCTTTTCTTTCATTAACGATAGCGTAATCTGGCACAGGTTATTGTACATATCACGAGTGGTATTAATCATCATGCGTAATACATTACTCATTTGGTATTCTGCTTGCTGCACTGCGGCTTCTAGGGTGAAGCCTGATTGCAATGCTAAAACGATTTTAGCCATATGCATATCACTCTCAAGTATGTGATCAAGTAACCAGTGGATCAGAAAGCCAAGAATGTCTTCAATATTCGCGTTAACGGGTTGATCAATGCCGTTTTTCTGTAAATTATGGATAGCGTTTATAAAATCGTGGTGCCCCTCGGTATGATTAAGGGTTTTAGGATGATTGGTTAAATATTGCTGCCATATGGCTTCTTCTTCCTTGAAATGAAAGGTGGCATAATCTGTTAATTGAGTGAACACGGTATTAAGAATCTGTGAGTCTGAGTCAGATGCTAAATGGCGTGCGAGAGTATTGATAAGGCCAACCAAGGTTTGATGCTGTTGATCTACCGTTGAAATCCCTGTTTCAAAGTTGGCATTCCAAGGGAAGAGTTCTAGTGAGTCAATCATTTTTATCAATCAGATCAATTAAGTAATAAAACATTTTAAACAATGTAACTCAAATAAACTAGTTTATGTGGTTTTGGGTCGCTTAATTAACTGAGCCTAAATAGACTTTATGTGTGCGGGAATGCAGATTGGCAAGTAATTCGGTAAAGAAATTAGGGGAGATGCTATGTGTGGCTAGTGTGTTTAAACTGAGCCATTCCACTCCGACTTGGTGTTTGTCCGGATCAGACCCCGAGCTGGGAATATAGTTTTTAGGTGTTTGGCATTGAATTAAGACTTCTAGTTGGTGGCGTGTATAAGGTAGTGGCTCTAGTTTGGGAATAAAAAGATCAGCCACATGTAAAATGTCGAAAGCCACCACTGGGGTGTTTATTTCTTCTAGGCATTCGCGCATGACGGCTTGATGTAACGTTTCGCCAGCCTCTAAGGCGCCCCCCGGCAAGGTGTAATGTATGCCATCATTAGGACTATCTTTTTTAATTAAAAGCACTTTTTCATCTTGAATAATAACCGCGCGTACCGTTATGCGTATTCCTGATTGTAGATGATCCATAAGTTTTGATTCTTTAGTGTAGATTGGACAAAGCTGCTAAGGCAGCCATCAAGTTTGAGGGTTACATTTTTGTTGCGTGTGATTGCAAATGCGCTTTGCTCAACCTACAGATTTAAACGACTATTAGTCGTGATTACAACCTGAGCCGTGAATATGGCCATGTTGCATTTCCGTTTCTGTGGCTGGACGAATATCCATTATTTCCACATCAAATGTTAATTGCTCTCCCGCTAAGGGATGGTTACCATCAATAGAGACTTGATCGCCTTCTACCGCTGTAATCGTTACGATAGCTGGGCCATTGCTAGAGTCTGCTTGGAACTGCATACCTACTTCGATATTATCAATACCTTGAAACATTTCTCTTGGAACGGTTTGAATATGTTCTTCGTTACGCTCACCGTAAGCATCTTTTGGTTCGATAGTAACGGTTAATTTATCACCCACTGTCTTATCCGCAAGCGCATTTTCTAAGCCAGGAATAATATTGCCCGCGCCATGTAAATAAGTTAATGGCTCAGAACCAATAGAGCTGTCTAATTGCTCGCCGGCTTTGTTGGTTAAAGTGTAATGGATAGAAACAACAGGGTTTTCAGTATTTTTCATAAGTATAGATATAAAGGGTGAGTGAAAGGGAGGGTATTAATTATGAATCATCGCTTTGTTTAGCAAGCGCGGTAAGTGATGTAATTAAATCTGTAAAGCTTTCTAAAGAATCCGTTCTAGCTGTTGCGTGAGCAATTTTTCGTCCTTTTCTAGCGGCTTTATCATATAAATGCAGATGCACTTGAGATAAAGACAGTAATTTATCGCTGGCAGGTACGCCGCCGATAAAATTTTGCATTGCGGCATAACCAATTGAATTAGTGGCTCCTAAAGGCCAGCCGATAATGGCTCTTAAATGATTTTCAAATTGGCTAGTTTCAGAGCCTTCGATAGTCCAATGGCCTGAGTTGTGTACGCGTGGCGCAAACTCATTAACAATTAGCTGATCGCCAACAGCAAATAACTCTAAAGCTATAGTGCCAACATAATCAAGTGCGGTAAGTAGAGTATTAATATACCGTTCGGCTTGTGCTTGAAGCGGGTCATTTAAGGTGTTTCTGGCTAAACGTAAAATACCTTTTTCGTGCGTGTTTTCAGATAAAGGGTAATAAACGATGTCACCGGATACGTTGCGGCTAGCGATAATAGAGACTTCTCGATCAAAAGGTACAAAGCCTTCAATCACACAAGGCGCATTTTGTACCGCATCCCATGCCGCAGCTAAATCTTGCTCCTTACGTAAAACCACTTGGCCTTTACCGTCGTAGCCTAGGCGGCGAGTTTTCAAAATAGCAGGGTAGCCAATGTTCGGCATTGCTTGCTCTAACTCAGCTAAGCTGGATGCTGCCGCGAAAGGTGCGGTAGGAATACTTAAGTCACGGAAAAACTGTTTTTCCGTAATGCGGTCTTGACCTATCGCTAAGGCTTTTTCTGGTGGATAAACGGGCGTGCTTTCGGCGAGAAAGTGAATGATTTCTACCGGAACATTTTCAAATTCATAGGTGATAATGTCGGCTTCTGCTGCAAACTGCGTTAATAGTGCTTTGTCGGTATAGTCACCAATTAGGTGTTTACCTAAATCAGCTGCGCAAGATTCAGGTGTTGGGTCTAAAAAGATAAATTTAAGACCCAAGGGCTTGCCGGCAAGCGCTAACATGCGCGCTAATTGTCCTGCACCTAAAATACCAATAACCATTAAGCGAGCTCCCGAGGGTCTGAATTAGCTAAAACAGCCTCTGTTTGTGCTTGGCGGAAAGCATTTAACGGGGCTTTATATTCATTATGTTTATTGGCGATAATTGCCGCCGCTAATAGTGCAGCATTAGCAGCACCTGCTTTACCAATCGCTAATGTGCCTACTGGAATCCCTGCGGGCATTTGGACGATAGATAATAAAGAATCCATGCCATTCAATGCTTTTGATTGTACTGGAACGCCTAATACAGGAATGATGGTTTTTGCGGCTACCATCCCCGGTAAATGCGCGGCACCACCAGCGCCGGCAATAATGACTTCCAAGCCTCTGCCTTCTGCGCTTTCAGCATAGCTAAAAAGCTTATCGGGCGTACGATGAGCGGAAACTACCTCAACTTCAAAAGGGATGCCGAGTTGCTCCAGTTTTTCAGCAGCGAAACTCATCGTTTCCCAGTCTGAGGTCGAACCCATGATAATACCCACTAATGCGGTCATTAACTGCTCCTGCAAAGATAACATGCTGACGATTTTGCTAAAAATCCACTTATTTCGTTAGCAAAAAATGACCAATTATACCTGTGTTCAAGATAATTTAAAATATTCAGCGCAGCTAACTTTTGACATAGCGAAAGCAAGATAAGTGTATGTTATGAAGAACCCTTAAAATAGAGGTTGCCCGCTATGAAACACGCAGGCAACTGCCATCTAAGGCATTATAAATAGCGGTGGGTTGCGCATATTTAGGTGTTGCTCCGGGAATAATGAATAGCTCTTGGGCGTTTAGGTTTTGGCGCACGGCTAATGATGAGCGAGCTGGCGCTTGATTACTAATATTTGCGCTGGTGGAAACAATCGCGCCACCATAAATGGAGCACAGTTGCTGTACTAATGGATGTGCACTAACGCGTACAGCCAAGGAGTCATGCTCGCCTTTTAAATATTTCGGCACCCAAGATTGGGCGGGAATAACCCAGGTGACAGGTCCCGGCCAACTGGGCATGATTTGAGCAAGCATGCTTGTTGTGGGTTTTAGGAAAGGTTGTAATTGTGTAAAGTCGGAGGCCACCAGAATCAGTCCCTTGTGTATCGGGCGTTGCTTGATGTTAAGCAAATGCATTGCCGCACTTTCATTTAATGGGTCACAGCCTAAGCCATAAACGGCTTCGGTCGGGTAGGCGATAATTTGTCCTTGTTTTAAGGCATGAACCGCCATGCGAATTTTGAAGTTTGAATAATAGTTCATAAGCTTTTGCGTGCTCGGTAGAGAAAATAGCTGCCGATTAAGATAAAAGGAATGCTGAGTAGTTGTCCTGTGCTGAGCCAAAAATCATTGCTGTAACTGGCTAGGCTGACTTTAAAAAATTCTAGTACAAAGCGCGCACTGAAAATAAGTATCAGAAACCAAGCAAATAAGCGGCCATTTAAATTAAATGATGGGCTGCGTTGGTATAAAGAGAACAGAAAAAAAGAAATGCCGGCATAGCTAAATGCTTCATAGAGTTGTACGGGGTGTCTTGGGATCTGGTCGATACGCGTGAAAATAACAGCCCAGGGCACATCGGTAGCTGTACCGGCAATTTCTGAATTTAAAAAATTACCCACGCGAATTAAACCGCCACTGAAAGCAGCGGCAATGGCGGCTCGATCTAAAATCCACAAGTAATTAAAACTGGCTTTGCGCTGATAAATATACAAAGCAATTAAAACGCCGACAACGCCGCCGTGGCTGGCGAGACCGCCTTCCCAAATGGCAATAATTTTGTCTGGATTGCTTAAGTAATAAGCGGGATTGTAAAAAATAACGTGGCCTAATCGAGCGCCAATCACTGTGCCGCCTATGCAATACCAAAGCAGGCGATCGACATCGTCTGTGCTGCCGAGTTCGCGCCAGTAAATCCAATGCATCAATAAATAATTACTAAGCAGTGCCAAGGCAAACATTAAGCCATACCAATGAATACGAATAGGCTGAAAGCTAACTAAAATAGGGTCAAAATCCCAGATGAAGTGGTCCATGTCGGTATCGTTATAAGTGAGTTGAGTTTATTCTACGGCAAAATCCACAATGGCTTTAAGCATGGTATTCATATCTTTAGAAAAACGATTAAGTTCGGGATCATCGGTGTCGGTGGGCAGTAAATGCGTGCGCACTATGGTTTTTCCTTGGAATTGGTAAGTCACGATATTGCACGGCATGTACCGTACCGCATGAGGCGACATCTGCAATAAGGTTTTTGCATGAGTGAGATTGCAGAATTGTAGTGTGTCGTATTCGGGAAAATCTTTTGTACCGCGGTCACGAATAACTTTACCTACGCGGCTGTGCCCTGTAATTCTGAAATTATGTTCGGAAATGGCAATTTCTAGTTCGGCGAGCACATCGGCATAAGGTTTGTCTGTTTCTGTCTGATAGTAAGGAATAAATTCCCCGGTCGGTGTTTGTGCGCAAGCGCTCAGGATCAGCAGGCTTGTGAACAGAAAGATGCGCTGTGTTTGGCTAATTAATAATTTCATAAATCATTTTAACATTTGTTAAACGGCAAACAAAAGTAACAGAGGTTATTCTATTTAGGCTTGCTGTACTGTGCTAAAATTTGTTTAATTTTCTAATATCATGACGACTATTATTTGTTAGTCGCAGGTGTATTAGCCTAATT
>JAIPFI010000107.1 GCA_021736705.1 Methylococcaceae bacterium | reverse complement strand
CAGCATCTAAAGCATGATCAGCGGCAACCCAGTGAATCACTCCTTTTACTTTCCGCCCTTCAGGATTCTTACCGAGTGTATTTTCATCATAAGTGCAACGTAACTCAATGACTTTGCCAGTTTCATCTTTAATCACTTCATTACATTTAATCACATAAGCACCGCGTAAACGGACTTCACCACCCTCAATTAACCGTTTATATTTCGGTGGGGGAACATCAGCAAAATCATCTTGTTCTATATAGATGACTTTAGCAAAAGGTACTTTACGTTTGCCTTGTGTTTCATCTTGCGGATGATTGCTCATTTCCAACTGTTCCACTTGAGCATCTGGATAATTTTCCAGTACGACTTTTAGAGGTTCTAAAACAGCCATAGCACGCAATGCCGTATTATTCAGATCTTCACGGATGCAGTTTTCTAATACCGACATTTCAATCCATGCATCTTTTTTAGTCACACCAATACGTTCACAAAAATCACGAATGGCAGCAGGCGTAAAACCTGCACGACGTAAGCCAGCAATTGTTGGCATACGTGGATCATCCCACCCACTAACATGACCTTCGACCACCAGTTGATTTAATTTACGTTTACTCACAATGGTATATTCCAGCTCTAAACGCGAAAATTCAATTTGCTGTGGATGACAATCGATAGTGATATTATCTAAGACCCAATCATATAAAGGGCGATGATCGGCAAATTCAAGCGTACAAAGTGAGTGCGTAATGCCTTCTAATGCATCAGAAATACAGTGCGTATAATCATACATAGGGTAAATACACCAGGCATCACCCGTACGTTGATGATGGACTTTACGAATACGGTATAAAGCAGGGTCACGCATATTAATATTGGATGCTGCCATATCAATTTTGGCACGCAATAAATATTGCCCATCAGCAAACTCACCTGCACGCATACGCGCAAATAAATCTAAGTTTTCAGCAATACTACGATGACGATCAGGGCTTTCTTTGCCTGGTTTGGTTAATGAACCACGGTATTCACGCATTTGCTCAGCATTAAGGCTATCAACATAAGCCAAACCCTTCTCTATCAATTCGACAGCATAAGCATATAGCTGCTCAAAATAATCTGAAGAATGCCTTAATTCAGCCCACTCAAAACCCAGCCAATGCACATCTTTTTCAATAGCACGTACATATTCGATACTTTCCTTTTCTGGGTTAGTATCGTCAAAACGCAAATTACATAAGCCGTCAAACTCAGAGGCGACGCCAAAATTTAAACAAATTGATTTCGCGTGTCCAATATGTAAAAAACCATTAGGTTCAGGAGGGAAACGAGTAATGACTTTGTTATGTTTGTGTTCTGCTAAATCTTTAGCGACTATTTGGCGGATAAAATTTGTAGCGGGTAATTTTTCTATTGTTGACATTTAGCTATTTAGAACCAAGAATTAAACAAAGCACATGCAAAATCATGATGCGCACGACAGAAGGTAAACCACCTTATATTAAGAGGGTTACAATAACATAATATAATGCGATAGTAACTAGCAATATGAGCCTACGCGTTTCAGTCACACAAACACATTAAATCTGTCTTATGCCAGCCCCAAAAAACAAACAAACAAAACCATATTATAATTCCGGCATACATTTATCACCTTGGCGTGAGGCACTTAATACGGTTATTTTCGGGGCTGAAACATACGCGGGAAAACTATTTGATATTATCTTGATTATTAGTATTTCTATCAGCGTATTAGTCGTCATGCTGAGTAGCGTAGAAGCATTCTATGCAAGATATGCCTCTCTGTTTTTCTATATAGAGTGGGCATTTACTCTATTATTTACTATAGAATATATTTTTCGACTTATTGCGGTACGCCAGCCAAAACTTTATGTGCGTAGTTTTTTTGGGGTGATCGACTTACTGTCTCTTTTACCTAGTTATATCGGACTGATACTTCCAAACGTCAAATATTTACTCATTATCCGTATACTGCGTTTATTACGCATTTTCCGTATTTTTAAATTAGCCGAATACATGGAGGAAGCCGAAGTTTTGATGACTGCACTGAAAAGTAGTTGGCATAAAATTTTAGTTTTTCTCTATGTTGTTTTAACGCTAGCTATTGTTTTTGGCTCACTGCTTTATGTCGTTGAAGGCAGTTCTGCAGGATTTACCAGCATTCCCAAAGCAGTTTACTGGGCAATTGTTACCTTAACCACGGTAGGTTATGGTGATATTGCACCACAAACACCTTTAGGCCAAATTATTGCCGCTAGCATTATGATCATGGGTTATGGCATTCTTGCTGTACCTACCGGAATTTATAGTGCCGAATTGATCAAGCATTATCAAGCAGATAAACTGGTCAATCATGCCTGCTCTAACTGCGGTCAAATTGGCCATGATCGTGATGCGGTTTTTTGTAAGTATTGTGGTAGCACAATAGAACAAAATGAAAGTAAAACAACAGAATAAAAACAGCACAGAGAAGAATGCTTTTTCCGTGCATTCTTAGTCCTTAAATGTTTGCTGCAATTTAAATTAATAAACCAGAAAACTTAAGAATAGGTATCAAATAATTTATTTTTGTGGAAGCGCAAACGGCTTATCTGATTTTTGAGCTACCAACTTAAGGTGGGACAGAAATTTTGAAAACAGAAGTCAGGAGTGCAATAGCTTTAGCTATTGCTGTTTCGGAAATAGCTAAAGCTATTTCACTCCAGTGATTTGTCCCGCTTTAAATGCGTAGCCGATTTTCAAGCTGCCTGCGCTTTTAAGATCAAGGCATTATTTGATGCGCACACCTAGCTTAATGCCAGCCGCCATATTGTTTAGTTGGATCGCCACGAAACCCCGTAGAAGTTTTATTTGCATCAGGCACGCCAACCGTACTATCAGCCGCCATAACCATATTGGCGTAGGTATAACCGCCTAAAGCTTTGGCTCGCTTAGCAATTTTAGTGGTTAATGGACTAATATCATAACTTGAAACAGAAGGGGAAATAATTACAGCTATTAGCTGTTCTTCTGATCCCTTAGGGCTAACCGTCAGCACAATAGGCAAAGTCGTACCTTGTGGGATTTCAACTTTATAATTTTTGCTATTTTCTAGTTGTGTCTGCGCAACCATTTTTCCAGCGCTGTCTTCAACTTTAATTTTGGCATCGATTACAGAGCCATTTTCATCAGTCACAGATCCTTTCAATACTTTAATTTGTTGATACGTTTGCACAGGAGCGCTTAGACTGTTTTTGTGCTGTTTTTGATCCTCACAAGCAACTAAAACTGTGCTGGCAATCGACAGAGTGAGTAAGCGTATAATCATTTTGTTATTATTATAAGTATGCATTGTTACTATCCTACATTTATCTACAAAACTGAATCATAACACAAGGATATACTGATACTCCAAATAGGCGTAGGAATCAGCTATAAAAAGAAGATGCGCCTAATCCTTTAAGTTGCTTGAGTAATTCAGGCATCGAAAAAATTATTTTCTGTCTTGCTTGCGAGTTTTTTTCTCGTAAATAATGAGAAAAATACAAGTCCACGCCACAAACTTTGGGTATCACAGAGCAACGTCCCCTAACCAACAATTGCTTACCTTTTATGCGATAAGTTAAAGGAATAGCATCATCTAATACCAAGCCAATAAAAATCATCTCCAAACGCTTGGCAAAGCCATCGTAATTAATTTCGCCATTTGCAATCGTTAAATCAGCCAATACAGTCTGCTGCTCATCTAAAGGTTCGGCATAAATTTGTAAGTGACTGTGCGCCAAATCCTGCTGCACTAATTCAGCTAAAACTTCTGCCTTAAGCACACCTTTATCTGCATCTAAAAATAACTCCAAACCAAAAATTTCACGCATAATAAATATATCACCAATTGCTAAAGTAGTAATGATTCTAGCATTAAAAGCTGATTCAAATTAAAATGGCATAATAAACTTACGTATTAAGAGCCTCTGTGCTATATCATCTCTTATAAAATTCTCACTTTGACCTAACTATTTATTAATGACTGATCATAAACTTACCCACTTAAAAGAACTTGAAGCAGAAAGTATTCATATTATTCGCGAAGTTGCTGCTGAGTTTGAACGCCCTGTCATGCTGTATTCTGTAGGTAAAGATTCAGCAGTTATGTTGCACTTAACACGTAAAGCATTTTTCCCTGGAAAACCTCCTTTTCCATTAATGCATGTTGACACCACCTGGAAATTCAAAGAAATGATTGAGTTTCGTGATAAATATGTCAAAGAATTAGGCTGGGATTTATTGGTTCACTCAAACCAGGAGGGCATTGACCAAGGTGTTGGTCCTTTTACGCATGGCAGTAAAACGCATACTGATATCATGAAAACCCAAGGTTTAAAGCAAGCCTTAAATAAATATAAGTTTGATGCGGCTTTTGGTGGCGCACGTCGTGACGAAGAAAAATCACGTGCTAAAGAACGTGTCTATTCATTCCGCGATAAAAACCATGGATGGGATCCTAAAAATCAACGCCCAGAATTATGGAATATTTATAACGGTAAAATTGATAAAGGCGAAAGTATCCGAGTATTCCCTATTTCTAACTGGACTGAGCTGGATGTATGGCAATATATTCATTTAGAAAATATTCCGATTGTACCGCTTTACTTTGCTAAAGAGCGTCCAGTTGTCGATAAGGATGGCATGTTGATTATGGTCGATGATGAGCGTATGCCTATCGGCCCAGATGAAAAAGTAGAAATGAAAATGGTACGTTTCCGTACTTTAGGTTGCTATCCCTTAACGGGTGCGGTGGAATCAACTGCCACAACACTACCTGAAATTATTCAAGAAATGTTATTAACCACGACGTCTGAACGTCAAGGTCGATTAATTGATCATGACTCTGCAGGCTCTATGGAGCAGAAAAAACGCGAAGGCTATTTTTAATTAACAACGCTTCTCGATTTCGCTTAATCTCATTTTTAGGAAAATAAAACCATGTCTCACCAGTCAGATCTCATTAGTAGCGATATAGACGCTTATTTAGCACAACACGAGCGCAAAGAATTATTACGTTTTTTAACCTGTGGTAATGTCGATGACGGCAAAAGTACACTTATCGGACGTTTACTGTACGATTCCAAAATGATTTACGAAGATCAGTTAGCCGCGGTGCAATCTGATAGCGTTAAATCAGGCACTACCGGTGCAGGTAAAATCGATTTGGCTTTATTAGTCGATGGCCTACAGGCAGAACGCGAACAAGGCATTACCATTGACGTTGCTTACCGCTATTTCTCTACCGCGACACGTAAATTTATTATTGCCGACACCCCAGGGCACGAGCAATATACACGCAACATGGCAACAGGTGCTTCGACCTGTGATTTAGCTGTCATCTTGATTGATGCGCGTTATGGTGTACAAACACAGACTAAACGTCACAGCTTTATCGCCTCATTACTGGGTCTTAAACATATTATTGTCGCTATCAATAAAATGGATTTAGCTAGTTATAGTGAAGAGACCTACGAAAAAATCAAAGCGGATTATTTAGATTTCGTGGGCAACCTGGATGGCTTAAACGACATTCACTTTATTCCTATGTCAGCTTTAGATGGCGATAATGTTGTCAATAAAAGTGTCAGCATGCCATGGTACACAGGTAAAACCATGATGGAAACACTGGAAACGGTCGAAATTTCCGGTGATGAAAACTTTCAAGATCCACGCTTTCCTGTGCAGTATGTCAACCGCCCTAACCTCGATTTTCGTGGTTTTTGCGGTACAGTGGCTTCTGGTATTTTTCACAAAGGCGACAAAATTACGGTCTTACCTTCTGGAAAAACCAGCACCATTAAATCAATTGTTACTTTTGATGGCGAATTAAAAGAAGCTTTTCCTCCGATGGCGATCACATTAACGCTAACTGATGAAATTGATATTAGCCGTGGCGATACTATCGTTTGCAACGACAATCTTCCTAACATTGCGGATAAATTTGATGCTAATATTGTTTGGATGGCAGAAAACGCACTGACGCCAGGCAAACAATATATTTTAAAACTGGCAACACGCAGTGTTTCAGGTTCAATTGCTAATATTCAGCACCGTATTGATGTCAATACCCTTGAGCATCATGATGCAAAAAAACTACAGCTCAATGAAATTGGCTTATGCACTGTTTCAGTTAATGCACCGGTAGTTTTTGATGCTTATAAACGCAGCAAAGGCACAGGCTCATTTATTATTATCGACCGCCTAACGAATGTTACCGTTGGTGCTGGCATGATTACGGGCTCTAGTTCAGATATTGAATTAAGCCATGTTTCTGCTGAAGAACGTGCGGCACGATTTGGTCAAAAAGCGGTTTCTATTGCCTTAACTGGCATAGATAAAGAGAAAATAGCTTATCAATTAGAAAGAAAATTATTTGATAATGGCCATGCAGCAACGGTATTAACGTCCGATTTAACAGACGCTATCGAAGTAGTTAAACATGCCGGATTAATTTGTATTTGTACAATAAGCGCTGCCTGTGATTTAAGTTTTGATACTGATAAAGTATCACTAGATGAAATTCATTTGGCATTAAAAGATAAAAATATCATTCACTAATGCAACATAACTAACAACGTTAGGAATATGTTCGTACCACCCTACGCTACTAGACACAAGGATCTGATACATGACGCAAAAAATCACGAAAGCTGTTTTTCCTGTTGCCGGATTAGGCACACGCTTCTTGCCTGCAACTAAAGCAAGCCCCAAAGAAATGCTGCCTATCGTTGATAAACCATTAATTCAATATGCAGTAGAGGAAGCAATCGCCGCAGGCATAACGACAATGATTTTTGTTACTGGGCGCAATAAACGCGCTATCCCTGATCATTTCGATAAAGCTTATGAATTAGAAAAAGAACTAGAAGCAAAAGGTAAGCTTGAAGTCTTAGATATGGTTAGAAATATTCTACCACCACATGTGTCATGTATCTTTATTCGTCAATCGGAGGCCTTAGGTTTAGGTCATGCGGTATTATGCGCAAAACCCGTTGTGGGCGATGAGCCGTTTGCGGTTATTTTAGCGGATGATTTGGTAGAAAATGCTGAGCACGGCTGTATGCTGCAGATGACTGAGCAGTTTGCTAAAACTCCGCATTCAATTCTTGCCGTGGAGCGCGTAGATCCAAATGAAACTGATAAATACGGCATTGTAAAAACGACCCCCACTGATAACAATAAAATCGGAGAAGTTCAGTCTATTGTAGAAAAGCCAAAACCTGATGTTGCGCCAACTAATTTAGGCGTTATTGGTCGTTATATTTTAACCCCCGCTATTTTTGCCGAAATTCAAAATACGGGCAGAGGCGCAGGAAATGAGATTCAACTTACCGATGCCATTGCTTCCTTATTAAAAAAAGAAAAAGTTCTTGCCTATGAGTTTGAAGGCATACGCTATGACTGCGGTACTAAATTAGGCTTTTTGATCGCAACAGTTGAACAGGCTTTATTACACAAAGAATTAAAAGCAGACTTTCTAGATTACCTTAAAACCTTAGCTAAAAAATATAACAAATAAATTACGTAAATATAGACTCTTGTTCATAACTATTATGAGCAGGAGTCTTTTACTTCCCCTCCCTCATTTATAATCCAAATGGATACAATCAGCATTCGTGGAGCAAGAACGCATAATTTAAAAAATATCGATCTTGATTTACCCAGAAATTCGTTAATTGTGATCACTGGCTTGTCCGGATCAGGCAAATCCTCACTTGCATTTGACACCATTTATGCCGAAGGTCAGCGGCGTTATGTAGAGTCTTTATCTGCTTATGCTCGTCAGTTTTTATCTATCATGGAAAAGCCTGATGTCGATCATATTGAGGGTTTATCGCCAGCCATTTCCATTGAACAAAAATCCACCTCACATAATCCACGCTCTACTGTTGGCACAATCACCGAAATATACGATTATTTAAGACTGCTATACGCTAGAGCAGGCACACCTTGTTGCCCTACCCATGGAATTTCTCTAGAAGCACAAACCATCAGCCAGATGGTGGATCACGTTTTAGAGCAAGAGCAGGACGAGCGCTGGATACTCTTAGCGCCTGTGGTCAATGAGCGCAAAGGCGAACATATTCAACTATTAGAAGACTTACAAGCACAAGGTTTTATTCGTGTGCGTATTGATGGTGTCGTTCATGAACTCGATGCATTACCCGAGATAGATGGTAAGAAAAAACATACTATCGAAGTCATTATTGATCGCTTCAAAGTTCGTCCAGATATGAGTCTGCGCTTAGCAGAATCCTTTGAAACAGCATTGAGAATTGCAGGTGGCATAGCCACAGCAATTAGCATGGATGATCCGAAAAAACAGTTAGTTTTCTCAGAAAAATACGCCTGCTCGGAGTGCGGCTATAGTATTACCGAATTAGAGCCACGCATTTTTTCCTTCAACAATCCGAAAGGAGCTTGTAGTGCTTGTGATGGTTTAGGCGTCAAACAACATTTTGATCCTGATCTGGTCGTGCATAATAAGGAGTTAAGCTTAGCGGCCGGTGCCGTCAGAGGCTGGGATAGACGCAATGCTTATTATTATCAGCTTATTTGTTCGTTGGCTCAGCATTATGAATTTAACCCTGAAACGCCTTTTAATGAGCTCAATGAGGATATTCAACACATTGTTTTATATGGTAGTGGCCGTAAAGCCATAGACTTCACCTTTATCACGGCAGACGGCAAAAAACGCAAAAAACGCCATAGCTTCGAGGGCATTATTGCCAACATGGAGCGGCGTTATCAAGAAACTGAATCTCAAGTTGTACGCGATGAATTAGCTAAATATCAAACCAATAAATCTTGCGCTAGCTGCCACGGCTCACGTTTAAACACTGCCGCACGTAACGTCTTTATAGCTTCAAAACCGCTCCATGCGATTACTAGCCTGCCCATTCGCCAAGCCTTGCAGTTCTTTCAATCGTTAGATTTGCCAGGACAGCGCGGACAAATAGCAGAAAAAATTAATATCGAAATTCAGCAGCGATTAGAATTTTTAGTGAATGTTGGCCTTGATTATCTTAGTCTAGATCGTAGCGCAGATACTTTATCAGGTGGAGAAGCACAACGTATCCGTCTTGCCAGTCAAATTGGCGCGGGATTAGTCGGCGTTATGTACGTTTTAGACGAGCCTTCCATAGGCTTGCACCAGCGCGATAATGATCGTTTACTAAAAACCTTATTTAGGTTACGCGACTTAGGCAATACGGTTATTGTTGTCGAACATGATGAAGATGCTATTCGTGCCGCACAATATGTGGTTGATATAGGGCCAGGAGCGGGCGTTCATGGCGGGCAAATTATCGCTCAAGGAACACCTGATGAGGTGATTAATAATGAACTATCAATCACAGGCCAATATTTGTCAGGTCAACTAGAAATTAGCATACCTAAGCAGATTACAGCCCGAGATGAAAAACACCTTATCACGGTACGCAATGCACAGGGTAATAATTTAAAAAACATTGATGTCAGCTTTCCGGTTGGTTTATTTACTTGCGTCACAGGCGTCTCCGGCTCTGGTAAATCGACATTAATCAATGACACGTTATATCGCTATGCGGCTCGCGCTATTAATCGTGCATCAACACTTCCTGCGCCTTGTGATGGTGTCGATGGGTTAGAGCAGTTTGATAAAATCGTCGATATAGATCAAAGTCCGATTGGGCGCACGCCGCGCTCTAATCCAGCCACTTATACTGGTTTATTTACTCCAATACGTGAACTATTTTCAGCAACCCCAGAATCTCGCTCTCGCGGGTATACTCCCGGTCGCTTTAGCTTTAACGTTAAAGGCGGGCGTTGCGAATCCTGCAAAGGTGACGGTGTAGTTAAAGTAGAAATGCATTTTCTACCTGATATATTTGTCCATTGCGATACCTGTACCGGCAAACGTTATAATCGTGAAACCCTAGAAATTCGCTATAAAGGTAAAACGATTAACGAAGTATTAGATATGACTGTTGAAGAAGCGTATATCTTCTTTAATCCTGTTCCCACTTTAGCGCGCAAATTACAAACCTTATTAGATGTCGGTTTGAGTTATATTACCCTAGGGCAAAACGCAACCACCTTATCGGGTGGAGAGGCACAACGCATTAAGTTGGCAAAAGAATTATCTAAACGTGATACCGGTCAAACCTTGTATATACTAGACGAACCTACTACCGGTTTACATTTTCATGATATTCAGCAATTACTTAATGTATTGCATACTTTGCGCGATCATGGGAATACGATTATCGTTATTGAGCACAATCTCGATGTTATTAAAACGGCAGATTGGCTTATTGATATAGGCCCGGAAGGAGGAAATGGCGGTGGAATGGTGATTGCCGAAGGATCACCCGAACAGGTATCACATATCGAAGCATCTCATACAGGCCATTACTTAAAGCGATTTTTTACTCCGATCAAAAAACTCAATTGACGAATGAAGGAATCACCGGCATGATAGGTTTTTGCTTAATCTGAGTGTTTCTAAATAACGCATCAATATACGATTCAAGGGAAGATAATGCAGTCATTTATTCAAGCAGTGATTAACAAGTATGAAGCAAGTGCAGTTCGTCTACTGCACATTCTGCGTGATGTACAAGCCGAGTTTCAGTATATTTCACCAGAAGCGATTGAAATAATCGCTGTTGACCTAAACATTTCGCGCACCCAAATTACCAGTGTTGTTGAATTTTATAATTTTCTGCATTTAACGCCGCGTGGAAAATACGATATTTTAATCAGCGACTCAATTACCGATCACATGCTCGGTAAACAAAATTTAATGAACTATTTTGCCAATCAATTAAAAGTTACTATTGGTGTAGTTCGCGCTGATGGCCTAGTCAACTTAGATAATACCTCATGCACCGGCATGTGCGATCAAGGACCAGCCGGTCTAATTAATGGCTATGCTTTAACGCATTTAGACCGTCCGCGCATCGATGCCATTGTTCAACTTATAGAACAAGAAATACCTATTCAGCAATGGCCAGCGGAATTTTTTACTGTTGACGACAATATTTATCAAGCGGGGCTATTATTACAATCACCGATTGCACAAGGGGATGCTTTAAAAGCACGCTATCAAAAAGGTTTAACAGAAACACTGACAGAAATTGATATTTCAGGCTTACGTGGACGCGGTGGCGCTGGCTTCAAAACAGCCTTGAAATGGCGCTTCTGCTCTGAAGAAGCAGAAACCGAGCGCTATGTTGTCTGCAATGCCGATGAAGGCGAACCCGGTACTTTTAAAGATCGCGTTTTGTTAAACT
>JAIPFI010000106.1 GCA_021736705.1 Methylococcaceae bacterium | reverse complement strand
ATGGGTTATGAAGAGGCTCAGCAGTTATTGGATAACTTAAGTAAGTCAGCACCGAAACTGGTTGAAGATTTAGTGCCAAAAATCGTGCCTTTAGGTGTGCTTGTTAAAGTGTTGCAAAACCTTTTACAAGAGGGCGTTGCTATCAGGGATATGCGTGGTATTGCCGAAACTTTGGCTGAGTATGGCGTGAAGAGTCAAGATCCTGACATTTTAACGTCAGCGGTTAGGGTGAGTCTTGGTCGCTCAATTGTTCAAGAAATCAGTGGCATAGAACAAGAAATCCCTGTTATTACTTTAGAGCAAGGCTTGGAACAGTTATTGCATAAAACATTGCAAACGGCAGGGGAGTCGGGAGCGGGTCTTGAACCTGGATTGGCAGAACAAATGCATCAATCATTAGAGGAAAGTGCTCAGAAGATGGAAATGGAAGGTCAGGCAGCGGTATTATTGGTGTCGTCTTACATTAGACCTTGGTTATCTCGATTTGTCCGGCATTCAATTTCTGGTTTACATGTTTTGGCATACAATGAAATACCTGCAGATCGCAAGATTAAGGTGGTTTCTACTGTAGGACAACGTGCATAATGTTTTAAAAGAGGGAAGCACGATGAAAATAAAACGATTTTTTGCAGCTGATATTCGTCAGGTCATGCGCATGGTGAAAGATGAGTTAGGCGCGGATGCGGTTATTATGTCTAATCGTTCGGTTGATGGCGGTGTTGAGATTGTTGCTGCTCAAGATTTTGATGAGCAAATGGTGCATGATAATTTGCAAAAACAGCAGCAACAAAGAAAAGCTGAGGCTGCTAGGAAAAATACTACGCTCCCTGATTTTGAAGCAGAGAAAAATAAATTACATATTGTTAGCAGTGCCAGAAAAGATGATTCAACACCTGCATCAAGCGTTCGTCCGGCGGTGCGTCGTCAATTGGATGAGTATGTCGGTTATGCAGAAAAGATCGCGCTAAATAAGCAAAGACTCGCTGAGGCGCCCACTCAAGTTGCTAAGCCTAAAATAGCTGAAAAAGCTAAAGTAATTAATAAACCTGAGCCAACAACGCAAGCGAGCGGTTTGCAGCGCACTTTTCAACAAACCAAAGAAAGTGCAACGAATGCATCTAATGATATGTTATTGGAAATGCGTAAAGAATTGCGTTACTTAAGAACTGCGATGGATACTCGACTATCAGAAGCGAGTTGGGGCGGGCAGTCTGAAAGTAATCCTATACGCTTGGATCTGTTGCGTCGTTTGGCTGGGATAGGTATTTCGAAAAAGTTAAGTATTAAAATTGCTAATCGTTTAGATAATCAGTCTAATCCTGATGCCGGATGGGAAAAAGCATTGGATATGATGCGTCGGGTATTGCCCGTGTCAGGGGATGATATTATACAAAATGGCGGTGTTGTTGCATTAGTTGGTCCAACAGGTGTGGGTAAAACGACGACCATTGCTAAATTAGCCGCGCAATATATTTTACAGCATGGCTCCGGTCGTCAAGTTGCTTTGATTACGATGGATAATTATCGCATCGGTGCGCATGAGCAATTAAGTACCTATGGGCGTATTTTGGATGTACCTGTTCGAGTTGCTGCTGATGGTGAAGCATTGCGTAGTTTAATTAATAGTTTTAGTGATAAACATTTAATTTTAATTGATACGGCGGGTGTTAGTCAGAAAGATACGCGTATGTTGGAACAAATAGAAGGCTTGCAAGAGTCAGATATTCGAGTGACACCCTATTTAGTTATGTCGGCAACCACGCAATTAAAAGCGATGAATGAAATTATTAGTGCTTTCTCTGAATTTCAACTTGGCGCGTGTATTTTAACTAAAATGGATGAAACAGCTGAAACTGGGAATGCAGTCTCGGCGTTAATTGAGCATCAATTGCCGTTAGCATTTATTACGGATGGGCAGCAAGTACCTGAAGATATTCATAAAGCCAATTCTCGGGCACTCATTCAGCAGTGCATCGCAGAATCAGAGGGTGAAGCAGATTATAATGATTCCCTTGGCTTTGAAGGATGGGTGGCGGCGGGCTATGCATAAGCAATTAGATCAAGCAGCGGGAATAAGAAAAATGAAACAAGTCAAGCCTGTGCGAGTTATTGCCGTAACGAGCGGTAAAGGTGGAGTAGGCAAAACAAATTTATCAGTTAATTTGGGGGTGTCATTATCTAAATTAGGGCGAAAAGTTGCTTTATTGGATGCGGATATGGGCTTAGCGAATGTTGACATTTTGTTAGGTATGCACCCTAAATTTAATTTATCTCATGTTTTAAGCGGTCAGAAAACCTTGGCGGAAATTACGGTGACGGGTCCGGCAGGGCTGCGAGTTATTCCTGCTTCTTCAGGTATTCAGCATATGTCAGAACTGAATAATATTGAGCAAGCAGCGATTGTTCATGCCTTTAGTGAGCTGGATAAAGATCTTGATGTGTTGATTGTCGATACTGCTGCGGGTATCTCTGGCAGCGTGGTTAATTTTGCCCGTGCTTGTCAGGAGGTTATTGTTGTGGTCTGTGATGAGCCGACATCATTAACGGATGCTTATGCCTTTATGAAGTTATTAAACCGTGATTATGGTTTGTTTCAGTTTCAGGTCCTAGCGAATATGGTGCAATCTCCACAACAAGGGCAAAACTTATTTAATAAATTAAGTAAAGTAACGGATCGTTATTTGGATATTACTTTAACGTATGCTGGCGCAATTCCTTTTGATGAGTATTTGCGTAAATCTGTGCAAAAGCAAACAGCTGTGGTTGAAGCTTTTCCGCATAGTAAGTCTGCACAAGCCTTTAAAAGCGTTGCACAACGTATCAATAGTTGGCCTATTCGCTCTCAGACAGGGGGGCATTTGGAGTTTTTTGTCGAGCGTATGATTAAATTTGACACTCAGGAGAGTGCTGCGTGAATGGTGCAGCAATGTATAGCTCGGTGCAGGCAGCTGGGGTGGTAGATGCTCAGATTATTCAGCATGCACCCTTGGTAAAGCGCATTGCCTATCATTTATTAAGTAAATTACCGAACTCCGTTTTGGTCGATGATTTAATTCAAGCGGGCATGATGGGGCTATTGGACGCATTGAAAAATTACGATCATAGTCAAGGTGCAAGCTTTGAAACTTATGCTGGCATTCGTATTCGTGGTTCTATGTTGGATGAGGTGCGGCGCTCTGATTGGACGCCGCGCTCAGTGCATAAAAAGTCACGGCAAGTGGCTGTAGCGATTAAAGAAATTGAGCATGAAACTAATCAGAATGCCAGCGCTAGTGAGATTTCTGAACGTTTGGGTATTTCGTTGAGCGAATATAATAAGATTTTGCAAGACTCAAATAATAGCCGATTTTTTAGTGCCGATGAGTTGGCGCAAACTGGCGACCATTTTATAGAGGAACAGGCTGCGTCTAGTGCTGGGCCTGAAGATATTTTGAGTCAAGATAAATTTAAAGAGGCTTTAGCAAAAGCGATTGGTCAATTGCCCGAGCGGGAAAAGTTAGTTATCTCTTTATATTATGACGAAGAGTTAAATTTAAAAGAAATTGGTGAAGTGTTGAATGTTAGTGAATCCAGAGTAAGTCAGATAAGTAGTCAAGCGATGCTTAGGTTGAGGAGTAAACTTGCGGATTGGGTGGAAGGGAATGATAATAACGGGTTTATTTGAGTGAGTTATTATTTTAGTTTTAGTTAATTGAGCCGATAAAATTGTAATGAAGAGTATGCTGGAGAAAGACCTTGGATAAGAATATGAAGATTTTGGTTGTCGATGATTTCTCAACCATGAGGCGTATAGTCAAAAATTTATTAAGAGATCTTGGGTTTACGAATACGTTTGAAGCGGATGATGGTAAGACGGCGCTACCGATGTTAAAAGATGGCAGCTATGATTTTTTAGTCACCGATTGGAATATGCCTGGTATGACTGGGATTGATTTGTTAAAGGCGGTTCGTGCTGATCCCAAATTAGTTAATTTGCCCGTTTTAATGGTGACGGCTGAAGCAAAGCGTGAACAAATTATTTTAGCTGCTCAAATGGGAGTGAATGGTTATGTCATCAAGCCTTTTACCGCGGCAACATTAAGAGAGAAGATTGAAAAAATATTTGAACGCATTGACAAGGCAGGGGCATAAAGGATGATGGTTGTATGATGGAGTCAAGAGAAGATATGCGATTATTGCTTGCTAAAGATTTAGTCATAGCATTAGAAAATAAAGATGAAACAAAAGCGGATGAAATTTTAGATCAGATTGCTGGTATGCGCGAGAGTATGTTGTTTCAAGAAGTAGGGCGATTAACGCGCCAACTACACGATACGATGAATAGCTTTGCGCTTGATTCTAAAATGGTTGAGTTAACGGCAAAGGACATTCCTGATGCTAAAGAGCGATTGCATTATGTTATTGCAATGACTGAGCAAGCAGCCAATCAAACGATGCAGGTTGTTGAGGATTTGTCACCTATTTCTCAAGCATTAAGTGATCAAGCGAATGAATTATCTAATAAATGGGATCGTTTTTTAGCTAAAGATATGCCCTTTGAAGAATTTAAAAATATGAGTCAGGAAATTACGGCGCATTTTGCTCAAACTAAAGAGCGAGTGGCAAATGTGCAGACGGGGTTGACTGATATTTTAATGGCACAAGGATTTCAGGATATTACCGGACAAATTATTCGTCGAGTGATTGATTTGGTGCAGGATATGGAGCACAGTATGGTTGAATTAGTGCGGTTGTCGGGCGGAAAAATGAAAATCGGAACTGTGACTAAAGAGCTTGAATTGCCTGGCCCTGTTGTACCGGGTGTCGATGATAGAGCGAATGACGTAGCAACAAACCAAGATGATGTTGATGATCTTTTATCAAGCTTAGGTTTTTGAGGGCAACATGATGTCAATTGATCTTGACGATGAAATTTTACAAGACTTTTTAGTTGAGGCGGGGGAAATTCTGGAATTGCTCGGTGAGCAGTTGGTTGAGTTGGAGAATTCTCCTGAAGATTATGAGCTATTAAATGCTATTTTTCGTGGTTTTCATACCATTAAAGGTGGTGCAGGGTTTTTAGCCTTAGATGCTATGGTGGGTGTTTGCCATAAAGCAGAAGATGTCTTTAATGTTTTACGTCAAGGTGAAAGGAAAGTTGATACAGAGCTGATGGATGTTATTCTTCAGGTCGTAGATCGCCTCAATGATATGTTTGCAATAGTGCGTACAGGTAATTTTCCCGAGTCTGTTGAGCAGGACTTACTGGATAAGCTGCAAACTTTTACAGTGCCGGGTAATGATGTATATCATGAGCCTGAATTGCTTGAAACGGTGTTTATTGATGATAGTGCGGAAGCGGTAGTTATAGAAAACGCGACTGATGCGGTTGAGCAAGAATTTGAGCTGATGTTAGGGCTTGCTGAAGGAGATGTATCGAAATCAGACAGTGACGAAATTACTGAAAGTGAATTTGATGATTTGTTGGATGCTCTGCATGGAAAAGGCGGAGGACCAACGCCCTTAGTGGAACAGAATGCGGTAGCCTCAGATGAAATTACCGAGTCAGAATTTGATGATTTATTAGATGCATTGCATGGCAAAGGTTCGTTTAATGCAGAAAAAATAGTTAGCTCTGTCGCAGAAACAGCACAACCTGCCGTTGATTCTGGTGATATTACTGAAGAAGAATTTGATAATTTATTGGATGATTTGCATGGTAAGGGTCAGTTCAAGGCGAAGTTATTGGCAGGCACGCCTGCAGAAAATAGTGCTAAGCCAGTTGAACATTTAGCTCAAGTCGCCAAAGAAGTAACGCCAGCACAAATTAAAAAACCAAAGCCGCCGCCTGCGCCAGCACCTCAACCTGAAGTAAAAAAAGCTGAGCCAGCTAAAAGTGTGGCTCAAACTGAAACGACAGTGCGAGTTGATACCCAGATCCTAGATAATATTATGAATATGGTGGGTGAGTTGGTGTTGGTGAGAAATCGCTTTCAAACGCTTGCCGCGGAAAAGGGGGATGAAGATATTGTAAAGGCTGTTGGTAATTTAGATATTGTTACTGCTGATTTACAGTTAGCCGTTATGAAAACGCGGATGCAGCCTATCAAAAAAGTTTTTGGTCGTTTTCCTCGCGTGGTTAGAGATTTAGCGCGTAGTTTGAAAAAAGAAATTGCGCTAGAGCTGGTGGGTGAGGAAACAGATCTCGATAAGAATTTAGTTGAAGCTTTAGCTGATCCTTTGGTGCATTTAATTCGTAATGCTGTGGATCATGGTATTGAATCTCCTGAAGATCGAGAGGCTATAGGTAAAAAGCGAGAAGGTACGGTTATTTTGACCGCGTCGCAAGAAGGCGATCATATAGAGTTAAGAATTAAAGATGATGGTAAAGGCATGAATGCTGATCATCTACGTGGCATTGCCGTGACGAAAGGGATGATGGATGAAGAGTCGGCGGCTAGATTAGATGATAAAGAATGTTTTAATTTAATTTTTGCACCTGGCTTTTCTACAAAAACAGAAATCTCTGATGTTTCTGGGCGCGGTGTGGGTATGGATGTTGTCAAAACACGTATTGCACAAATGAATGGTACGGTTGAGATTGACTCCGTAGAAGGCTTAGGTAGTACTATTATTATTAAAGTACCACTCACCTTGGCTATTATGCCTACTTTAATGGTTAAACTGGGTGGGCAATCCTTTGCATTGCCTTTGGCGAGTGTTTTAGAGATTTTAGACTTAGACTTGAGTAAAACTAAAGTGGTTGATGGCCAAATGGTTATTATGGTGCGTAACCGAGCTTTGCCTTTGTTCTATTTGAGTGATTGGCTAGTGAGTGATATGAACTATGTGGCCAATAAAAATGGGCATGGACATGTTGTGGTGGTTAATTCGGGTGGAAGGCAAATAGGCTTTGTTGTGGATCAGTTAATTGGCCAAGAAGAAGTGGTTATTAAAGCTTTGGGAGCTAAATTACATGGTCTTGATGGTTTGTCTGGCGCGACTATTACTGGGGATGGGCAAATTGCTTTGATTCTTGATGTGCCAGGGATGATGAGAAAGTACGTTGGCTAGTGCTAATATGAATTGATATAAGCTCTTTTGATGACGGGCGCCGACACCTTTATTAATGTTTTTTGTGCCAGCATAGCGGTGCAATTGATTTTTTGAGCTACCAACTTAAGGTGGGACAGAAATTTTGAAAACAGAAGTCAGGAGTGCAATAGCTTTAGCTATTGCTGTTTCGGAAATAGCTAAAGCTATTTCACTCCAGTGATTTGTCCCGCTTTAAATGCGTAGCCATTTTTTGCTTAAGCAATTCGATGAGATTAATGCTGACCGCTAGCTTACTCAATATATTAACAGTCGTATACGCAGTGTTGCATGGCAAGAAGCGAGATAAAAACCGAAAAACCTTGCACTTAAAGCGAATCCTGATCGATTTCTTGGCACTTTTTAGGCGTAAGTAAATCACTATGAGTTTGAGTTGTTGGTGATTGTTGCCCCCTACAGGAAATCCCTGCAAAGCGCTCCATTGCATATTTTACTAATACAGCATATGCCGGGTAATTTCACTAAGAGTTTTGCGGAGCGTTTAAATTCATTGTGTAAAATGGCTAAAATACAAGCGCGAGAAACTGTTAATAACGATTGAGTTGCTTTCTGAGATGGTATTTTGTATCTAGTGGACAACTAATAGAAGTTGAAGCTCGTGAGGGAAAAAGTTTAGTGTTTTGAGCTTTAAGACGATTGGTGATATTTACAGCCCATCTGCGGATATGGCTTTGGCTGTCGTTGCGAAAGTTTATCGCAATAAAGTTTTGGCGGGCATGGGCGAGAAGGGGCAAAAAATGCAGCAGGTAGTGTCAGAAATTTGGGCTCAAGATAAGGCCGGTTGTGCTATTTATAGTATGCCTAAAGCTGTAGGAGAGGCGGGCGTTGTGGTAAAAGTAGGTGCACTGATTGAGATGATGTAAATTTTCAGAGAAATTAGCTAATGGATTTTTTTAGTGTATTAGGCATAGTGGTTGGGTTAGGCGCTATTGTCGGTGGTAATGTTTTGGGTGGGGGAGGTTTTTCTTCATTACTCAATGGGCCTGCGTTGGTGATTGTTTTAGGGGGATCTTTAGGAGCGGTTTTTTTTCAGTATCCGCCCAAAGTCATATTGAGGGCTCTGAAAATAATGATTTGGGTTTTTGTTCCTCCTAAAGTTAATTTGATTCGCGAAATTGATAAAGTCGTTGCTTGGAGTTCATTGGCTAGAAAGGAAGGTCTGCTTGGTTTGGAGGTTCTTGCCGAAAATGAACGTGATGTTTTTGCTAAAAAAGGTCTGCAACTATTAGTTGATGGTAATGAACCGGAAATTATTAGAGAGTGTTTGGATGTTGAACTGGAAACTAAGGAGTATAGAGATTTTCAGGCAGCTAAGGTTTTTGAATCGATGGGAGGCTATGCGCCGACTATGGGGATTATTGGTTCGGTTATGGGCTTGATCCAAGTTATGCAAAATCTTTCTGATCCGGGTATGTTGGGTGCGGGTATTGCGACCGCTTTTGTTTCAACTATATATGGCGTTAGTTTAGCGAATTTAACTTTTTTACCAATTTCAGCAAAATTAAAAGCCCATGCTTATGATTTATCGAGTTCCCGAGAAATGATGATGGTTGGTATTGTTGCTATTGCTGAAGGTGAAAATCCGCGAAATATTGAGTTAAAACTGTCAGGTTTTTTACACTAATCGACTTAACTGGACGTCATAATTATGACACGAAGACGAAAAAGGCATATTGAGCCCCCTGAGGATCATAATCGGTGGTTAATTTCTTATGCGGATTTTATTACCTTAATGTTCGCTTTTTTTGTCGTGATGTATGCCATTTCTTCAGTGAACGTAGGTAAGTATCGGGTGTTATCTGATTCAATGAGTGAGGTTTTTGAGCGTAAAGGCGCTAAGCAATCAACTTCAGAGTTAACGGAAGATAATAGTAATTCATCTTTACCTATTTCTGTGGGAGAGCCTGCGACAACTCTTGTTGAACCGATTATATTAGAACACTTCATTACGGCAGAAGAGTTGCGCGATGCTGAAATTTCTGAGGAAGTGTTAGAGGAACGGCGTAGATTGGGGCGTATCGCCGATCAATTTGAATCCGCATTAGAATCTTTTATTGATAATGATTTAGTTGTAGTCAAAAAAAATGACTTATGGGTGGAAATTGAAATTAAAAGTGAAAAGTTGTTTGCCAGTGGTGATGCGGCCTTACAAAGTAAGGCTACGCCCGTTTTAAAAAAAATTAGCGAAGTTCTGCAAACCACAGAAAGCGTGATTCATGTTGAGGGGCATACCGATAATATACCGATAGAGACGATTGAATTTCCTTCAAATTGGGACTTATCTTCTGCGCGAGCGGTCAGTGTTGTGCATGAGTTGATTTTTAATGGCATAAATTCTGCTAGATTAGCTGCGGTGGGTTATGGGGAAAATCATCCTATTGCCGATAATAAATCAGTAGCTGGGCGCTTTAAAAATAGACGGGTTACTTTAGTCTTAATTTCTAATTCGCTCGCTCGCTATGGCGCTAAAGATAATGCGCAGATGAAACAAGTCGATGAATAAATGTTTGCATCACTCAAATCGTGTGTGATGCACCTTTATGGCATCTTCACTTTTATAGTGAGCAAATAGTTAAGCTAGCTGTTCATAAATGAGTATCAATTATGAAAATATGGTCAGTTTCTAATCAGAAAGGGGGGGTCGGTAAAACGACAACCGTTATCACTTTGGGTGGTTTATTGTCATCTTGGGGATATAGAACATTATTGGTCGATCTCGATCCACATGGTTCTTTAAGTAGTTATTTTAAGCAAAATCCTGATGAGATACAGGCGAGTGTCTATAATTTATTTCATAATGCCAGTCGCACAGTGAAAGACTACAATCCTCGGCCTTATATTATAAAGACGGAATTTAGTCACTTGTCTATTTTGCCCGCTGCAACTGCTATTGCAACATTAGATAGGCAGGTCGCGTCTTTAGGTGGTATGGGCTTGGTTATTTCTAATGCATTGGCGGAAGTGGCTGATGAGTATGATTATGTCATTATTGATAGCCCGCCTATGTTAGGTGTATTAATGATTAATGCTTTAGCAGCTTGTGAATACTTGTTAGTACCTGTAATTACTGAGTTTCTGGCGTTACAAGGCTTAGATAGGATGGTGCGCACGATTCAGATGGTTTACAAGTCGAGAAAGCAGCCACCCGATTATAAAATTATTCCAACGATGTACGATAAACGTACTAAAGCAGGCACTGAATGTTTAAGTTTCTTGCGTAACAAATATCCAGAAAATGCTTGGGACTCTTTTATTCCGGTTGATACTAAATTGCGTGAAGCCAGTAGTCTGGGGATTCCCGCCTCTATTTATGATCCTACTTCCAAGGCTGTTGCGAGTTATTCTAATTTGCTAGATGAATTATTGCAGAAAAATAAGCAAGCTAAGATCGCTGTATCATGAATAAACTAAACCTTGTCGCGCTTAAACAGATTGTAGAGCAAGAATTTGCTTTGGATTCTTATTTGGCGACCATGCTTGCTGAAATACCGTCTACAGAACTTATTGAAGAACAAGAGCAGCAAGTTAAACAGGCGGTTCCTCCGGTTGCTGAGATTCAGACTCTAGCAGTTAAAGAGTATGACGCTGAACTTATTGTTGATATGGCTTCAAGTCAGCCGATTAAGGCATTATCAGTTATGCCTAAGTATGCTCAAGGTGAGTTCTCTGCATTATTTTTTAAAGTAGGGAATCTGGTTTTGGCTGCACCATTAACTGATTTATCTCGCGCCATAAAATTTGACGGCAAAGTAACAAAGATTCCGCAACAGCCACTTTGGTTTATGGGTTTAAAGGCTGAATTAGAGCAAAAAATAGGCATATTAAATATGGCTTATTTGATACAAGGGAAAAGTCGAGCGGGAGCAAGAGACTATCAGCAAGAGCCTTTTACACATCTTATTTTGACCGAGGATGGCAAATGGGGTTTGGCTTGTGATGAATTGCTATCAATCGCCAAGTTAGTGCCGGAAAAAATTCGCTGGCGTACAGATAGGCAAAATAAGCCTTGGCTGGTCGGAACGGTTATTGAACAATTGGTGGTCATTGTGGATATTAATGAGTTAGTACCTAAACGGAAAAGAGCCGGTAGCGCCTGAATTTGGGTATATAATTATTCTATTCAGAATATAATTTAAATTTTAATAATTGGGCGAATGAGCATGAGCAAGAGTGATGGCAAGCAAAATGATCCTATAATGCAGTGGGTTACTTTTCGTCTAGGTGAAGAGAAGTACGGTATCAATGTAATGCAGGTGCAGGAA
>JAIPFI010000105.1 GCA_021736705.1 Methylococcaceae bacterium | reverse complement strand
AGTCCTACCAAGACTCAGATGGTTGATAGTGCAGGTGGTCGCACGCAATTATCACAGTTAGTCACGTCGTTGATTGTGTTGTTAGTGCTCTTGTTTCTTACCGCGCCTCTGGCTTATATGCCTGAGGCTGTATTGTCGGCAGTTGTGTTTCTAATCGGGGTGGAGTTAATTGATATCCAGGGCATGAAACGCGTCTTTGAGCAACGCCGTTCAGAATTCTGGGTGGCACTGATTACCACCGTAACAGTAATTTTCATTGGTGTTGAACAGGGCATTATCTTGGCTATTATTCTATCGCTTCTTGATCATATAAGAAGAGGTTATAGACCGAAAAATCTGCTACTTATAAAAAATGAGACCAATAACTGGACTCCGACGCCAGTTGAACAACACCAGCAGATTGAGCCCGGTTTGATGATTTATCGTTTTACTCACAGTATGTATTATGCAAATGCCGAATGGCTCTCAAAGCAAGTCACTGAATTGACTACTAATGCAGAGCCGCCTTTGAAGTGGTTTTGTATTGATGTCGCTGCAGTTGACGATGTTGATTTCTCAGCCGCTGAAACACTAGGCTCACTTTATCAACAATTGAAAAAACAGGGTATTCGACTTGTTGTTGCTCAGGTTATGGATGATGTTCAAAAACAAAGTCGTTATCATCTTACTAGCTTGTTTGGAGAAGATGCTTACTATTCTACGCTGGATGAAATGCTTGCCGATTATAAAAAAAGCGATAGTCAGACAACCTGATCTCATGGAAAATGACCTGATACCCTGCAAGTCTAATGTAGGTTGGCGCTGAGGCACGAAGCCCAACAAATTCGGCGAAATATCCTGTTGGGCTTCGTTCCTCACCCCAACCTTGTATCTACAAAAAATACTTTCACAGCTTCTTTAGCTATTGCACTCTGACCTCATATTTTGAAGCACCCTGTCCCGCCTTAAATTTATAGTCAGAATTTGGCATTACGCACCCGAATGATATTTCGATTAAAATACTAGGATATAAAAACTGAAAAGGAGACAGTCGCTAAAACTCCTAGATTCCTGGGGCAACTGGAAATTGAATGATGCCTATCATAGGCATAATAAATAAAATAAACTCTGGAGATATAAAACTCATGCATGAAAAAAAAGTTAAAGATCCATCGGCTGAAGAGTCGATATTAACCCCAACCTATGCTTCAAGAGAAATGACCGGGAGCATCCCTAAGCACAATATTCCGGAACAAAGTACCGCGCCTAATACTGTGTACAATCTTATTCATGATGAATTGATTATAGATGGTAATTCACGGCAAAATCTGGCGACTTTTGTGACTACTTGGATGGAGCCTGAGGCAAAGCAATTAATGTCGGAATGTTTCGACAAAAACATGATTGATAAGGATGAATACCCGCAAACAGCTGAAATCGAAAGCCGTTGTGTGAGTATGCTGGCTAATTTATGGCACTCGCCCGATCATGAAACGGCAACGGGTACGTCTACCGTAGGTTCTAGTGAAGCTGCGATGCTAGGTGGTATGGCGATGAAGTGGAACTGGCGCGATAAAATGAAAAAAGCCGGTAAATCTACGGATAAACCTAATCTTGTCATGGGGGCAAATACACAAATTTGCTGGCATAAGTTTTGTAAATACTGGGATATTGAAGCGCGTGAAGTAACAGCTGAAGGTGATCGTTTTACCCTGAATGCTGAAGAAGCCTTAAAACTAGTGGATGAAAATACCATCGGTGTTGTTGTTATTATGGGCAGTACCATGGATGGCAAATATGAACCCGTTAAAGAAGTAGCAGATGCACTGGATAAATATCAGCAGGAAACGGGTATTGATATTCCAATTCATGTCGATGGTGCCAGTGGCGCATTTATTGCGCCGTTTATCCAGCCGGATCTGGAGTGGGACTTTCGCGTTCCTCGTGTAGTATCAATTAATGCTTCAGGGCATAAATACGGTCTTGTTTATCCTGGGGTAGGCTGGGCATTGTGGCGTGATAAAAAACATTTACCTGAAGATTTAGTATTCCATGTAACTTACCTAGGTGGTGATATGATTGATTTTTCTATCAATTTTTCCAGACCGGGTAATCAGGTGGTTGCGCAATATTATAATTTCTTGCGTTTGGGGATGGATGGCTATCAGCGTATACAACAGGCCTGTCAGAATGTGGCATTGTACTTATCAGGTGAAATTGCCAAACTAGGGCCATTTGAATTAATTACCAATGGTAGTGATATTCCGGTATTTTGCTGGAAACTAAAAGATGATTTTGCTGATTCCAGCAACTTTACCTTATTTGATATGGCGGATAAGTTACGTGAACGTGGTTGGTTAGTGCCTGCTTATCCGATGCCACCTAACCGTCAGGATCTTGTGGTACAGCGTGTTGTGGTCAAAGAAGGCTTTAGTCATGATATGGCTGATATGTTACTGGAAGATATACGTACAGCACTAAAATGGTTTGAATCACAGCCAGGATTTATTGCTAAAAAAGAAGGCAGTCATTTTCATCATTAATAGCTTATGAAAAATTCTCACACTAATATTAGTTTTTTCGGTCCGGGATATGTAACAAAAGCAGTCCATTTATTAAAAGATGGTGTACAAAAAATAGCTACCTCACGCCGTCACCGTAAAGGACGTGGTACTTTGCTTGTTACACCTGCAGGTGTTAAATCGCCTCCTCCCCGATTTAAATACCCCTGGTTGCATTTTTGGGAGCCAACTCGGCTAACCTGGTGGGTGGCCGTACTGTTTATTATTGGTTCGGCTTTATTTAGTGTGGGAGGTTATGCGCTTACCTTTCCGGAGGACGCTCCTAAAGCATTAAGTACGGGAATGACGCTGGACTGGATTTTCTTTATTGGTTCACTTTTCTTTACTTCGGCTGCGTTTTGTCAGTTTTTGGAGTCAATGAATGCAGGTGATAGTGAAGGGCTCTATGCTGAGGAAAAGCTACCTGATACTTTTCAGTGGATGGCCTGGCATCCACAGCGAATTGGCTATATGGCCAGCTTGGTGCAATTGATTGGCACGGTAATGTTTAATTTTAATACTGGCAATGCCTTTATCAGCGACTTAAACTGGATACAACAAGATGTGCTGATCTGGACTCCCAATATTATTGGCTGTATCTGTTTTTTAATAGCGAGCCGTCTGGCCTTTATGGAGGTCTGTCATGGTTATTGGGGATGGCAACCGGATAATATTGAATGGTGGATCACGGTATTAAATTTGCTGGGTTCAATAGGGTTTATGAACTCTGCTTTATATAGTTTAGCCGTACCACCTGGAGAAAGTTCCGCTACTTTTAGCTGGTTAGCGGCCTTTTTTACTTTTCAGGGGGGTGTGTGTTTTTTTATCGCCAGTTATCTTTTGCTTCCGGAAATGTTTTCTGACTAACTGTTTCGCTTATCGTGAAAAATCTATTCCTTAATTTTACTACTTTTATTTTTTTAGCTGTCAGTTTTAACATTTGTGCAGATTACGACGTGGTAAAAGGAGAATACGGCGAGCTGGCTGTGACTTTAAACCTTAAAACAGCGGGGCTTGCCGAAGCTAAGCCCTGGTTTGGGCAAGCGCAAGAAAATATTGGTGATGCGGCAAACTTTTGGTGGGAGGTAAGTACTGAAGCTGGAGTTAAAGGAAGTTTAAATTTTTTCGGTGGTACGGAGTTGTATGGTGCATATAGTTTTATCTATGCCCAAACGGTGGGGCATGATGTACCAAGCGCACCGCGCTAAAAGGTACGCTTCGTGCCTCAGCACACCCTATACCATATCAATTAGGCATATTACCTGAGAACCTATAGTTAAAACTACGTAGGGTACAAACTAAGCAGAAACTTTAAAAATTAGCATAATATGGAGAAATTAACGATGTCCAAAAGAATATATAGGGTGCGACCGCTGAATATTTACGCTCTCACAGCTTCAGCTATGGCTAACACCATCACAAAGCAGAGCTTCTAGTTATGCATTCCCAAACAGAGTTTGGGAGCGACAAATGGATTAAGTCGTTACAGTCCAAATTCAAATACCATCTTAATCGATATGTAGATAACTAAAATCATTGCGGCGATAAAAACAATAGTCTGAGCTGGATTGCGCCATAAGTTCTTGAAAAAAGTATTTTCCTCGCCACTTTGTTTGAGCTGTTGATATTCTGCTTGCAAAAGAATACGGCGCTGCTCTTGATATTCATCAATTAAGGCGCGCGCTTTAGCGTATTCCTGATCATCAGATAACCAAATAGCGGGCATTGAAATACCCCAATTACCAGAAGTTGTTTCATAAAAATTCAGTTGATTTTCTACCAATAAATCGCGAATATCATCGGCTTCATCATCAGGTACGTGGCGTAAAGAAAAGAGTAATAAAGCCATTTTATGGTTTCTCGGGGTTATTAATAATATTTTGTAAAATTGACCAGCGAGCTTCATGTTTGTTAGCCCCTTTGCCTTGAATCCAATAGTCGTATAAATGATCTTTGTTGCCAGTGGATTCTTGGATCTCCAGCCAACTATTTAACATGGCTTGTAAAGCTAGATTGTGTTTGTGTACGGCGTAACCAACCGGAAAGCGATGTATTCTTGTTGGGTCAAAACTGACAGAATATTCAGGGTGCAACATGACCAGTGTCATGCCTTCTTCTATGCTGCTAATAAAGCCATCAAAGGTGTTTTCAGCGGCATTAAAGAATATGTCAGGGTGAGCAATTTTTTTAATTTCAATATTAGGTAGTGCCTGCTTGATATAAGTTAAGCGTGGATAATGATCCATGGTGGCTAATGTTAAATGGGTAGACTTGGTAAACTTGAAATAATCGGAGAATTCTTTTTTTCGGTAATCTTTGACGATAACGGCTGTGGTTAAATTTAAGATGGGCTGCGTATAGAGTACGGATTTTAAATATTCACTGCTGATTTGTACGCCTGAAATAACGATGTCAATTTGTAAGTTATCCAAGGCCTGATAAAGGTTTTTGGCTTGAGTAAAGGGAATAAATTCTAAACTCACACCTAATGCAGAAGACAAATGATTCATCATTTCTATATCAAAGCCAACGAGTTCGTGCTCATTATTGTAAAAAGAAAAGGGCACACGATCTGGGTTATAGCCTATACGTAAAGTTCCACGTTTTACTATCACTTCTGGGGTAGGCATAGCGAGTCTATTTTTATCTGAGTCTTGCAAATGGTATGAAATTTTCTGAGGTGCTTCCCAGTCAACTTGCATTTGCTTTAATTTTTCACTGACATCTGTTTCGGTTGTAAAAAATTGAGTGAAAAAAGTTTGTGTAAGTAATACTGACAAGCTAATAACAAGCAAGCTGGAGCCAAGAAATAATAAGATTTTTTTTATTTTAAGCTCAATAAGACCAAGTAAATAGGCGGTTGAAGATAAGGTAAAGGATATGAGGAAAACAGCAGACGCTAAGGTGGAAAAACGTTTGGTTAAAACATCGCCAGAAAGATAAAGTTGATACATATCGCTGGGTAGATGCAGATAATTAAGCAAAAAAGGAATACTGATATGCACGCTGGCAAATAAGCTAAATAAACCATTAAACGCGAGTAACGCTTGTTGACCTGCATTTAATTCAGTATTGGTGAACCAAGCAGAAAATAAGATGAAGGTGAATGCTAATAACTTGCCTATAGCCGGAAAGTTAAAGGCAATTGGAATAATAATTTCATTGTACTTATCACTGTCTGCTGTGCGTAGCTTATGCTTTTCAAAAATGTCATTACAGGCTTCGGACATGACGGGGATAAGAATAAACAGATTTCCTGATGCAAATGCAGTAATTAAAATATTACGGCAGCCTTGGATAATATCGGCATATTTAAATGGGGTAATCGCGCTTATAAAAAATGGAATTATCCAAAAGGATAGAATTAAAGCCGTGACGATATAAACAGTAAAATAAATTTGTAACTTTTCAAAATCATCTGCTGCTATTGTGCCTGCAGCAGAGGCAGAAATAGCAAAAACGCCAATCGGTAAAAAGCACGCAATGCCTTTGGTTATTTTATTAAACGCTTCGAGTAATACCCGCGCTGGATTAAGGAATTGTTGTTTTTCTTTGATAGTAACTAATGAGATACCCAGTAATAAACTAAACACTACAATCGCTGGAATGGTATTTTCAGAGAGTGATTTAAAGGGATTGGAGGGAATATATAAGTCGAAATAGTTTACGGGAGGTATTTCCGCTATCTGCGAGGTGCTGAAAAAATCTTTGCTTTCCCATAAAGGAAAAGCGTATGCCATTGAAAAAATGGTCATTAATGCTAGCCCCCAAAAGGCAAGAAGCATAAGACCAAATTTCTTAGCAATCTCTTTAGATTGCTTGTAGCTCAAAGAGCCTAAGCCGATGACTAAAGATAAAACAATATAAGGAATAATGGCGACTTGAAGTAGCTTAATAAAAGCTATGCCGATTATATTGAGCCACGCTACTTTTTCACCAAAAAATAACCCGGTAAAAATACCTAAGCTTAGAGCCAATAAAACCTGGCTGGAAAAAGAGAGATTGAAGTTTTTAAGCATTAAGTTAGCAACTCTAGATATATCTTTGTGCTAGCGCTTTAATAATAAATAGGCGAGGGGATTGGGCTGTTTCTTGCATACTATGAATAATTGTAATGGCAAATTGATGATTATCTAATTGTTCGTACCAATCAATAACCGCGATCATTTCTTCTTGTCCACCTATGTGACCGGGGTAGCATAAAATACTGATAATGCCGCTGGGTGAGAGTATTTTAAGCGACTGATTTAAAGCACTTAAAGTACTTTTGGTTTGGGTGATAATTTCAGTATTGCCACGCGGTAGATAACCCAGATTAAACACAATGACATTTATTTGTTCATTGGCTGGAATATGCTGGCGCATATGCGCATGGCTGTCGTGGATTAACTTCACTTTATCAGCTAAGTGATGATCTTTTAATTGCTGATAAGTGGTATCCAGCGCAGATTGCTGTATATCAAAAGCATAAACTTTAGCGCTATGCCTGGCTAAAAATAAAGTGTCGTGACCATTGCCCATGGTGGCATCAAGCGTAATGCTAGTTGCTGATAGTGTGCCTTGAATAGTTTTATGAGCTTCAGTCACTAATGAGTGCTGAGTAAAGCGCGTACTTAACATTAGGCTGGCGGGGTAAGAATGGTATTTTGTGCGGGTCGGCTAGTATCTAGCTCTGGATAGTCTAAGGTATAGTGCAAGCCTCGACTTTCTTTGCGCGCTAAGGCGCTTTGAATAATTAAGTCGGCGACAATGACTAGATTACGTAGTTCCAGTAAATCACTGCTGACACGGTAATTTTGATAATACTCAGTAATTTCATTTTTCAGTAATTCCAAACGGCGTGCCGCTCTCTCTAGTCTCTGCGTAGTGCGCACAATACCCACGTAGTTCCACATAAAACGGCGTATTTCATCCCAATTATGCGCAATCATAATTTCTTCTTGCGAATCAATTACTTGAGACTCGTCCCAATCGGGTATTTCAGGTAAAGGCTTGCTAAGATCTTGTTTTAAAATGTCTTCGCAAGCCCGATCAGCAAACACTAAACATTCTAATAAAGAATTACTGGCCATGCGGTTTGCGCCATGTAAGCCTGTATGAGCAACTTCACCAAGGGCATATAAGCCAGGAATATCGGTACGCGCATAATCATCGGTCATTACGCCGCCACAGGTATAGTGCGCGGCAGGAACAACAGGAATAGGGGACTTAGTAATGTCGATATTAAACTCAAGGCATTGCTGATAAATAGAAGGGAAGTGGCTTTTAATAAAGTCCGCAGGTTTATGACTAATATCCAGATAAACGCAGTCTATCCCGTGTTTTTTGATTTCATGGTCAATGGCGCGGGCGACTATATCGCGCGGCGCCAGTTCAGCGCGTTCATCATAATTTGGCATAAACCGTGAACCATCTGGCAAAATCAGTTTAGCGCCTTCACCGCGTACCGCTTCACTGATTAAAAAGGAACGGGCATCGGGATGATATAAGCACGTTGGGTGAAATTGCATAAACTCCATATTGGCAACACGGCATCCTGCACGCCAAGCTAAAGCGATACCGTCACCCGTGGATATTTGTGGGTTCGTGGTATATAAATAAACTTTACTTGCGCCACCTGTGGCAATGGCAACGGCATTGGCAGCGAGTGTTTTAACTTGATTGTTTAGCGTATCTAAAACATAAGCACCGACAACGCGATGCTCATTTAAGCCCAGTTTTTTAGTCATGATTAAATCCACCGCATTATGATGCTCTAATAATTCGATATTGGGGTGTTGTTTTGCTTTGGCAATCAAGGACAGAGAAAGCGCTTTTCCTGTGGCATCGGCATTGTGTACAATGCGCCTCTCTGAATGTCCGCCCTCTTGATTTAGATGTAATTCAGATTCGCCCTTTTTATTTTGTCGCTCGGTAAATTCCATACCTTGTTGGTGTAAAAAGTCGATGCTTTTTTTGCCGTAGTTGACTGTGAGGCGAACTATTTCTGGATCACATAAACCAGCCCCAGAAATTAAGGTGTCTTCAATATGTGATTCAATCGATGCTTGTTGTGCATCTAAAACCGCAGAAATGCCACCTTGGGCATAGAATGTACTGCCTTCTGTAAGAGCAAATTTAGATAAAACAGCAACCCGGCAATGCTCTGCTAATTTAAGTGCTAAACTAAGCCCAGCACCACCACTGCCTATAATAAGAACATCGTAATTTTTTTGTTTAGACATGGCGTTGACAGCCTGTATAGAGCGGTGAAAGAAGGCGAATATAAAATATCATTGGCGATGAGTAGCGATAGAGGCAGGCCTGTCTTAAGTAACAGAGGATCTGGCATTATATCTTGTAGGGCAAGATTTTGAGAAATTTCCTTAGTATGAAGCTTGCTTAAGGGAATTAAAGTGGCAGTAACAAATAATAGAGTGACCTACATTTAAGTAAGAGGATTTATTTTGAAATTTAAAGTTTTTTTGTTTTTTATTGCATTTATTAGCGTGTTTTCGTCTGGTGTGCATGCCGTGCCTAAATCTAAGGCCAATTTTGAAATCACACGCGATAACCTACAAACTAAAATAGATGCAATTAACGCTAAGCAAGGTATTGATGAAACAAGTAAAATTAAAGAGATTAAATGGTACGAGCTAGCGGATGAAAATCTTGCCAATGAGGAATGGTTTTTATTGCTTTCTAACACCTATAAAGCCATGTTAGAAACGGCATCGAAAGATACGAGTAAGAAACGGATTGACAATACCTTTGCTATAAAAACACTTGTCAGTGAGCAGGATAAAAATTTATCAGAAGTCGCGTTGGCGCTACAGTTGGTCAATTTAAAAGAAGAACAGCGATTAATTAATGATGCTCTGAGTAAATTAACCACAGATTTAAATCAGTATAATGATCGGCCGCAGAAAATTAGAGAAGAGATGCAATTGGCACAAGCCAAGCTGGCACAAGCAAAATTGGATGTCAATGTAGCGCCTAAACTCAATGAAAATAAATATGAATATGCCGCCCGTCAAGTTTATTTGCAGTCATTAATAAGAGCAACCACAGCGGAAATAACCAAATTAGATTTGGAAATTGCAAGTAACCCGGTTCAGATTGGTTTAGCTAAGGAAGAACAAAATTCCTTGGTTAAGCAGCAAGAAAAATTGCTTGCTATTATTGCTGAGCGTGAGCAGTGGATGGACGAATTTCGTACTCAAAAAGCAAAGCAATTGGAGGATGAAATAGTCAAGGCACAGCAAGAAAATCTGAAGAAACCTTTGATTATTCAAGGTATTGTTAATAATACGATCAATTGGAGTAGTGCTTTACAGGAAGTGACCAAATCGACTAATCAACATAGTCAAATGATAAGCAAAATGAACGCTTATAAAAAAGAAGTAAGTGACTATTACACGCATGCTGAGACTAAAATAAAATTAGCCGGATTAAGCCCGGCTTTAGGGCGAGTGTTACGTGAGCAGAAACGTAGCATGGCGAATGAAAAGGGTAAATATCAACTCGGTGCTAATATTCAAGATGAAGCTAATTTACTCAGTCTTGAGCAATATAAAGTTGAAAGTAGACAGGCTCAGTTACGCAATATTCAATCAGCAGTTGATGCCTATATTAATGATTTGAAAAAAGAAAAAAATAATCAGCTTTCAGAGACTGAGCTAAAGGCACTCTCAGAAGAAATACAAAGCTTATTAATTAAGGAAGATCAAGTATTGGATGAATTGAGTACTGCTTATGCGCAAGGCTTAAGAGTGCTAGGTGATTACGATTTTTCCAAACAACAATTATTGATGGAAATTAAGCGCTATGACGCCTATTTGAATGAACATTTATTATGGGTGCCTAGCTCGAAGCCTATTGATTTTCATTTCCCAATAGAAGTCTATCAATCAGTGCTTTGGCTGGTTTCGCCCACTAATTGGCTGAAACTAGGAAAACGTCTGTTTGTGAATTTAAAAGATCAATTATTGCTGAGTTCTTTGGCGTTTATTGTGTTTGCTTTTTTACTTTATATTAAAGGCTTTATTAAGCATAAAAAATCGCTGCTGAAGTCACTTGTATCGAAGCACTCCACCGATAAAATAAGTTATACCTTTGAAGTTTTAGCTTATAACTTAATTTTAGTCATGCCTGCTCCTTTGGCTTTGTCTTTTTTTGGATATATGCTCGCCGGAATGCCCTATGAATATGGCTTTAGTCGTTCGATTGGTTCGGGTATTTATGGTGCCGCGTTTGTATTATTTATGCTCAATTTCTTTCTAAGGTTTTTTGAGCCTGATGGTGTGGCCGCACTGCATTTTAAATGGCAAAAAAATACCGTTACCTATTTAAGAAAGCAAATATTGTGGATACGCTTTATTGCTATTCCTTGTGTTTTCTGTATTTACATGACCGTTATTATGTCCGCTGCTGAGCACAGTGAAAGCTTAGGGCGTTTAGCCATAATTATTTTTATGGGTGTGTTATGTGTGTTTTATCTGCGCGTGTTACACCCTAAAAATGGCGTGTTTAGCTGCTATTTTATGAATCATCCCCAATTGTGGTGGACAAAACTTAGATATGTCTGGTTCGTTGTGGCTATTGGTATTCCATTGATCATCATAGGTTTTACTTTGATGGGGTATTTTATAAGCGCCCTAGAGTTACAAAATAAAGTCATTATTACCATGCGTATGATATTTGCAGCTATTATTGTGCACAGTTTGGTATTGCGCTGGTTGACCTTAACTAACCGGATAATGGCGTTGAAAAATGTCCGACAAAATCGTAAAGCTCAGGAAACAGCTGAAAAATCAGCAGACACTTTTACTAGCGAAGAAATATTAGCGCAA
>JAIPFI010000104.1 GCA_021736705.1 Methylococcaceae bacterium | reverse complement strand
GTTCTGGATGCGCACCCAGCATGACATGGGTTTGTTTGGTGATAATAATAATACCAATCGCCGCTAACATACCGTGAACCACTGAGGTAGGGAAAAAAGCACTCAGCGTTCCTGCCTTAAAAAAACCCATAATGATTTGCAATAATCCCGCGACCACAATAGCCGCTAGCGTATATCGATAACCTGCAATAGCATCTCCACCGCCCATATCTTGCACAGCATCCATGATAACGACAATTAGACCGGCTGCGGGACCTGCAATAGTGACAAAAGAGCCATTAACGCGGGAAACCAGCATCCCGCCAACAATAGCACTTAAGATACCCGCCATAGGCGGTAATCCCGAAGCCATAGCAATACCTAAACTTAAAGGCAGAGCAATCAGAAAAACCAGAAAACCAGAAAGTAGATCTGCATGCCAGCATTGCTTTAAACCTGCAATACCTGTTTCTGGTATTTTTTGTATAGATGATGAATTCAAAATATTTACCTCTAGTATTAAAAAAGTTATAAGTTAAGAAGAGCAAAGCGCATGCCAAAAATAATTAAAATCACAATGCATTGATTATCTTAATTTTTTATTCCCACACATAAGAACATTTATATAAAAAAGACTCGTCTGGTTCATTTCAACCTATTAAAATGGTTTATTTCAACCAACAACTGAGATTTCCTACTGCTTATAGCCAACAAAGAGCAGTCTTTATCATATAAAAAATCTTCTATTAATCCATAATTTAGCCATCGCATTGATCACTAGAAAAGTTATGGCACAATTATTGTATTCACCACCTGACTAGCGTTCTAATTCACTACTTTTCAGGACATAGCTTGAACAAACAAACGAAGCAGACAACCCAAAAATCTAAACATCTTTTTATTAAGTTTTTATCTCTCTTTTTCGGTAATACATTCATTATCAATGATAAACACATGAACAAAATTAAAAGTACCATTGTATTAAGTGCCTTATTATTCACTCAGCCAATCTCTGGATTTGCTGCTAACACAAACAATATGTTCGGCATGTGGGGTTCGGTCACTTTAACAGGGGATTTTAAAGATATATCTCCCAGCCTTGAAAAATTTAACTGGCAAGTTTTTAATCAAACAGAAACTCGCAACGACTCCTCTCAAGGGTTGAGATTTAACGATAATATTTTATTTGGTCACATTGCTTACCAATTTAATGAGCATGCAGCACTGAATATTGGTTATGCTCATGAATGGAATGACCCTTTAAATAAACGCTCTTTTCAAGGAAGCCGCCCTTATCAAGAATTTGTCTGGAAGCAAAACTTAGGCGACTTTAAATTTATGAGTCGCACCCGAATGGAGGAGAGAATTAATTTGACCACAGGCAATGATGGTTATCGCGCAAGGCAATTATTAAGAGTCAATCATCCACTACCTTTTATGGATGGCTTAAGTGCTTATGCCGGGGACGAGATCATGTTTTATCTAAATAAAAACCACTTCGGCAAACAAGGATTTTCTGAGAATCGTATTTTTACTGGATTAAGCTATCAATTAAACAAAAAAACGGGTGTGGATATAGGTTATATGCAGCAGTATATAGAGACCATTTCGGGAAGTAATGTGTTTATTCATAACTTACAAGTCAATATTAACTATAACTTTTGAATTGCTACAATAAAATCATGATGTAACTCGTATAGATACCTATGGGTAAGGCAGAGGTGGATTTGGTGCAAAATGCTTTCTATAGTATAAGGTATAGTTCTTAACTTACTAACGTGCTAAAAGCACTCTCACCATGAAGGTTTCACATTGATAATTGATATTTACACAAGCACAAAGAGTGGTAATAAATACATATCTGTCCCTAAAGGCACAAAAATTGCCGAGTTAAAGCTTCCGAATTCTATAGATCCTGATCTTTTAACTTTGTCACCGTTCAAAACTAGATTGGAAATAGATCCTAAAAAAAACCACTCAGCACTTGACCAAAACAATATTATTCAACAAATAGAGAATAATGGTTATGCGGTTCATGAAGCTAAAACCGTCATTAATATTGGCACTGTAAAGTAATATTAAAACGTGTATTGCAGCAATGAAATCGCTGCAATACAACTCCCCCATCTAAATATCGCCAATGCGGCGCCCCTACTGCGACACAAGCTTTCATTTGACAAAAAAGAGCGCTTGAAATCACAAAAATCACAAAAATCACAAAACAATTTATGATGTACTCAGTTCAGATGCAGCTTGATTAGAAACCCCGTGCGGGACATGCGCAGTAGAAATATGCTGAGCCGCAGCTTCACAGTGACTTTTTTGGTCATCAAAAAATATATCTGCGCCAAAGGCCGTTAAAAATGCTTGTTTTGTCATTCCCCCTAAAAATAAAGCTTCATCAATACGAATATTCCATTGTCGTAAAGTACGCACTACGCGTTCATGAGCTGGCGCAGATCTAGCTGTCACTAACGCCGTACGTATGGGGGATTGATCAGCAGGAAATTGAGATTGTATACAATGTAATGCGGCTAGAAACCCTTTAAATGGATCATCAGTTAACGGGATTCGCGCTGAATTTTTTTCATTTTCAGAAAAAGCAGCTAAGCCTTGTTGCTGATATATGCGCTCTGACTGGTCGGAAAAAAGCACAGCATCGCCATCGAAAGCAATACGTAACTGTTTGCAGCTTGAGAGGTGCTGAGCTCCTGATAAAATAGTGGCTGCAGCGTAGCCGTAAGCCAAAGCATTAGTAACATCTTCTGCATTTGCCGATAAAAATAAATGTGCGCCAAAGGCTGGAATATAGCAATAAGGTGTAGCACCACTGGTAAATGCAGCACGAGTAATATTTAGCTCATAATGATCAATTGAATTAAAAATTCGCAAGCCGGTATCTGCGCTATTTTGTGAGAGTAAAATAACCTCTACTAAAGTCTTATTTTGATCGGTTAATGTGTTAATTTCCAATAACTTTTTAACCAAATTATAACCAAAACCGGGCTCTAAAATATCATCTTCATGCGCTACCTGATAAGCACAATAAGCGTCTTTACCTTCTGTTTCAAAAATCTGATGTGACTCATCAAGATTAAATAAAGCTCTTGATGAAACCGCTATTACTAGCTTGTCTTTAAATTCCATTACATTGTCAAGGTATCCATAAGATCAATCATAAATTCCATTTCTTCATCATTAACTACTTGCCATTCTGTAAAGCCTAAGCTATCTAAAACGCCTTTGCCTTTTTCATCATTAGCCATTTGGACTAAAATGTTTTGTATTTTCTCACGCTGATCCAATAATCTTGGGCCAATCATAAGAGAGTGATGAATAACACTAATCTGACTGCGAACTAATATGCGCAATTGTTTTTTTATCATATTAGATAAATCATCGTAAGCTTCTGCTAAAAATATACCTACATCTGCTTCATTTTTTAGTAAATGTTTAGCAACTAAAACATACGTATCAGAAGCTACCATTTCTACGTTACTAGCATCTAAATCAGCAGGCTCTAACATAATCATGCCCATCATATGAACATCTGGCGCCTCGGTCACCGCAACTTTAATCCCCGGCTTTAAATGCGCAACATCTTCAACATGGTTATCTGCATTGACTGCAACAATCGCTTCATCTGATATACCTAAGGACTTCACTAAAGGCTTAAACCCTTTTTCACGCACTAACATAGCTGCATCAAAAGGATTGGCATAAATTAAGTCCACGTTATTTTTCTGGATTGCAACTCGTTGATCATGGAAATCATTGTACATTTCCAAATGAATTGCGTTATCTGTTTGATGTTGTAACCAAGTATTAAAAATATACCAACCAGAAAGGTGATCTGGCGTAAAATCGGGGCTGACTGTAAATTGATAAGACATGAGACTCTCCGTCTTTAAAATAAAGTAGGATAGAGTTTAATACACTCTTCCACTTTGGTTCTGGATGGTTTACGACGAACCGATGTATAACCCATCACTTCACCATTTCTAACATTGGGAATAACAGTCGCCTTTACCCAGTAATAGCCGCCATCTTTGCGTAAATTCTTAACGAAACCCTGCCACTTCAGACCTTTACTTACAGTATCCCATAAATCTTTAAAAGCCGCGGGTGGCATATCGGGGTGTCTTAAAATGGAATGCGGCGCACCAATTAGCTCGCTCTCCTCATAACCAGCCATCTCTACAAATGAACGGTTAACATGAGTGATAATGCCTTTTGTATCAGTTGTCGAAACAATGAGTTTGCCATCGGGATAAGGTGTTTCAATCTCTGTAAACAAAACTTCTCTGCTTAAACCACCATACAACTTGAGTGTTACTTCTGTAAAGTCGCCGACAATATCTTCTGCTTTCATATCATGCAACATAGTTTTATTCCTTTTTCAGTTATATTGATTCAATGACGCATGCTACAAACTAACACAGTCATTACTTAACTTAATAATTCAGAAATAGTTCCCGCAGCGCGTTTAACATCCAGAAAAATAAGGCCTAATTTTGCGTTCGGTTTGGCCAGTACAGTTAATACAGCCTCATTCCCGGCATAAGTCATCAAAACATAACCTTTAGCTCCTTTAATTAGCACTTGCTCTAAGGTGCCGCGGGCTAATTCTTGTGCGGTTCTATCCCCCAAAGACAGCATGGCAGCACTCATAGCGCCAACTCTATCTTCATCTAAATTAGCGGGTAATACTGATGCCATCATTAATCCATCGGTAGAAATAATGCCCGATGCTTCAATATCAGCCGATGTGCCATTTAACTCATTTAATGTAGACGTTAACATTTCTGCGCGCATAACTTTTCCTTTCCTTAATATTTAAGTAATATCTTATTTGTTTTTGGCATAACGAACACTTAATAACCAGACCAAATTGATAAATTCGGGTTTGTTAAAGTGTGGGATGCCTGAAATAGCGACAACAAAACGTGTGCCACCGATAAATAAAGGCCAAAAACCCAATTGACTATTGCCCGAAGCATTAATAACAGCCCAAGCATGGCTATTTAAACCTAAGTTTTTCATTAATAACCCAGAGCGTCGCGTATGAATCACGGATATTTCTGCGCTTAAGGCAGAAATTTCTTCAGCAACCTCATGAGCATAACCATTACAAGCCAAGTAAAATCCTTGGTCATCAGCTAATAAAACTTTGCCTTCTTCCGAAATTTTACTTAATAGTTCTGGCAATATATCTTCTAATGCACCTTTGGGAGCTTCGCGCTCCTCTTTAAGACCTTGTACCCAACCTAATTTCTGACAACGTTCCAATAATGCAATGCATTTTTCAGGCTCATCATTACTCATTAGCGCCTGCAAACTTGGCATATTCAATTTTGGCGTTTTAATATTAGTTAATAGGTTACGCAAAAATTTTCTTACAGAATCGTCTTCTGCTGCTGCAGAGACAGCATAATAACAACCTGCTGGCGTCAAATAAATATATAAATCCTCCGCTAATTTAGCATCACTCATTAAATTACACCTCGTCTATGCCAGGATCTAAAGAAAACATTAAAGCTTGTACTAATATTGATACATCCTTTTTTTCTCGTGCATCAACAGAAAATACCGGTATTTTCATATCAAGTTCCTGTAATTCTCGATGGTAATCATCAATAGTTAATCGCGTATTGACATCCATTTGCGTTACACCTATAGCAACCCCTGTATTCTGTATAAAGTCAGAAAATGACTTCAAAAAAAACCTCATATCTTTAAAAGGATCTGCTCGTGAATTATCTAATAATAAAACCAAACCAATGCCACCGACAGTCAAAATATCCCACATAAAATCAAAACGCTCCTGCCCTGGCGTACCATATAAATGAATTTTCTCACCTCCATTTAACAGCATAATGCCATAATCCATAGCAACAGTCGTTTCTGCTTTTCTTTCCTTAGTCATATCACTGGCCACTTCATCTGTTTTCATCATGGGGACATCACTGAGAGAGGTAATGGCAGTGGTTTTGCCTGCACCAACAGGGCCAGTAAAAATTATTTTATATTGACTCATGCTTTGTCACTACCCCGAAGTTTATTTAATATACGGCTAAAAAGATTTTTCTTTGGTGCTGATTTTATTTTTGGCATTTCAATCTCAATACTTTCATCCACTCGCCTCTTTGATTGGCCTAAAATACCAATAGCATAGGCCGAACTAACAAACACAAAAACATATTGAGGTCTGACTTTAAGTGTTCGAATAATATCTAGCATCGACCTAGGACCGACAACCAGCAAAGCCGCTATACGCATTGCGTGTGGTGTAACCACAAGACGTGTAAAGTTAGGCCATTGCTTAAGATAAACAGGTGTTGATATGTCCAATGTATCAGGGTAGCGCCCTTTTGAGGTCCAACACGCTAATTTCCAAACAAAAATATTCATATCCTGAAACTTGTCTAACTTTGCTGAAAACCCTTCTTCTTTTGGGTTAACTTTTGACAAAGTCATTTTTTTAACGTCATGTATGGGAGATGAAGTAAGCTCAACACCTGAAAAAGCACGTAATTGTTTGTCATCGAAATCTAACCAAAGCTCATGGCTATGCGGTAATATAATAAGCGGTTTCCAATCAGAATTCAGCTTAACAACCTGCCTTTTTTCATAAGCAATTTTAATTGATGACTGTACATACCCTTGATAATACTGTTTCGGGCTATATCGAGCATTACGCCACTGCACTGGATCATTAAAATCAATACCAGATATTATGCCAATAAAATTAGAGAAATTCTGCTCATTAATCATCATGGCAGCTTTATGTTTCTCAGTTTTCTTTTGCTCTAAAGGATTGCTATAAAATTTTTTCTCAGAGGATAATTCAAATGGAACCTGTTTTTCTATAGAGGGTTTAATTCTATTAACCTTAGCTGTATCTAGGATGCTGTCTTCAGGTTTCTTTAGAATTGTTTTTTTCTTTTCTTTTTGCTTTTTTAACCGATCTTTCGCTTCCGTCAAAGCCGCGAGCATCGTTTCTGTTTTCGCAGGTTTTGCTACATAAATTGTATGCTCTATATTTAATTTTTCTAAGGATAAAATAATAATAGGCCTTAAGGGCTGGCGCGCCAAACAATGATCTAAGATAACTTTAGCATCCATTGCATCGGCATCAATAATATCAACATCAGCTTTATGTTCTTCAACAATCTGAACCACACCTTTACAGGAGTTTTTGAAGAACAGAATCATTGTGTTATGCGTTCTGCCATCCATCCCATAAAGCGAAACAGCTAATAAATCAGTCGGTTTACTTTTCATTGTATTGCTTAAAGTAAGAATGGAGAGCAGCCCATTGAGCTTGCATAGAATGATTAATTTTTGCTAAAGCAAGTTGCATTTTGTTAAAGCCATCATAATCGTTAGTAAACTGATATAATTCTATCAAATCAGTATGAAGTTCAGTGCGTTGCGGATCATCTAATATTGCCAACTCTAGCACTTTAACTGCCTCTTCTAGCTGACTATACTCAATATAATCCCGAGCAACCTGTAACGGATCATATTCTTCGCTCTTATTAGAGTTACTACGTTGCACTAAGCGAAGCTCGTCATTAGGCTCCCAGCCTAAGGTTAAAACAGTATAAATATTACTTTGAATACATTGTGGAGTATCAATATAAGTCTGTAATTGCTCAAAAAGTGGTGTAGATAAATGTTTTCTTGAGCCGGCTAACATTCTCTGCTTAATGGCATTACCAACGCCATCTAAAACAACAAATAAATCCATCAAGGCCGCGGATAATTGCGCTTCATTGTTTTTCTCGTAACAGATAATAATGCGTTGTAAATGGATCAGTAAATTTCGAGGTTGTTTTATAAGGGTATAAACTAAATCCCTTAACATTTCATCACTAGCGTCTTGGAAATAAAGTTGTTTATTATTTTCAAGAAAAAAAACAGGCTCGTTAAAGGCTATATCTGAATAATCTACCGAGTGTATCCCCCCGCTTATAACTAGCGAAAAATTTTCTTGCATCTGCATCATCCTAATTCAAGTTAATAAATTATAATCCATACTTGGTATAATTCTAGTTTATTTATAAAATATGTGTACTACCTCACACACTAAAATATTAAATTGTTTCTAGCATTTCTTATTCTGAATGAATATTTTTTGAATGCCCTATAGATTCACTATATGATACTTACTGCGCTCACCTAATATTTAACGCTGATGAATCATCCTGAATTCCCTTTATCGCCTGAACTCATACACCTAAATCATGCGGCGGTTGCACCTTGGCCAAAACGAACCTGCCTAGCTGTCAAAAAATTCGCAGAACAAAATACTCAATACGGCTCTTCTTTTTACTTAGACTGGCTAAAGAAAGAAACCGAATTACGCCAGCAATTACAATTTTTGCTTAATGCGCCCAGTCAGAATGATATTGCTTTAGTAAAAAACACATCCGAAGCCTTATCTTTTGTTGCTTATGGCTTAGACTGGCAAGCAGCTGACAATATTGTTTCTAGTAACGAAGAATTCCCTTCTAATCGTATTGTTTGGCAATCTTTAGCGACACAAGGCGTGGCATTTCGTGAAGCTGATTTAGCCAGTGGAGCATCACCCGAAGACGCATTATTTGCTTTAGTTGATCAGCGCACACGCTTAATTACCCTTAGTTCCATACAGTTTGCCAGCGGGCTACGTTTAGATATAAATAAAATCGGTCAATTCTGCAAAGAGCGTAACATTTTATTCTGTATAGACGCCATACAAAGTTTAGGTGCAGTGCAATTTGACGTACAACAGTGCCAGGCTGATTTTGTTATGGCTGACGGCCATAAATGGATGTTTGGTCCAGAAGGTTTAGGCGTTTTTTATTGCGCACCTACTGCCAGAGAGAAACTGAAGCTCACCCAATACGGCTGGCATATGATGGAAAATATCCATAACTATGAAAATAAGCCATGGGCAATTCATCCAACCGCACAGCGCTTTGAATGTGGTAGCCCTAATATGCTGGGTATACATGCATTATCTGCCAGCCTATCTTTATTACTTGAAATAGGCATGCCCGAAGTCGAGCAAAAAATATTAGCTAATGCGCAATATTTGATGGCAGCTATTGAAAAGCGTGCTGATTTAGAGCTTTTAACTCAACGAAATGCAAAATTACAATCAGGCATTGTTGTTTTCAAACATAAAACCATAGCCAACGAAACCTTATATAGCCATTTACAAGCTAACCATGTTCTTTGTGCTATGCGAGGTGGTGGTATTCGTTTTTCTGCGCATTTTTATAACTCAAAAAATGACATAGATCGAGCGCTAGCATTAATCCCCATTGCGTAAAAAATGCAGCTTTACAGGCTGCTTTATTTCCTGAAAAATAACTGCATTCCAACCTCTTATAAATCCCCTATTAAAACAGTAATTATGACTCAAAAATTCATTTCAACTAAACCCATCCCAAGCAATGAAAGACTGATTATGGCTCTGGATTTCCCAAGCATCCCTGAGGCGCAAGCGATGGTTGAAGAACTTGGTGATTCAGTAGTTTTTTATAAAGTAGGTATGGAAATTTTCATGTCGGGTGACTACTTCGGGTTTATTGAATGGCTGAAATCTAAAAACAAAAAAATATTCGTCGATTTAAAGTTTTTTGATATTCCAGAAACTGTAGGCCGAGCGATTAAAGCACTCAGCAGTAAAGGTGTTGATATGGCGACGATTCATGGCAATGATTCAATCATGGAAGCGGCGGCAAAGGAAAAAGGTGATTTAAAAGTTTTAGCGGTCACCGCTTTAACCAGTTTGGATCGTGGCGATTTAGATGACTTAGGCTTTCAGTGTGATGTCCAGCAGTTGGTTTTATCTCGTGCTAAACGCGCGCTAAGCATAGGCTGTGATGGCATCGTTTCTTCTGGTTTAGAAGTACCTTTATTACGTGAGAACTTAGATCACAAATTACTTGTCATCACTCCGGGTGTGCGTCCTGTCGATAATCGTGTTGATGACGACCAAAAACGCGTAGTCAGCGTCGAACAAGCTTTCCAAAATGGTGCCGATTATATTGTTGTTGGCCGCCCTATTCGTGACGCCGAAAACAGCAAAGCAATGGCTGAAAAAATCCAAGCGCAAATTGCCGCGCAGTTTTAATTTAACAATCAAAATCACTCTCGCCTCAAACGCGAGGGTGATCTATGGCATTACATTTGCAACAGGAAAATTATGACTATTGAACTCATCTGCGATGTGCTGGCTTGGTGCTCAGTCATTAATTTCTTGATAGATTATGCGCTACCTCTAATTTTGAAAATATCAAATTGCTTAAGTATCCAACAAAGCAATCGGATCAACATCCACATCTATTGCTAAGCCCTCAACACTACGCAATTTTCTTTCCATTACACTGGTACGCGTTGTTTGTAAATTTTCTAAAGACGTTGAGGCAGTATTAAGATGTTTTTGCACTTTATCCAATTGATCGGCATATTTCACAAACTCTGTTTTCACTTCCGCTAAAATATTCCAGACTTCACTGCTACGCTTTTGCACCGCTAGCGTTCTAAAGCCCATATGCAGACTATTCAACAAGGCAGATAAAGTCGTTGGCCCTGTAATTGTTATACGATAGCTACGTTGCAATTCTTCAAATAATTGCGGATGACGCAAGACTTCGGCATAGAGACTTTCCACGGGTAAAAACATGATGGCAAAATCGGTGGTGTTAGGCGGGTCTATATATTTAGTGCCGATATCTTTGGCAAAACTTTTGATTGCTTTTATCAAGGTTTTTTCTGCTAAATCGATTTTAGGAATATCACCTTCTTCTAACGCTTGCGATAAAAGTTGATAGCTTTCTAATGGAAATTTAGAATCAATTGGCAACCAGACAATCTTTTCATCCGATTTTCCTGGCAATTTAACGGCATATTCTACATTGGCTTGGCTGCCCTTTTTGGTGGCAACATTCACATCATATTGCTCGGGCGATAAAACTTGTTCCAGAATATTGCCTAGCTGGTACTCACCTAAAATGCCGCGTGTTTTGACATTGGATAGGACTTTTTTCAAATCACCCACGCCAACCGCTAACGTCTGCATTTCCCCTAAGCCTTTATGTACTTGCTCCAAACGGTCACTGACTAATTTAAAAGACTCCCCAAGACGCTTTTCTAAAGTTTCATGTAGTTTTTCATCAACGGTTTTACGCATCTCATTAAGCTGCTGGGTATTATCTTGTCTAATTGATTGCAACTGCTTTTCTATCGTCTCGCGAATTTCATTAATACTGCTTTTAGCTGAAAGATTCGCATCTTGCTGCTGTTTGGTTAAATCAGCAAATTTCACGCGCAATTGTTCATCAAACTCTTTGATTGATTGAGTAAATCTTTGCTCAAATGATTTTAAGCCGGTATT
>JAIPFI010000103.1 GCA_021736705.1 Methylococcaceae bacterium | reverse complement strand
GTAATATGATCAGCAATACCGACCTGCCCCGCCAAAGTCACACGCTTGCCTAAAGTAACACTCCCCGACAAGCCAACATGAGAAACGATAATACAATGCTCACCAATCGTATTGTTATGCGCAATTTGTACTAAGTTATCAATCTTCGTACCCTTGCCAATCCTTGTCATACCAAAGGTCGCCCTATCGACACAGACATTACAGCCAATCTCGACGTTATCTTCAATTAAGACCCCGCCCAATTGCGGCACTTTTTTCTGCTGCTGACCATCCCAGAAATAACCGAAACCATCACCGCCAATCACGGTTCCTGAATGAATAATGACATTATTACCTAAAGTCACTTTAGAAAGAATCGTAACATTCGGGCCAATTTTACAGTTCTCACCCATCACGACATCGTGACCGATAAAGCTATTAGCATCAATCGATGTGCCTGCCCCTATAGTGACATTATCCTGAATACAGACATGCGCGGCTATCGCGACATTAGCGGCAATAGTGACCTGCTCTTCAGAAATAACGGCCGTGGCATGAATTCCTGCGAACTTAGCTTCAGTATTATCAAACATCATCATAATGCCGATAAAAGTTTCTTTAGGTCTATCGACTTTTAAAACATTTTTACCGGGCAACTCAGGAAAATTTTTAGGTACGATCAGAATCGATGCATCACTTTGTTGCGCCGCTGCTAAATACTTGTCATTTTCAGCAAATGAAATCTCACCCGCAACGGCTAAATCCAAAGAATTCACGGCACTCACCACGGCATTTTTATCGCCAATTAACTCCCCGCCCACCTGTTGCTGAATATCAGCTAAATGTATTAACATTTCCTGTTCCTTATAAAAAAACAGCTAACAGCCCTAGTAAGCGCTGTTAGCTGCGATGTTTAAATTAAACGTGTTATTTATGCCAAACTCTTTTTAAAAGCATCCACTAAATCTAAAACCTGCTGTTTGTAATCCATTTTCTCAGTGGCATTTAAGTCCATCCAGCGTAAGCGGTTAGCATTCGTGACTACGGTCACGGATGACATCGCCATCGCAGCACTGGCAATCATTGGGCTTAATAAAATACCAAAGACGGGATACAGTAAACCAGCGGCAATTGGAATACTTAAGGCATTATAAATAAATGCGCCAAATAGGTTTTGTTGAATATTAGCTACCGTTGCTTTAGAAAGTAACATGGCTTCCGGTACTTTTAATAATGAACCTTGCAGGATCACAATATCAGCACTTTCTATGGCGACATCTGTTCCTGTGCCAATTGCTATGCCGACATCGGCTTGTGCTAAGGCGGGGGCATCATTAATACCATCACCCACCATGCCGACAATCTGACCCGCTTGCTGTAACTCTTGCACAATAGCGGCTTTATCTTGCGGTAAAACTTGAGCACGAACTTCAGTAATGCCTGCTTGTTTGGCAATTGCTTGCGCAGTCACGCTATTATCGCCCGTGACCATTAACACGCGTACGCCTTGTTCTCGTAATTTTGCAATGGCTGCCGCTGAATCAGCTTTGATCGGATCGGCAACGGCAATAATGCCAGCAACCTGACCATCAACGGCCAATAACATGGGGGTTTGCCCCTGCTCAGCTAAACTCAACATGGTCGCTTTAAATGCCTTGCAATCAATCTTTTCTTCTTGCATCAAGGCTTCATTACCAAACAGAACGGCTTGCTCTTTAATCAGCGCAGATACACCCTGCCCAGCAATGGCATGAAATTGTTTCGCACGCGCTAGTTTTAATTGTTTTGCTTCAGCGGCATTCATAATCGCTGAGGCCAATGGATGCTCTGAACCTTTTTCGATACTTGCCGCCAACTGCAATACGTCGTCTTGTGTGTAATTCGCATAGGCTTCGATAGTGGCGACAGTTGGTTTACCTTCCGTCACTGTACCTGTTTTATCCAATACTAAACTGGTTATTTTGCCCGCTGTTTGCAAAGCGTCACCATTACGAATCAAGATACCGGACTGCGCTGAACGACCAACCGCGACCATCACTGAAATCGGTGTTGCCAACCCTAATGCACAAGGGCAGGCAATGACTAATACAGTCATTGCGGTAACAAAGGCATAGCCTAAAGAAGGCTCAGGCCCCCAAACATTCCAAATAATAAAAGTGAAAACAGAAATAGCCACAACGACTGGCACAAAAATACTGGCAATTTTATCGGCTAATTTGGCGAGTTCAGGTTTACTGCCTTGTGCCTGACGCACACTTTTAATAATTTGTGCCAACGCCGTATCTCGACCAATACGCGTTGCTTGATACATAAAGCTACCCTGCTGATTCATCGTTCCAGCGGCAACCGTAGAACCTGCAACTTTCTCAACCGGCAAAGATTCACCCGTCAACATAGACTCATCAACGGTGGAATGACCTTCGACTAATACACCATCAACCGCAATTTTTTCGCCCGGACGTATTCTCAGCGTTTCGCCTAATCCAACCTCTTCAATCGGAATATCTATTTCCTGACCCTCTCTTACCACCCGAGCTGTACGCGGCTGCAAGCCAATTAAAGCGCGAATAGCACTTGAGGTTTTACCGCGAGCTTTGGTTTCTAATGCGGCTCCAAAATTAAGAAAGGCTAGAATAATAATGGCTGCTTCAAAATAGGCGTGCGCTGATAGAGAAGGTAAATATTCAGAATAATCAATCACCACACAAGAATACAACCAAGCGGAGCCCGTACCCAAGGCAATCAAAGTATCCATATTTGCTTGACCAGCTTTCAAAGCTTTAAGCGCACCGACAAAAAAGTGCCCCCCTGAGTAAAACAAAATACCCAAAGTAATCAATGCAATCTCTGGCCAAAACCAATTACCTGTTGCCGAACCTATATCCGGTACACCGCCAAAATGACCAACAATCATTAAGGGCACGCCAAAAACACCTGCAACCGCTGCCTTACGAACTAACTGGCGATAGCGCGCCATTTCCTGTTCTTCTTGTTCGCTAGGATCTTCAAAACCTTCCATCACTGCCGCATCATAGCCGGAATCTTTTAGCGATTTTTTCATCAATTCAGGATCAACATTGCCTTTTACTACAGCAGAATGATCAGCAAAATTAACTTCAACTGAAGTTACGCCTGGAACAGAATTTAAGGCGGTTTCTACGGCACCAATACAACCAGCGCAACGCATCCCTAAAATAGATAAACGAACCTCAGTTTCAGGATTATTTTGATTTTGAGTGGAATTATCTTTACTCATAGCTCACCTCTTGCATTTCATTACAGACGTCATGTTCTTTTTTTCTATTTAATCTTCCACCGTGAAACCGGCTTTTTCAATCAATTCGATAATAGCGTCTTCACTGATAATCGCGTCATCAAAAACCACACCGACATAGTCGTCAACATGGCTGGTATCAACCGATACAATACCTTCTTTGCCATCCAGTTCTTTTTTAATAGTACCTTCACAACCACCACATTTCATTCCTGTCACGGTTAATTTTACTGATGTTGTCATTATTGTCTCCTTCACATTAATAGATAAATTAGCATTACATCATACTCGACTCATAAACAATAATCATGATATAAATTGCTAATAAATTCAGTTTCAATGAATAAATCCCATACACTATATAAGTAATTATTATGTTAATTAAATACGCGTTCATCCTTTTCTTTTTATTTACCACAAAAACATTGAGTGCAGCAGAACTCATTAATTTAACGGCTAATGATATTAACAATAAGTTGAATAATAACGCCTTAGTTATTGATATTCGCACCCCGGAAGAATGGCAACAAACGGGGGTTATTCCAGGCAGTCACCCAATTATGTTTTTTGACAAAGACGGTAAATCTGATACAAAACAATGGCTGGCAGCAGTAAAGCAACTACAAACATCGCCCGATCAAGAAATCATCTTAGTCTGCCGTTCAGGCGGACGTAGCGGTAAAGTAGGCCATTTTTTAACGGATCAACTTAATATGTCGCATGTATCACATCTCGCTAACGGCATTTCCTCTTGGTTAAAAGAAAAACGTCCTACACAAAAAATGTGTTCACCTACTCAAACGTGCTAATTCATGTCATTTAAAACGATCACTTATCAAACCATTGCACTCGCAGGCATAGCTCAAGTCGCCCATTTAGTTCAACAATTAGCAACAACAGGAAAAGCAGATAAAGCAGCGATCGAAGCCAGTTTAAACAGTTTATTAGCCATAGATGTTGACAATCCAGTGGATATTTATGGCGGCTTGGCGGGAATACGAAGCGGTTTAAAGGAGTTGCAAACACAGCTCAGTAGCAACAAAATGACCAACCCTGAGCAAGCTCGGTATGCGGCGTCATTAGTATTTTTAGAAGGTAAATTTTCCGACAATCCGGACATGCAGAAACAAGTGCAACACAAACTCAAAGTTGCCCAAGCTCAACGTGAACATTTTGGCATTATGCATGAAAATGTCATCGCCAATTTAGCAGATATTTACCACACGACAATTAGCACGATAAACCCGCGCATCATGGTCAATGGCGATCAATCTTATTTAGCTGCAACGGACATTATCAACAAAATTAGAGCCTTATTACTTGCGGGAATTCGTTCGACTATGCTCTGGAAACAGTGTGGTGGTAGTCGCTGGCGTTTTATCTTTTTTAGACGAAAAATTCTAGCGGAAGTAGAGTTTTTGTTATCTGAAATAGAGAAATTATAGAACGGGAAATCTGACAAAGCCTGCTATATAGTTAGGAATGAATGCAATTCGAGGCTAAAAGCCACTCCTACAGCAGTTAAAACTCCACGCCCCATTATGTCGAGATGATATTGAAGGCGAAGACAATTCATTTACACTCTTAAGAATTGTAGTTTTGGATACGGATCAAATACCAAATCTACGCTTCATAAAACCGAATTTGATTGCGCCCGGCCTCTTTAGCTTCATACATCGCAGCATCGGCCCACTTCATGATGTCATTCTGATGAGACTCGTGATCAATAAACATAGCCACGCCAATACTAACCGTACAATAATGCTCTACTGTCGTATCAGCTAAGGTAAATACATACGGCACAGACAGAGCTGTACGTATCTTTTCTGCAACAATGCTTGCTTGTATTGCAGATAAAGCTTTATCTTCATATAACTCGGCGAGCATAACCACAAACTCATCACCGCCAAAGCGGGCTACAGTGTCTATTTCACGAATACAACGGGTGAGTCGTTGTGCTGCTTCCATCAATAGCATATCACCCACGCCATGCCCGTGCCTGTCATTCAAGGGTTTAAAGTTATCAAGGTCTAGAAACATCAATGCGCCATAGGCATTACTTCGCTTACTGGCTGTCATCGCGTGACTGAGCCGGTCAGCAAGTAATCTACGATTGGCCAATTTAGTCAGCGCGTCATAAAATGCGAGTTGACGCACCTCTTCTTCTAGTTTTTTACGTTGAGTTACGTCCAATTTAACTGCAACATAATGGCTGGTTACCCCTCCATCTTCTTGAACCGGAGAAATATAAGCTTCTTCATAATAAATATCGCCATTTTTGCGTTTATTTATAAACTCACCCACCCAAGGTTGACCTTGCGTGAGAGTATTCCACATGTCGCCATAAACAGATTTATCTGTTAAACCTGATTGCAATACTCGTGGATTTTTACCAATAACTTCATCGACACTGTAACCAGTGACTTGAGTAAAGCGTGAGTTCATATACTCAATTTTTGCACCAAGGTTAGTAATGACTACTGAGGTGGGGCTTTGCTCAATAGCTGTAGATAGCATGCGTAGTTTCCTTTCCGCAGCTTTACGCTCAGTAATATCCGTAATAAACCCATGCCATAACGTAGAACCATCAGTTTCGCGTTCAGGCATTGCATTGCCTAACAACCATTTCACTGTACCATCATCAAACTGCACACGATATTCGTGATGCCATAACGTTAAGTTTTGGGCTGAAACGCGGATGGATGCTTTAAATTTATCTAAATCCACGGGATAAATAGTCAAAAAGACTTTTGCTGCATCGTCACGAACTTCTGCGGGACTTATATGATAAATATCACGGAGTCCTTCGCTTGCAAAAGGAAAACAGTATCCTCCATTGACATCCTGCCTAAATTGGTAAACAACCCCCGGGACTGAGCGGGCAATTTTACTGAGTAAATCCAAAGTATTTTGTTTTTCTGCAATTAGTTCAGCAAGCTCATCCGCCATACTGTTGAAGCCATCACCAATAGTGCTCAGTTCATCATAGGTATTGAGATGCACACGCTCCTGCATATCGCCATGTACAAAGCCAAGCACAGATTGCGTTAAAACTTGAATACTACTAAGTGTAGTACGATGAATCGCCATCATGAAATAAGCCACCATAAACAAGAGTAGGCAGGCAAAAATAATCGTGATATGTAACGCACTTTCAGCCTGATGAATACGAGCTTGAATGAGATTCTCGGCTGCCGATAAAAACGATTCATGCAACTGTGTATAGCCACTGTCAATGGCATTAGTTGTAAAAGCAAAAAATTCAGAGGGAGATATCGAAAAGCGGGCATTCAAAATATCAGTATCAACCTCATCAATAACTTGCTGCGCTGAAGTCTCAATATTACCGTAGCTTTCAGACAATATTTGGTACAAATGGGGATTGTAGTAAGCAGCTTTATCTATATTAACTTTGAACGGAACAATTGAATGCCGCAAAAGCGTGACCAACGCGACTATGTCCGACCGTTGTTGCTCATTAATTTTCTTTGCTCCCAGAATGGCAGTGCCGTAGGCGCGTATCTGGCCAAGGCGCTCTATTGTCGCTAATAAATCATTTTTTACAACATAAGCTAGGTAGAAGGAGTCAAGATTAGGATCTACTGTTAATCCATAATCATCTGAAATAATGGATTCCAGCAACAACATTTTATTAATTAACCGCGTCTGAGCAGTGAAATTTTCTGATTGTGACCATTGCATGCCATTGACTTGAATATCCGCCCATTCACCAATAATGTCTTTCCATGATTCAAGTTGCCTTACATTTGTTTCATCCGTCATTAAACGTATTTCTATTTCGTGAAACGTTTTTGTCACAATACGCTCTTTTGTCGTTCTGATTCCGTCTAATTCGTTAATGCCACTCAATACAGCGCTTGATAACCCACGATGCTGCTGAAGCATCTGTATGTTTTTAATCAGGGGGGAAATAAATGTTAAACCTTGAAGCTCTTTCTGTGAACTGCCAATAGTCTCACTCATGTGAATGTAAAGGCTAAACAGAGCAATACTCACTGAAATTAAGGCAATCGTACCAAGCAATGTGAATTTCTTAGAAAAAGACAGCCGATTCATCAGCACGTCAGCCGGGGAGAATAGATGTGAGAATATGTTTTTTAGCATAAATTTCTGATTCGTTACAATGGGCATGCTTTTTTAGATTTGCTACATAAAGTAATCAAATCCTCCCAAGCAACGCTTCAAACTCATCAATCGGGACGGGCTTACTAAATAAATAACCTTGATAATTCAAGCACCCATGGGTAAAAAGGAATTGCCGTTGCTCTTCAGTCTCGACCCCTTCAGCAATGACGTTAAGCCCTAAACTATGTGCCATATTGATAACAGTCAGCACAATGGCTTTATCACTATCGTCATCAACCAAATCACGCACAAATGATTGATCAACCTTTAATTGATCTAGTGGCAATTTTTTTAGATACTGCAAGGATGAGTAGCCCGTACCAAAATCATCTAACGAGAACTTAATACCTAAGACTTTTAATGCATTCATCGTAGTAACAATTTCTTGTACATTATTGACTAAAAGACTTTCTGTTAGCTCCAGTTTGAGCTTGGTTGGATCTATAGCAGAATCGCTTAGCACTTTTTGCACTCTTTCTACAAAGTCAACTTGACGAAATTGTTTGGCGCTAACATTCACTGCCAGCGTAAGATCGCGGGTCAATGAGCTATGTTGCCAAATTGCGAGTTGTGTACAAGCGGTTTCTAGCACCCATTGTCCAATGGGTAAAATCAACCCCGTTTCTTCAGCTAACGGAATGAAATGGAAAGGCGAAATCATGCCACGCTCTCGATGGTTCCAACGTATCAATACCTCTGCACCCAAAGGTTTTCCCATGGCATCCACTTGCACTTGATAATGCAGTTCAAATTGTTGCGTATCTATTGCTTTGTGTAATTCATTAATTAGGTCTGCACGCGTGTTAATCACCTCTTGCATGCCCGAGTCAAAGAAGCTCAATTGATTGCGACCCGAATTTTTAGCCTGATACAAAGCAATATCGGCATGCTTAAATAGCAGCTCTTGCGAGCTATTCTGAGCATCAAAAACGACCGCCCCTATACTAGCCGTACTTTGGCATGTGTAGGTATTGATCAGATAGGGCGCATTCAAAATGGTCATGATATTTTCAGCAATCAACTCTGTTTGCATTGCAGTTTCTATGCTATTTGCACTTAAATTCTCCAATAGAACGACAAACTCATCGCCGCCAAGACGCGCAACAGTATCGCCCTCTCTAATGCAGTGATTGATGCGCGTAGCACACTGTATTAACAACAAATCGCCAATATCATGCCCTAAGGTGTCATTCAATGTTTTGAAGTCATCTAAATCAATCAACAACAATGCACCTCCGTTACCACTGCGTTTTCTTGATGCCAATGCTTGATTCAGTCTATCTAACAACAATTGCCGATTGGGTAGCTTGGTTAACGAGTCGTAAAATGCCAGTTCATCAATTTTTGCCTTAGCGGCTTGCGCCTTAGTGTTGTCGGTTAACGATGCGACATAATTGCTTACGATACCATCGACATTTTTAACCACAGTAATGGTCAGACTTTCTGAATAAATTTCGCCATTTTTACGTCGATTTTTAATGTCACCCTTCCATATTCCTGTCGTGTTAATGCTATCCCACATCGACGCATAAAATACCTTATCCTGAAGCCCTGAGTTTAATATTTTAGGGGTTTTATCTATCACATCATCCGCGTCGTAGCCCGTAATATCAGTAAAAGCCTGATTCACTTGTAGGATAATTTTATTAGCATCGGTAATCATCATGCCTTCTTGTGATTCAAAAGCAATCGCAGCCACACGCAATTTGTCATTAATGATTTTTTGATCCGTAATATTTCGACCAATAATTAGCAGGTTTTGAGCTTGCCCTGAGGCATTGAAGCTTGGATTTTTCCGGACTTCAAAGTGGCTTTTGTTACCCTGTTCATCCGTGATTGTTTCCTCAAAAATTGTCAGCTTACCCGCATTCCAAGCTGCAGTATCATCCAACAAACATTTCTCATGTACCGCTCTAAACTCAGGGCGCAACGCCGCCAACTCCATTTCTGCTTGTCCTTGCCACGTTATTTCGTTAAGTCGAAAGAGTTGTTTTGCAGCCTCATTGGTCGCTAACCAACGGCTTTGACTATCTTTTAAAAAAATAGCATCTGGAATAGACTCAATCATTGATTGAAAGAGTTGCTTGCTAAGCAATAATTCGGCGGTCACTTCACGAGCATGAGATAGCGCGACAAAGGCTAGTGCAACAAAGGCTAGAAATACCGTGGCCAAAGTCACAAGCAGCGCAAGGCTATCCGGCGTAAAGACAGTTGACGGCAACACTACCGCATCGCCTTTTACAAAGTAGGTCGCTGCCATCGCGGTGTAATGCATGCCCGACACCGCGCCACCCAAGATAACAGCGACGAGCAGCTGACCATATCGCCTTGAAGAATAACGGCTATTTTTAACACATAATGCGAGATAAGAAAGAACCACTGCAACAATAATTGAGAGAGCAAATAGTTTGGGGTCATAACGCACAACACCATCAATCTGCATGGCTGCCATGCCCATGTAGTGCATCGTACCGATGCCACTACCGAGTAAAATACTACTCATTATGAGTGGTAATTTTTTTAACTGATGATGCAGGGCAAAACCAAAAACAACGCCACCGGCTAACAGGCTAGGTATTATAGAAACAAAGGTAATAATTGGGCTGTAGCCAATGCTACAGGGCAATCTTAAGGCTAACATTCCGATAAAGTGCATTGCCCAAGTGCCACCACCTAAAGCAAACGCACTGATCAATATCCAAGCAATTTGTGATGTCTTGCTGGCAACTTCATGTGCTCTAGCAGATGCCTTTAATGCCGCGTAAGAAGCCAGAATGGCAAGTAATATAGAAACCAAAATCCATTTTATCTTGTAATGTGCAGCATAGAGAATACTGGAATCGGGAATTACATCTAGAAATTGGATATTATTAAACATTGGGTTAAATTCCATAACATGTTATCTGCTTGCCTCCAGAATTTTGACTATAAATTTAAGACGGGACAGGGTGCTTCAAAATATGAGGCCGGCGTGCAATAGCTAAAGAAACGGTGAAAGTATTTCTTATCATCTCGCCGCCTCTGTGCAATGATATTCAATGGTTGAGTTATAAATACGCTGACAATTTTCTTTTACTTTTAAGGCAATAAGGAATGGAAGGTAAATAAGATCAGCGGGAGAATGTATTTAATCGACCTATGTTTAAAGTCAACCGCTTACAGGTGTTTTCAATATGAAAGCCGTGAAGCGTATTGTGCTCGTGTTATTCCAAAGCTTCTTTTAACAAGCTTTGCATTTTTTCTAAACCTAATTCTTGAGCAACTTTAATATTCGTATCGGGAATATTTTCTGGATTTTTATAATTTGCCAAAGCGCGCTCAATGCTACTTTCACGAATCAGATGCAACATTGGATAGGGTGAGCGATTAGTATAATTGGCCGGATCGTCATCATCGCTATCAGCAAAACAATAATCAGGATGAAAACTGGCTAATTGATAAATGCCTTCATAGCCTTGCTCTTCCATAAAATCATTAGCTATATCAACCACGTCCAAAAAATTTTCAAAATCTTGCAAGGAACTTTCGTAAATAAGCAGTGTAGTTTCTATTGAACTGTGCTGATCCAATCTAAGTGCTTCAGCCACTAAATCTTCCAAACAACACTCTAATGATTGAGCATCACTGACTTGAAAATGTACTTTGCCTTGCTCAAAAACAGGCTTAGCAAAAGGGCAGAAATTAAGTCCGATAACAACTTTCTGTAACCATGCTTTTGTTTGGTTAATCACTTTTTCATTTTGAGTCATTATATGCTCGCTTTATAGTCCAATTTCCAGCGTTTTCAATTCTTCCTCGTCATCAATCATGTCATCCATATCCGGCATGAGCAAGTTATCTGCGGTACTAGCACCTTCCGTAATTTGATAATCACGCCATTGCAAATAGGAGGCGCGCATAAATACATACGGATCAACAGCCGCTTCATCAATAAAATTTAAAGATTGAGAGGCATTAGATCGTGCGTTAAAAACACCTAATAATTGAATAGGCCAAATAGCATAAGTAATCGGACTACAAAAGGCGTCAACAATCTCCCCCGGAATCGTTCGGTAAGCAGAAGGCCCCAACAAAGGAATAACCAAATATTCGCCTCGCGGCACCCCCCAAAC
>JAIPFI010000102.1 GCA_021736705.1 Methylococcaceae bacterium | reverse complement strand
ATACATGGTTATTTATTTTAGAGGTTTGTACCGTATGAATCAAGATGAAAAAAATGCGATTTTAGAGAAAGCTAAACTATGGTTTAAAGAAAGTATTGCTGAAAATCATATCAAAAATACGCATAAGCTTATTGATGCATCAAAATTTGATATTAATCCGTTTTTAACGGTTTATTTATCTAATTTTCTAACGGGAAACACTGAGCCTAAAAGTATTGCAAAAGCGCTTTTATATCCGCGCGTATTAGGCACCTCTATCACAACTTCCTTTGGTACCAATATTCAAAAATTTACGCATGAAGTGCTTGCTTCATTTGGCAGTACTACTTCTGGCATTGATATTGAATTTATTGACCAGATTAGTAACAATAAAATTTATTGCCAGTTAAAATCCGGCCCAAACACAATCAATAAAGATGATGTGGAAACCATTGTTGGCCATTTTAAAAAAGTAATAAACCTTGGTCGAACAAATAATTTACGTATTACTCATAACGATATGGTCGTGGGTATCATTTATGGTGATACAGCAAGTCTAAATGGACACTACAAAAGAATAACAAGTGAATATAATTATCCTATCTATATCGGCCAAGATTTTTGGCATCGCTTAACAGGCGATGAACATTTTTATTCTGACCTAATACATGCAATTGGTAAAGTTGCAATAGAAGCTGATTTTTCTGAGGAATTAGAAGAAGTGATTAATAAACTATCTACAACACCTGAAGTTAATAAACTCTCTGAAATTAAATAAAAAATATGCATCAAACAACTTAAACAACTGATTTTGATGGGAGCCTAAAAACATCAGCTGAATAAATTAATTATCAACCTAATTTAAAAAATTTATGAAGAGGTGAAGATATGCAAAACGTACTTAGCGAGAGACGTAGATATGTCTAAAGACCTAACCGCGTCATCTCACGACCGCCAGAATATTCTTAATAATCGCTATGCCTTGCAACAAGCCGAGCAACATTTAGGTCTGGGCGGCGTAGTATTTGACAGTGAAACGGTATTTACTAAAGCACAGGTGATGGCACTATATGAAATAACAGATCGAACTGTAGAGCGTTACTTGGCCAGCCACGGTGATGAGTTAAAAAGTAACGGCTATAAGTTGCTAAGGGGATCTAAACTCAAGGAATTCAAAGCGTTGGATTATGGTACCGACATGAATGACGGTACCAAAACCAGTCTTCTTGGCGTGTTTAATTTTCGAGCAGTATTGAACTTGGGCATGCTGCTCACTGAGAGTGAACCGGCTCGTCAGTTGCGTTCTCGACTACTCGACATTGTGCTTGATGTGATGGCCGAACGTGCCGGCGGGCACACTAAGTTTATTAATCAGCGCGATGAGAACTATCTGCTGGCAACGTTTCAGGAAGAAAACTACCGTCGCCAGTTTACCGATGCTTTAGATAGCTGTGTTGAAGGCAACTCATGGAAATACGCGCGATTTACTAACTTGATCTACCAAAGCATTTTCCATGAAAATGCGGCAGAATATAAAAAGGTGCTCAATTTAGCCGCTAAGGCGAATATTCGTGAAACCTTGTATTCTGAGGTGCTGAATCTTATAGCGAGTTTTGAGTCTGGCATTGCGCATGAGCTTGAGCAAGCAAGTGAAAAGAAGGGCTGCAAGCTGACTCAGAAGGAAGCCGAAAGTCTATTTACTTGCTTTGAAAAACACCCGCTGTTTAAACCCTTGATTTTGGATGCCAGAACCAAAATGGCCAGCCGCGATTTATGTTTTCGCGATGCTTTGCATGAAAAGCTGGAAGCTTATATTCAATCGGTACCAGAGGCTGACTTTGAGCGCTTTTTAGGGGAAAAGAGTAAGTCTTTGGAAGAGCAATTAAGCGATCCCGATACCTTAGCCGTCTTTAAGCGCTTGAAAGATCGATAGCCATGGATGATCACGGTATTCGATTTTTCTATTTTGACCTGACTCACGCGATCATCGTCCATGATTGGATTATTGAACACTCCGGAGGGTTAGCTGGCATCAAAGATATTGGTCAATTGGAAAGCCCTTTAGAGCATATCCAGAACGACTGGTATTATCCTGAAATGGAAGACAAGCTCGCCCACCTAGTATTTTCTATCAACAAAAACCATGCGTTTAACGATGGTAATAAGCGCTCGTCGCTGGCTTTGGGTGCATACTTTCTTGAACTAAACGGCTTTGATTACGTTGTAAAACGTTTCGTGATAGAAATGGAAAACATTGCAGTTTGGGTTGCAGACAATGTAATTGATAAAGACCTGCAGCATCAAATTATCAGCTCTATTCTTTACGAGGATGATTATTCTGAATCGCTGAAGTTGGCTATATTTGAAGCCATTCAGACTGCTGAACTGAAATCCGTATTGCACTGTTAATAGCCAATCAAACTGATCTGAAATTGGCCATTAACAGGTACTACACGAAAGAATGCCCCCGCTTTATTTTCTATTTAAACATCGTCCCCTCGGCTCATTCCCCTCATAGAGCACGACATCCGAATGTAGGAACTTTGCAGCTTCGGCAGAACCCTTCACTTTGACAGCAGTACGTTCTAACATCCCTGCTTCAAACTCAGTTAATACACTTTTCCTCACGCCAAGCTCCCGCCACTGAGATGAGGGACTGCATCCTTTTGATATGCCACGCGCTAACGCCAGCGCATCGAGCAGAGCTTGATTTGCGCCTTGACCCTTGAATGGGCTCATAGGATGAGCCGCATCACCGATTAACGTTACGCTACCCACTTTATCTAACAATTCTGAAGTCAGTAAGGGACGGTCATACACGGGATAGCCCGACACAAGAGCTGCCTGAGTTGCTGCTAAAATTTGAGGAATGGGAGCGTGCCACTGCGTTCTTCGGCATGCTTCCTCTTTCAGTGCTTGAGCGCCTTGCCCACTCAATGCCTTAGCCTCGTTTTCTGGCATTAGGAAGCTAAGCTGCCACATCACTGAGTCTGAGGCATAAGGCATAATGTAGATTCGCTCATTGCCATTGGCGGTTTGAAATACGGTCTCTGAATCCAGTAAATCACTTTCGATACCGCCGAGGTCTGCCAAAGGACAAATACCTAAGATCACAATACAGCCTAGGTAACGTAAAGGGGTAGCATCTTCCCCAATCAGCAAGCTACGCACCACACTACGAAAACCATCTGCTCCCACGACAAGATCAGCCTTAGCGTGCTTCAGCTCTCCGTTTACTTGAAAGCTCAGATCAACACCTGCACCCTGACGTTCTGTACAATCGACTAATTGATGCCCCCATTGAATGGCATCATGCCCATCCAGTAGCTCAAGCAGAGCTAAGCGCAAAGACTGTCGTGCGATATGTACGTTTGTGCGCTTTGGAGATGTGTTTTCACCAGTATGCACCCATTTTCTCATGCCCCATTCACCGACCACTTTGCCTTCGGGTGTATGCACGACGTGTCTTGTGGAAGTTATACCTTCTTTTAACGAGAAAACCCCCAATCCTTCTATCGCTTTATTCGCTTGTTGCAATGTTAGGCCATAGCCCTGAGACCGAGCGTCAAAGCCACTATCGCGCTCATAAAGCGTAAAAGGAATGCCACGATGCAAACATGCCACAGCCAGAGCGACTCCGCCGATACCACCGCCAATAATAGCGACGTGAGGGTAATTTTCTGTATCCGCAATTGGATGACTAGCAGAAGGAGTTAAGCCTGAGCCAGCGCAATTTGAGCATACTTCGAGGTGACCTTTAGGAGGGATGGGGGCGATTCCTTCGCCGTTTGTTTTTGCAAATTCATCCAATTCTCTCTGGTAGGTGAGGCGCACTTTCTTGCGCAGCCTTCTTGTTATTCTGCCTACACCTAAACACGTAGGACAAAGGCTCCAGCACGTTGCTTCATGTTCCAATTCTTTCATAATCTCATTATTTAATCAGCTATTGACCATTACAGGTTGGTAAAACTGCACTCTATAATGAGTAAGTGCCGCTCTACATCAACATTACATTAACTTTTCCGCTAAAGTAATGACAATTTCGACCACAATCAGATCGATAATAATCCATTCTAGCGTTGATGAATGTTGATGTTTTTGTTCATCGGCTAACATCTCTAATAAATCATGAATGGTATCTAGTTTTTTGGATAATATATCGGTACGCTGTTTTAATTCCAGATAATTTGCCATTTGCATATACAAAGCTTGAAATTCTGGATGCTCCCAAAAGAACTCGGGAATATCCAATAAATCAAATTTCAGCACAATATCACTATTCGTTAAAAATAATTGCCCGCGAATTTTAGCCAGTTCTTTTTTAGAAAGGTTAATACGCCCGGTTTTCGCTAAAGATACCGGTAAGTGCTTCGTCTGCTCTATCGTTTCTAGCGCCTGGCGTTCAAATGAGGATAATTTAATCGACTGCGCCATAGCATGAGCAACCGCTAACAATTTTTTATTATCATCATCACCGGCTTCAATTTCAATGCAATCAAAGCGAATGCTATTTTCTAAGGCTTGTAATTTATAATGAAAATTATCTTCTTGAATATTTTTGTGTATATCATTGGCAAATTCACATAAACGCATTTGCAATTTACGCCGTTCATCTAGTTCCACATTCCAATGCACAACGACACCGTAGGGAAAGACCATCGAATAGGATTGATTATGTTCAATCATTAAAGCGTCTTTAAGTAATACTGCCCGCCGAGTGGCGAGCAAATTATCACAGAGCTTAGAAAAATCAAAAGAATCAGCGAGGCAAAGCGTAATACACTGTAGAGTTTTATCGTTCATGGCTAGGCAATTATAAGAGTTGCTTGTAGTTGACTTCGGCCAAATCGAGCCATGGTTTGAAAGTCAACTTTGGGTACGGGAACAAAAACATTATCCGTAATGCTTGCATGCTGTTCATCATCGATATCTGGATCATGCAAATACATAAAATGTTCATCATGTGCGGTTAAAACCACCCAATGTGGTGCTTTATTACGATTAATACGATAAGTGCTAATCAGAATCAGCGGAATATGCCCTGCATCAAGATGGGCAATTAATTCACCTATTTCTATATTTCGTTCATGAATAGTAACCGATGTTTGTGCTAATTGTTGCATAAAATCTTCTTGCACTAGCGTAATAACAGCACGTTTTTCCTGACTTCTAACACTATTAAAAAATAAAATATCCTGCTGACTCAGATACATATCGACCTTAAATCCGCGTCGCCAAGCCGCTAATGCCAAGCCATGAGGCCCACAGCCGCCATGTCCGGCAGTCATAAAAATGGTCGTCGATTCACGCCATAATTGTAATTCATGCGCTTGTGTCTGCAAAGTATCTGGATTTAGCGCTGACATGGCCATAATTAATGATGAGGGTCCACAGGTAAAATCGGTGCTTTGTGGATAATAAGGAACTTGTAACCTTGTTTCTGGCTGTGGATAAATAATGCGCTTTTCAAAACACAAGGCTTCGCTATGATCTTCATAATAATCTTGTTTACGATTAAATTGTCGGTAACCAAGTCTTTGATAAAGTGCGATGGCACGCTCATTGTCAGGGCGTACCTCTAAGCGTAAGTAGACACAATCATGTTGTTGCGCGGTGAGTTCTAATTGTTGCATTAAGGCTTTACCCAATCCAGAACTACGCTGATTAGGTAAAATCGCCAGCGAATACAATCTAACCAAAGAAGTACCACTTCGGTATAAGAGCAATCCATAACCCGAAATATTGCCATCAACTTCAAGCAAAATAATATCAGCATGTGCTTTTTCCAGCATCCATAAAAAATTACGCTGGGTCATTTTATCTTGCTCAAAACAGCTATTTTCAATAAAGACTAAAGCCTTAACATCGGTTTTAGTGGCAGGACGAAAACTGATAACAGAATTACTCATGGGCTAATTTTTTCAGGGACATAGTGATAATTTGCTGACAACGAAATAAAACCATTTCCTGCCAATCTTGATATTCGGGATAAAAATATTCACGCAATTGTTTTTGAATGCTTTGTTTTTGCTCGGTGCTGACAGGATGATGCCAACAATAATTTTCCTGTTGCAAAATAGCAAACATCTTATCCACAGCAAAAGTACCAAATTCCAGCGTGACATAACAACCTTGCGCTGGAAAATTCTGATGCCATAAATAATCCATTAGACCGTGTTTAGGGACGGAACTGGAGGTACCTGCGGCAGGCTCAGTCATATTATAGCCAAAACATTCCCTAGCCCATTTTGCACCCGAACTATCGGGTGGATGATCACTAATTACTTCACCATAACCATAAGGCCCTAAGCCTGAATGTATATCGACAACGATGACTTTTTGACGCTCAGAAATATGAAACTCATTCATTAATTGCTGGATAAGCTGATGTGACCAACTTGCTTTATTACCACCATAAAATAAGCCGTGTGCATCGCTATATTGACCTCCGCTGACGGCTTGCTCAAAGCGCATATCGCCCCAATCAAGCCGATATTGTTCCAAGCTATGTTGGGTAGCTAATACACTTTTTTCAGCTAAATCGGTAAGTGCCAAAAATGGCTTTAATTCCTGATAATCGTTATTACTAGGCGGGGCAGTAAAATCAACAAAATTACGATTTAAATCAATATTATCTTCATTCACGCGCCGATCAAAAGCAAAACCATAGGGATTGAGCGCGTGAATAATTAGCACAGCGGTATCAGTATCTATTTCTGGTAAAAGATGCAAAAAATCAATTTGCGCCGCAGAACCGCAATAGCCTTCAACACCATGCGTGGCACTAATTAAAACGAGCAGATTACTGGCTTGTTTAGCCCCCAAATAAAATACATCGGTAACTAACTCTAATTCAAGGTCAGGCACTGTATTTTTATAAGAAGTTAAAGTGCCCTCTACAGACTGACTCGCTGTTAAAAATTTATCTCTGGCTTCGGAATATTCTTTGGAAAAACAATCAAGTGGCCTGTGCATAAGTTTTAAACCGTGTGCTGACGTTCTAGTCTACGCAAAAATTCACTCATAATCGTTAAATATAAGTCATAGCCCATATATTGATCTTCAACATCACTATCAATGCTAGGATTATCATTGACTTCAATAATGACATTACGCCCCGGTAATTCTTTCAAATCAACGCCATAAAGACCATCACCAATTAATTTTACCGCTTTACTCGCAACTTTAATCACTTCTTTAGGTACTTTATGAATAGGCATGGATTCAAAGCCACCTGTTTTATCCGTGCCTGTATTATCATGGTTATAAATTTGCCAATGATCACGTGCCATATAATACTTACACGCATAAATCGGCTTATGATTTAAAAAACCGATACGCCAGTCAAAATCGGTTTTAACATATTCCTGATACAACAAAATAGCCGATTCCTTAAACAACTCAGCACATTGTTGTTGTAATTCCTCTCGATTCGATACTTTAACCACACCAATAGAAAAAGAACCATCTGGAATTTTCAAAACGCCGGGATAACTAATAATCTGCTCTAAAGCGTCATAATCAATATTATTATCTCTGACTAATAATTCTGTTGTGGGTGTCGGCACCCCGTTAGCATTAAGCAAATCAGCTAAAAACACTTTATTGGTACACTTTAAAATAGAATCGGGGTCATCTAAAACCACCATCCCTTTACTTTCAGCTCGTTTGGCGAAACGATAAGTATGATGATCTATCGCTGTCGTTTCACGAATAAATAAAGCATCGTATTCCAGCAAACGCGCATAATCATGCTCGTCAATCAAATCAACATCAATCCCTAGCTCATTGCCTGCACGGATAAAATTTTTAATGGCTTTACTGTCGCTGGGCGGTAGTTTTTCTTGAGCATTACATAAAATAGCCAGTTCGTAACGATAGCGTTTTTTAGATTTTGGTTTACGCCATATTTGACGACTGTATTTATCAATAGCGATAGCAAATTCAGATTGCTCTACTTCATTAAGTTCAACCAAACTCCCCGGATTAATAGTCTCAATTTGCCAAGTGCCATTACGAACAAAGCTAACGTCAAGAATAGGACAAGGATAGAGTTCAAATAATTGTCGCGCAATTTTTTCCAGTGCTGAGCTGTTCGATTGGCCAAAAAATATTTTAAGCTGCATCGATTGATCATCGTTTTTCAAATACTTATTCAATTGCGCATCCATATCTTCATGCAATCGATAAAAATGATGATTACCCAGATCAGTCATACTACGGATTGAAGGAATAACACGTTGTCCTCTGGCTTCGGCAAGTAAAGAGCAATAGTAACCCGTGCCGAGATAACTGTAATCACGACATAAATTAATCACTTTAACTTTTGTATTTTTACTTGCATGTAATGAAAGATAGTCTTTAACGCTGATGAGTTCATTACTTGGATAGTAGGGGGCCCAGTCTTCAGGGCTGTCGACGACGATATAGAGAGTTTGCATTAAGATTCCTTAAAATTAAACGAATTTATCTAAGGATGATAGTACCTAAGAGAAAATTTTAAATTTTATTTAGCGTATTACTAAGAAATAAATTTATGCTGTCCATTCTCTGATTTTTATATTAAATAATCAATAGCTTAGAAAAATATATTTTATTTTTAAGTTTTTGATCAAGGTAAACATCTTAAGTAAGCGATGGAGAAAGATTAACACTAACATGAATTATGAGGATTTTTTTTGAAAGTGGGTGTTATGTATGATTTGGCATGATTGAGTATAGTGAATTAGATGGCTTAATATATAAATAAGATTGAATATTTTATATAAACTTATTATTACTATTAGTGTGCTCAATACCTGTGGATAAGGCATTATTTGTATTTATTATCAAATCATTAGAGAAGATTTAAGTTTGTTATCAAGTTTGGACTTAAGTGTATTGAAACTGCGTGAAAAAACAGCTGTAAAATTCAGTTACAGATTATCTACAATATGTTACTAACATAATCCACAGAGTTATCCACAGGGTGGCGATGTTATTTTAGCTAGTATGCGAAGAATTAGAGAGACTGATAATGTCAGTATGATTTTTTAAAAATTTAAGTTTCAGTCGTTGCTAATTTCAAATTTTCATTTTTACTCAGTGGAGCTAAAAAATCACAAGGATGATAAAAATTTTAAAAAATGATTTTATTGGTTAGTTAAGCGTTTTAATTATTTTTATAGAATCTGGAATTCTTGTTTTTTAGCACTAGCCATACTGCTATTATTTGGGTAAAGTCGTCTTATACTATAAATAAGATTGAATATTTTATATAAACTTATTATTACTATTAGCGTGCTTAAGATCTGTGGATAAGTCATTTTTTATATTTATTATCAAAGGATTGTGATCGTTTTAAGCTTGTTATCAAGTTTGGACTTAAGTGTATTGAAACTGCGTGAAAAAACAGCCCTAAAATTAAGCTACAGATTGTCCACATTATGTTACTAACATAATCCACAGAGTTATCCACAGGCTGTCGATGAGTATTTAATAATTTTGTCTAACAATGCAGATGGGTAAAATCTAAAATCAATTCCATCATTCGTTACTCTTGAAACATAATAATAAAAAAACTATGAGCATTGATACTTTAAAAGTTCGTCGAGTGGGCATTGACACTTATCATGAAAATGTCGCTTATTTAAATCGCGAATGCAGTGTTTATCGAGCCGAGGGGTTTCAGGCTTTATCCAAAATTCAGGTTAGCAATAATGGTTCAAAGCTATTAGCTGTATTGAATGTTGTGGATGATAATTCAATTGTGCTGCCGGGAGAATTAGGTTTATCGCAACAGGGGTTTAATTATTTGAATGTGCAAGAAGGCACTTTAGTAACCGTGAATCACGCAGAGCCGCCTAAATCGATGGATGCTGTGCGCCGTAAGATTAACGGAGAGCGACTGGATCAAACGGATTTTAATGAAATTGCGCACGATATTGCCGAAACGCGTTATTCAAAAATGGAAATGGCCGCGTTTCTAGTGGCAACAGGGCAGAATAATCTTGATCGTGATGAAATATTGTACTTAACTCGGGCGATGTTGCAATCAGGTGAAACTATGGATTGGCATGAGCCTTTGGTGGCAGATAAACATTGTATCGGTGGAATTCCTGGAAATCGTACTTCAATGTTAGTTGTGCCGATTGTTGCAGCACATGGTATGTTAATTCCTAAAACCTCCAGTCGAGCGATTACTTCACCAGCAGGTACGGCAGATACCATGGAGGTTCTGGCTAATGTTAATCTTGAGCCTGATCAGATGTTGGATATAGTGCGTCAAGAGCGTGGTTGTCTGTCATGGGGTGGAACCGCAAAACTGGCTCCTGTAGATGATTTGTTAATTTCTGTGGAAAGGCCCTTAGGCATAGATTCGCAAGGGCAAATGGTCGCTTCTATTTTGTCGAAAAAGTTAGCGGCAGGGTCTACGCATCTGATTATTGATATTCCGGTAGGGCCAACAGCTAAAGTACGTCACATGGGTCAAGCATTGGCTTTGCGTAAATTATTTGAATTTGTTGGTGATCATTTAAATATACATTTAGAAGTGATGATTACCGATGGTAGGCAGCCTATAGGCCGGGGAATTGGTCCTGTATTGGAAGCACGGGATGTTATGCAAGTATTAAATAATAATCCTGATGCGCCAGCTGATTTACGTCAGAAATCATTACTATTGGCAGGTCGAATTATTGAATTTGATCCTGATGTACGGGGTGGGCAAGGTTATGCAATCGCTAGAGATATTTTAGAATCGGGGCGTGCTTACGCAAAAATGGCTGAAATTATCAAAGCCCAGGGCGAGCGTGAGATTGATTTACAGCTTGGAGAATTATGTTATCAAGTGTGTGCCGAACGTGATGGGGTTGTTGTTAGTATTGATAACTTTCAAATGTCGAAAGTTGCCCGCTTAGCGGGTGCACCGATGGATAAAAAAGCAGGCGTGGATTTATTGAAAAAATTAGGGGATAAAGTAAAAAAAGGTGAGACGCTGTATAAAATTTATGCAGAATTTCCCGCTGATTTTAAATTTTCTACCAGTCTGGCACAACAGAATAGTGGCTACGTAATAGGAGAGGCGGAACAAATGTTAAAACCATTGATTGATTTTTAACTGAGGCATCACTATGTTAATGCTCGTATTTCCTGATTATCAAGCTCAGGCCGAACGCTTAGCAACACGTTTGGCTATGTCAACGGCGAATGTTCATGTACATCATTTTCCTGATGGTGAAAGCTTGGTACGTTTGCCCCCCTCTTTACCAGAACATGTGTTTATTTGTCGTAGTTTGAATCAACCGAATGATAAATTGATTGAATTATTATTCTGCGCCAGAACCGCGCGACAATTGGGTGCAAAACGGTTAACGCTTATTGCTCCATACCTTAGTTATATGCGTCAGGATATTGCTAATCAACCCGGTGAAGCTATTAGTCAGCGGATAATGGGGCAAATGTTAGCTGAGTTATTTGATGATGTGATTACCGTTGATCCCCATTTACATCGTATTGCTTCGCTAAATCAGGCAATACCGATTAGCAATGCCATTAGTTTAACAGCGGCTGATGATATTGCTGAGTTTCTTAAACAGAAACTGGATCATGCTTTATTGTTAGGCCCCGATAGTGAGTCGGAGCAATGGGTTTCAGCCATTGCTAATAAAATAGGTTTTGATTTTGCTGTAGCGACAAAAATACGTCATGGCGATAAACAGGTGGAAATGCGCTTGCCAGATTTCGATTTTAGTCATCAGTCTGTTGTCATTATTGATGATATGGCAAGCAC
>JAIPFI010000101.1 GCA_021736705.1 Methylococcaceae bacterium | reverse complement strand
TACATCAAAGGCCGTACCATCTCCTAAGGCATGATCCGCTAAAATAATATCAAAAGTCTGCGTTGAGAGTAAATTTTTAGCTTCACTTACTGAGCTAGCAATTTGATAATCATAATTCAGCGCATTTTTTTTAACAAAGCGCTTAAATCCCATTTGGTCAGTTACATTATCCTCAATTAATAATACATGTATGCTGCTCATTAGCTGCCTACACTCCAATGACTATTTAATATTTTAATTGAGTTAAGAAATTCATTAAATTCCATTGGTTTAAGAATATATCCTGAAATACCTCCAGAAAAACTACTATCAACATCCTGCGGCTCTCTCGATGAAGAAAGCATAAAAACAGGAATATTTTTATAAACACTCCGTTGTTTAAGTATTTTTAAACATTCATGCCCATTCATTTTAGGCATATTAATATCCAAAATAATAAGGCAAGGTAATACCCTATTAGGATCATCTAAATAACGAATAACATCCTCACCATTCTTAGCCACAATTAATTCATTTAGCACGTTCAATTGCTTAAATGCACGCCTAACGGTCATAACATCAACATGATCATCTTCGGCTAATAAAATAGGTTTAATATTATTCATTTGTTATAGATTTAGGTATGCTAAATAGAAATTTACAGCCCTGTATTCCATCTGATTCTAACCAAATTTTACCCTGCCAATTATGCACAATTTTTTCAATTAAGCTTAAACCAATACCGGTACTTTCTGTTTGATCTTTAGTGTTTAATGTTTGAAATAATTGGAAGATTTTTTGTTGATATTGGGGTGCTATACCCGGGCCATTATCGGCAACACAAAAGATCCATTCGGTCGTGTTATCAAGGCAACTGATTTCAATTTTTCCCTGCTCTTTATCATTATATTTGATGGCGTTATCAATCAAATTTTGGAAAACTTGAAATACCCTTAGTTTTTCACCTGTTATAACAGGAAACTGGCCTGCAAGGCTAATGCTAATTGTCGGTTGAGGGACTAAAAAGCGAATAACATCGTCAATCAATTGAGCAATATCAATCAATTCCTCTTGCTCATGAAGCCGTCCAACGCGAGAATATTGTAATATTCCTTCAATCATGTCATGCATACGTCTAGCCCGATTACGTAATAACTGCATTTGCTCTTGACCTTCAGCATCAAAGGAGCTGGCGTAATCTTCACTAATCCAGCCCGCCAACTGATTAATTGCGCGTAAAGGCGCTTTTAAATCATGAGAGACAACATAGGCGAAGTTTTTCAACTCTTCATTTGCAGTATTGAGTGCCTGTGTTCTTTGGCTAACACGGTCTTCCAAACTTTTATTCAGTTGTTTTATTTCTGCTTCACTGGCTCGCGCTTGTTGCAGTAATAAGGTATTCTGCAAAGCAATAGCGGCCTGAGCGCTGAGCAATTTAGTTAATTCAATCTGTTCATTCGTAAAAACTTCAGATATTAGTTTATTTTCTAAATATAAAACGCCTAATACTTGTTGCTTAATGATCAGCGGAATACAAAAAATAGATTTAAGATTCCTGTCTTTAACAATCTTATCGGTCGTGAAATCGCCTTCGCGAGCGGCATCTTTTAAAACGACTAATTGCCCGGTATGATGCACATAATTAACAATTGCAAGTGATAAATCTAAGGCCTCTAGCTTTTGATCTTCGGCTAACTTTACGCTAATCTGCTCTTGCTTTTCACCCTTGGCCATTAACTGTAAGGCACTGTCTTGTACTATAAGCAAATAGGCCGATTTTGCTCCTAAACGCTCCATTACCGCCTGTAATATGGTTTCCAATAAAGATTTCATATCCAATTGTTGGGTAATAGAGCGGGTTGCTTGTAATAGATAATCGACATCAAGTTGTTGTGCAAGCCCTTTGGAGGCTGACACATCTAAAGTATTTTCTAATACAATGCCGTAGTTATTCTCAAGCTGTTGAACTTTAACTAAAGCCGAGCAATGCTGATAAGCCGTTAGTGATTGACGTAAATAACAATCCGCTTGCTCATGTTGTTGCTCAAAAAGCAGATGCGCCGTTCGCTCATAGAGAAACCCTTCTAATAAAGTGAATTTCATGACCCGAGCAAGATCGATAGCATCAAGGCATAAGCGGCGCGTCTCGCTAAAATTACCTGCACAGTAATGAGTTTCCATAAACATAAAAGCTAAATAAGGCCTTAATATCGGCCCTAAAGATGACCAACTTTTTACTTTATCTAAACAATCATCCAATATGGCTTGTTCATCTGCAAAGGGCAGGGTATTTAAACGCAAACTGTTAACATACCTAAATACATACCATAATCGATTAAGAATATTATCACTTAAACCGCGTAAATAAGGCTCGGCAAGCAGCAATAATTTTGCTGACAGTTGATAATCACCAAGATAATGCTGGCTAATGCCTGCTAGCGTGTAATAACCACCAATTGAAACAACATGTTTGCGGGATTCCCATTGCTGTATTTTTTCAGCTATTTCCTGTTCAGAAAAAGAGGCTTTACCCGTTATCATTAAATCGACCCATCCCATAACGGCACTTTCGGCAAGCCCCGAAGATAAGGACAAATTAAATTTATTAGAGAAATGAATACATTCCGTCGTTATTAAAGGAATTTTTCCTAGATCAGCTCCTTGATGAATCAAATGCCAAATATAGGGGCCATAAGACAGTCCAGCATTATATAAATCACCACAGTTTTTACCGCGATAGATGTTTTTCTGGCATTGTTCAATAATATGCTCAGAGTCACGGCGGTTATGCATATTAGTCCATAAAATGCCATTAATACCTTTAGTCGCACCAAAAGTATCAGGGTAACGTTCAGACAGAGCCAAGCCCAGATCTTCATAGCGAAAGGACATACTATATTGTCCTTGCCGCTGTAAATATAAGCCGACCATAGAAAAACCATAAATCACCGATTCATCCACCCCCCCAGCAAGACAGTTTTGTGTAGATTGAATGGCGGCTAAATACAGTTGCGGCACCATACCGGCTAAATAATAATCAGGGATTAGTTCACTATAAATCGCGGTTTCTATTTGTGTCGCTCTATCGCTACTTGGGGTAATAGATAAAATTTTTTGCCAAATATCGGCTTCAGAGTTATGTATTTGGCTAATAATGACGCGTGATTTTTCCAGTGCCAAGGCATCATCAAGCGGTATTTCACGGTCAAAAAATTGTAGGCCACGATTCCCTAATTTAATGGCCTCAACAAAGTTGCCCATAGACGATAGGCCGGTTGTTTGTTCATACAAACAATCCGCTTTATCTAACTCTGTTTTTGACTCTTGGATTAAAGTATTTAAAACCTTTTCAGCCTCTTGCTGATTGCCCAGCGCCATTTCTGTACGCGCAAGATGTTTGTGTAACTTAAATAAAAAGTCGTAATGCTTGAGCCAATTAGGGCAGGGGAACAATAACTTACTTTGCTTGAAAAAAAAGTTAGCATTGTCCATAGCTAAAGCGTTCATAGCAGCAATACCGGCAAAATAATTAAATTCAGCCGCTTGCTGCTTATCTTTATCGCTGCGTAGTTCGGTACCAGCGGAAAACAAATGCTCAACAATAGTAAATATATTACTTAATTTGCTTAAATCTGAATTTTTAGGAACTGCCTTAATTAACGCTTTAGCAATTCTGGCATGTATTTTCTGCTTTTCATGCGTATCTAAAAAGCTTTCAGCTGCCGCTTGTACTTGATCATGGAAAAAATACACACGTTCTTTATCTTTTAATAAAATATTATGACTGAAAGCATCAGATAAGGTTTTATATAAGTTATCTTTAGATAGCGCAGCGATTAAAGCTAAGTCATCTGCGGAAAAAGTAGCCCCTAAACACGCGGCAATAGCTAATAACTCACGAGATTCAGGCCGTAATTTTTGTATTTTATCTTTAAATAAATCAAGTGCAGTACTTGGTATTGCCGTATGGCGTAACTGCGCTTCATCCCAAGTCCATAAACCTTGATCACTCAAATGCAAATGTTGATAGCTATGCAACCATCGCAAACTTTCATTAACAAACAAGGGGTTGCCAGCCGAGGTTTGATAAATAAGTTCGGCTAAGGCTTGAGTACGAGTCGGGTAAGTATTCAAAATATACGCGGTCATTTGATTGACATCACGCACAGTTAAAGCTTCAAGCCTAATTTCTAACAACGGAGAACCATTAGTTTTAACTTTATTAATCAAATAACTAAGGCGGTGACTACTATCCACTTCATTATGCCGGTAGGCACCAATTAAATAAGTATAGGAATATTCTTCCGGTGTAGTAAATAAACGCTCCAATAAATCAAAACTCGCACCGTCACACCACTGTAAATCATCAATAAACAGAGCTAATGGGTGTTTTTTGCTGGCTAAACAAGCTAAAAAATTCCCTGCCACATTATTAAAACGATTACGTGATTCAATAGGAGGTAGCTCTTTAACTAAGGGCTGTGGACCAATAATTAATGCTAACTCTGGAACTAAATCAATGATTAATTGAGCATTATCTCCTAGCGCCTGATTAATACGTTTTTTCCAATAATTAATGTGCTGTTTATCCTCAGTTAAAAAGGTTTTAATTAAATGAGTCCATGCCTGAATTAAAGTACTGTAAGGAATATGCTTAGTAAATTGATCAAACTTTCCTGAAGTAAAATAAGCCGAATGCGCAATAATAGGTAATTGCAATTCTTGAATAAGACGCGTCTTTCCTATTCCAGACAATCCAGAAATAAAAGCTGCACGAAACTCCCCCGCACAAGACCTCTCATGCTCACTCAGTAATTGTTTTTTATCAACATCACGTCCGACTAATAAAGAAGGCAATGTAATGCGATTGCTAAAGTCTTTTTGTTTTAAAGAAAAAGGTTTAATTTCTTGATTAACGAGCCATTGTTGTTCAGCTATCTTCAGATCGGCGACAAGTCCCAGCGCTGTTTGATAGCGTTTTTCTGGTGCTTTAAGCAAAAGATTCTGAACTATTTTATTAATTATATGAGGTATTTGTGAGTTTTCTTTGCAGACAGAACGAGGAATCTCAGCAAGGTGAGAGTGAATAATAGTGATCGGATCATCAAATAGAAAAGGCACTTTTCCTGTCAGGCATTCAAAGAAAATCATGCCTAAAGAATATAAATCAGTTGAATAATTGACTTCTTGCTTAATTCGCCCCGTTTGTTCAGGGGAAATATAGGGCAGGGTGTGTATTCTAAAACTATCTTGATAAATAAAGTGACTAATCTGATTAATATCTAAAATACGAATATCATCAATAATCTGAATCTCTAAAGTGTCAGGCTGAATAATAATATTTGAAGGTTTAATGCTTTTGTGAATAAAGCCAGCTTTATGCCGTTGTTCAATTTGTTCAGCAATCGCAATAATAATGTTTAAAACACTCGTTAAGTCAAATTTAGCGCGTTTAGCCAGCCATTCTGATAGAGAAATACCTGTAATCCACGGCTGTATTAAGCAAAGCGTCTCATGTGATGGGCTTTTTAAGTGAGGAATAACGCAATGCGGTAGATTAAGATCAGCAAAGTGACTTATCTGTTGTTGTAGATAAATTTGTAAATCACGACTACAAAATTGCGCTTTAATTTTTTTTATTACCAGCTTATGTTTTGGGCTAGCTTTAAGGCGTGCTTGATAAACGTCAGCATGCATACTTTCACCTAATAGTGCAGTAATTTCATAATCTAGTAGATTTTTTAGCATGATTAACGCCTAAAATAGGAGTAAAAATAGGTTATTCCCGAAGTTTTTTATCGGGAATTTATTGTTTGAATACCTAGTTTTCTAGGTGAAAACTAAAGAAAATTAAGCGATAACATTAATTACGAGCAATAATTTCTATCGCGTTAGCATCTAGGTCACGAATAAATAAGGCTTTACGGCCTGATTTGCTCATAGAATAGACGACCTTATTTTCGTCTAAATTTTGGCGTACTAAATCAAAATCATCAACCGTTAGAGCGACATGACGATCTCGACCACCATGTTCAGGACGGCCAGTTGTCGGATCCATATTAGGCAGTTGAATAATATGCAGTTGTTGATTTTCACCCAATTGGAACCAAGCCCCCGGAAAACCTAAATCAGGACGTTCCATTTGTTGTAAGCCAATAATTTGAGTATAGAAATGTAGTGAAGCTTCAACATCAGAAACCATTAAACTGGAATGGTGCAATAAGAAATTAAGTTTTGCCATTAAGGTAATTTAAAAAAGTGAAAGGGAAAAATTGTACAGTAGCTTATCTGTTTATACCAAATACCAAATGCTATTATTCTCATACTTAAGGAATGTGCATGAAATAATGTCTTCATCTTAGGGAGCATAGGCGGCTTGTCTGCGAAAGGCTGACGAGTCGCCTATGCTCCTAATTATTTAATTTAACATAATATACATTATGCGAAGTTACTGTGAGTAGCTAAAACCTAATATAACGTGAACTTTTCAATTCACAATTTAGTTTTTTACTTTAGTACGTATACTTATCAAACTATGATAGCCTTGATCAAAAAATATCGACCATCTAACCGCTAAATTTTTTACACGTGAATTTCTAAACCATGAGATCAATATTTAAAGCATTCAAGGACGTTACAATTGAAAGAATAAAAAGCCCATTAATCTCATCTTTCTGTATATCCTGGATGTTTTTTAACTGGCGAATTATTCTGTATTTATTTCTGGGTGAATACGATGTTGATGAGCTAATTGCAAGAATCGAAAATTATACAGATTGTTACAAAAGCATACTGTTTCCATTTACATCTTCAGTATTCTATACAGTACTATACCCATACATTAACTATAGAATATTCCATTTTTTAAATAAATTTGAAAAGACTGTAATAAGTAATAATTCTCAAGCCAGAATAGCATCGAAGGATTTATGATGTTATTCAATAAATTAGCTTCCTTTTTTTGTCTGCTAATACTATCCAATCTAGTAAACGCCGAACAATCCAGTCTATTAACCCTACAAACCGCCATCAATATAGCGGTACAAGACAATCCTAGCCTCGCGCAAATTCAGGCACGCTCAGAAGCGATGGCGGCTATACCGGAACAACTGGGTACTTTACCTGACCCTGTTATTAGTTTTTCTGCGCTAAATCTGCCAGTTGATACCTTTGATCTAGCGCAAGAAAATATGACGCAATTACAAGGCGGTATTTCTCAAGATATTCCTTTTCCGGGCAAATTAGCCTTACGTGAACAAACAGCCACGTATCAGGCAGAAGCCGCAGTATATGATGTCACTGAAGCACGTTGGCACTTATTGCGTGATGTCAAACAACATTGGTGGGCGCTTTTTTATCTGGATCGAGCGCTAGACATCATCAGCACAAATCAACAACTATTACGTCAATTTGTGCAAATCGCGCAAACTAAATATGTGGTGGGTCAAGGCTTACAGCAAGATGTACTATTAGCTCAGTTAGAATTATCCAAGCTTTTAGATAATGAAATAAAATTGACAGGTGCTAGAAATAAAACACGCGCGCAATTAAATGCATTACTCAACCGATCTGCGGATCAAGCTGTTCTTATTCCTAAAGAGGTTTCGAGCCACCTGCCCGCTTTATTAACTGAATCCGACCTATTTCAGCAAGCAGAAAATAGCCGTGCGTTACTGGCTTCTAACCGAGAATCAATTAATGCAGCGCAATCTCGCCTAGAATTAGCCAAAAAAGACATCTATCCAGATTTTAATGTGGGCGCCTATTATGGTGGCCGTAGTGATACACTTTCTGGTCAGCAACGCGCTGATTTTCTTAGTTTAAAACTTAGTATGACCGTGCCTATTTTTGCCGCGAGCAAACAACACAAAGCCGTTGATCAACGCAGCAGTGAATTAATGCAACAACGCTACGCTTTGCAAGACCAATGGAATCAAGTGCGGACAGACATTTCTATAGCTTATAGTGATTTCCAGCAAACGAAAAATCAAGTCGTGCTATATGACAGCGGTATTATTCCGCAAGCCCGACAAACCGTTGCTTCCATGTTGGCGGGCTATCAAGTTAATAAGGTTAACTTTTTAAATCTCGTGCGCAGCCAAATCACACTCTATAACTATGAAACCCAGTATTGGAAAGCGTTTACTGAAGCTAATCAAGCCTTAGCGCAACTCACCGCCGTAGTTGGCAAGGAAGACATTTATGAATAAGTCAGTCTTTATTATTGCGCCAATTATGTTAATGATAGGACTTGCCGGTGGCTATTGGTTAGCAAATTCACAACAAGCAAAAGAACATCTTGAGCCTAATACGAGTGAGCCAAAAATACTTTTTTACCGCAACCCTATGAATCCGGAAGTTACCTCCCCTATTCCCGCCAAAGATGGCATGGGCATGGATTATATTCCTGTTTTTGCCGAACAAACTAAGCCGACCCCGCCAGAAATACTGTTTTATCGTAACCCGATGAATCCTGAGATTACTTCGGCTATTCCTGCCCAAGATGAAATGGGTATGGATTATGTGCCTGTTTTTGCTGAAGAAAAAATCGCCATTAATGAGCCTGCTGGTACCGTTAGTATTGATGGAGTAACTGTGCAAAATATTGGCGTGCGTACCGCGACAGCGGTGCGAACAACATTGTCACATACTGTGCGAGCAGTGGGCCGCGTCGCTTTTGATGAGCAGCGCATGGTGCATTTACATCCTAAAACTGAAGGCTGGATTGAACAACTTAATATTGATAAAACCGGACAATGGGTGCAAAAAAACACCGACTTACTAAGTATTTATTCACCGCAATTAGTCGCCAGTCAGCAGGAATATATACTCGCGTTAAGTAACCTTAAAGCCTTACAAAACAGCCCGATTGCTGATATACGCCAAGGCGCTAAAGAGTTGGTACAAAGTTCCCGCGAACGCTTAAAACTACTCGATGTTCCCATGCATCAAATACATGACTTAGAGCGCACGCTGAAAATTAAAAAAAACCTGCATATTCATGCGCCTGAAAGTGGCATTGTGATGGAAATCGGCGCACGTGAAGGCCAGTTTGTAACCCCTGCAACTGAAATCTATATGATTGCTGATTTAAGTAAAGTCTGGGTTCTAGTTGATATTTATGAATATGAATTACCTTGGGTAAAACAAGGTGATATCGTAGAAATGCAACTGGCTGGTGTGCCAGGCAAAACGTTTAAAGGCCAGCTTGCCTATATCTATCCTTATGCCGAAGCTAAAACACGCACAATCAAAGTTCGTCTGGTGTTTGATAATCCAGACTTGCTATTAAAGCCAGAAATGTTTGCCGAAGTCACTATTCAAGCGGATACGCAATTAAATGCCATCGTTATTCCTTCTGAAGCCGTGATTCGCTCGGGGGCACGTAATCAGGTTTTTGTGGTACGTTCTCCCGGTAAATTTGCACCTCGTTTGGTAACGCTCGGGCTTGCATCAGACGGTAAAGTAGCCATATTAGACGGTTTACAAGCAGGTGAACAAATCGTTGTTTCTGCGCAATTTTTATTAGATTCGGAATCAAAATTGCGCGAAGCAACGGCCAAAATGCTTGAACCACAGCAAAGCACTAACGACCCGATGGATATGACTCATATCCCAGATAATAAACCGATAGAAAGTCATCATCTGCATGCCGGACATCAGCATGATTAAGGCTTTAATCGACAACGCCATTAAAGATCGTTTTATCGTATTACTAGCCGCGTTTATTTTAGGTGCAGCAGGTTTATGGTCTTTTAAAAACATGCCCTTAGATGCGATACCTGATTTGTCGGATGTGCAAGTTATCGTATTTACCAAATATCCGGGGCAAGCGCCGCAAGTCGTCGAAGATCAAGTCACCTACCCTTTAACCACAGCCATGTTAGCCGTGCCAAAAGCTAAAGTCGTGCGCGGATATTCTTTTTTTGGTCTGTCTTTTGTGTATATCATTTTTGAGGATGGCACGGATATGTATTGGGCACGTTCGCGCGTGTTGGAATATTTAAATTACGCCAGCAATCGCTTACCGCAAGGCATCACTCCCTCATTAGGGCCTGATGCTACCGGCGTCGGCTGGGTCTATGAATATGCGTTAATTGATAAAACCGGTCAACATGACCTCGCTCAATTACGCTCCATTCAAGATTGGTATTTGCGCTATCCACTGCAAACCGTAGCAGGCGTTTCCGAAGTGGCTTCTGTGGGTGGTTTTATCAAACAATATCAGGTTGAAGTCGATCCTAACGCCCTGCTCGCTTACGACATTCCCCTAGCTAAGGTCAAACTCGCCATTCAACGGTCGAACAATGATGTCGGTGGGCGCTTAATTGAAATGGCTGAAACCGAATATATGGTACGCGGTCTCGGTTATATTCAAGGGATTGCCGACATTAATAGCATACCACTCGGTGTCGATGTCAACGGCACGCCCATTCGCTTACAAGATGTGGCGCATGTGCATATAGGCCCTGAATTGCGTCGTGGTTTAGTGGAGTTAGATGGCGCTGGTGAAACCGTTGGCGGCGTGGTTATGATGCGTTTTGGTGAAAATGCCAAAACAACCATTGCCGGAGTTAAACAGAAACTTGATGAACTTAAACTAGGATTGCCAGAAGGCATTGAGATCGTTCCCGTTTATGATCGCAGTGGTTTGATTGAGCGTGCCGTCAGCACATTAAAAGAAGCTTTAAGCCAAGAACTAATTATTGTCTGCCTTATGGTTGCCCTTTTTTTGTTACATTTACGTTCTGCTCTGATCATCGTCATCACCCTCCCCTTAGGTGTTTTAATCGCCTTTATTGTGATGAAAATGCAGGGGCTTAATGCCAATATTATGTCTCTGGGCGGCATCGCTATTGCCATCGGCGATATGGTCGATGGCGCTATTGTGATGGTCGAAAACGCGCACAAGCATGTGGCGGAAGCAGCGGAAAAGAAAAAAGCCGAACTCAATAAACAAGAGCGCTGGCAGGCGATTACGAATGCCTCAAAAGAAGTCGGCCCCGCGCTGTTTTTTTCCTTATTAGTTATCACTGTATCCTTTATTCCTATTTTTGCCATGCAAGCTCAGGAAGGTCGATTATTCGCCCCGCTCGCGTATACCAAATCTTATGCAATGGCCGCAGCGGCATTGTTAACCATTACCGTCGTGCCGGTATTAATGGGCTATTTTATTCGTGGCAGAATCATTCCTGAACACAAAAACCCAGCTAATCGTGCGCTACATTTTATTCACTCGCCACTGTTAAAATGGGCTATGCGCTGTCGGCCAGTCACCTTAATACTTGCTATAGCCTTGCTAGCATCGACAGCGTATCCATTAAGTAAAATCGGCAGTGAATTTATGCCGCCATTAGATGAAGGCGATATTTTGTATATGCCGAGTACCTTCCCTGGCATTTCCATCACTAAAGCCAAGGAATTGCTACAACAAACAGATAAGATATTAAAAACTTTTCCTGAAGTCCATCATGTATTCGGTAAGGTCGGCCGAGCTGATACAGCAACAGATCCTGCTCCATTATCAATGATTGAAACCACCATTAGTCTTAAACCTAAAGAGCAATGGCCAAACCCTGATAAAACTACCCAAGAATTAATGGCGGAAATGGATCAAGCGATACACTTTCCCGGTATCGCAAATGCTTGGAGTATGCCTATTAAAACCCGTATTGACATGCTTTCTACAGGCATTAAAACTCCTATTGGAATTAAGGTATCCGGCCCTGATTTGAATGAATTGCAACGCTTATCAAAAGCAATTGAACAAGCGATGAAAACTTTACCAGAAACACTATCCGCTTTCGGTGATCGTGCGGTCGGTGGATACTATCTCGATTTTGACATTAATCGCTCAGAAGCCGCCCGTTACGGATTAACCACG
>JAIPFI010000100.1 GCA_021736705.1 Methylococcaceae bacterium | reverse complement strand
GTTACTGCTCAAGCAAGCCACAATCAAATGACTACGCTACGCCTACAAACAGAAGCACAATGGGGAAAAATCGTCAGTGACTGGTTTTTAAGTGTTCAAAACCCGCGCTTTGTTGACCTTAGTCAGTCTCACAAACAACTTTATTTACTTTATTTACCCAGCCAATTAATCAGTCCACCCCCCACTATTTCGCTACAAGAGGCCAGCAAAAACGAAACGGAACACTCCGCTCGTTTCATTTCTAACGCGCCTATCTCAGACATAACCCAGCAACAAACAGGAGCGCCTTATTTCTATTTGAGTGACAGCGCATTTAATGGACATCATCAACGCGTAACCGCCCAAATACCCACACAAGAAGCGCCCATAGCTGGTGTGATTATTCCAGCATCCGCTTTAGTCTGGCATTTAGGCCAAACCTTTGTCTACACTAAGATCGATAATGAACATTTTAAACGCATTCAAATCAAGCAGAAAAAACTGATAAACACAGGAAATTACTTTATCCAACAGTCATTAGAACAAGGCGACATATTAGTGATTAGTGGTGCACAAATGCTTTTATCAGAAGAATTTCGTAATCAAATTCCTGCTGAAGACGATGATGATGATGGCGATTAACAATTAAATTAAATAAATACTTGTAGAGCGCGGCTTCATCTCGCCTGTAATACTACTGTTGCTTATGCCGAGCTGAAGAAGCGCCCTACCGAAACTTAAACCAACACCTAATTATCTATGCTTGCACATCTTATCCGGTTCTCCATTCGCTTTTATGGCATTGTTATTGCTTTAGCTTTATTAATTTTATGCTACGGCAGCTATCGCTTTACTAATGCGGGCTTAGATGTATTTCCTGAATTCTCGCCCAAGCAAATTATTATTCAAACGGAATCCCCTGGATTTTCAGCTGAACAAGTCGAGATCTTAGTTTCGCAAAAGATCGAATCCTCACTCAGTGGTTTACTCGGTTTAAACACACTACGCTCCGAATCCATACAAGGGCTTTCAATCGTCACCGCAATTTTCGATGAGCACAGCGATATTTACCGTAACCGCCAATTAGTTACTGAGCGCCTGTCTAGTTTAAGCTCACAACTCCCTGAAGGTGTGCATACTCCAGTTCCCGTGCCGCAAACTTCTTCTTCGGCAACCGTACTGACTATCGGCCTCAACTCTGAGCATAAAAACCTAATGCAATTGCGGGATTTGGTCGATACCTTGCTCGTGCCACGCTTGCTAGCCGTACATGGCGTTGCCGATGTCAATATCTTTGGCGGTGATGTTAGACAAGTTCAAATCCAGCTAGATCCCATAAAATTAGAGCGATTCAATCTATCCATTAATGAAGTCATCGAAGCCACTACGCAAATAGGTAAAATACAAGGCGCGGGTTTTATCGAAAATAGTAATCAACGCTTTACGCTACAAGTCACTGGCTTAGCAACAACGCCTGAACAACTACGTCAAAGTATCATTAAATATAGCGCTAACAACAGCTTACTCTTAGGTGATATAGCAGATATTCAATATGCGCCAGAACCTGCCATTGGTGCCGCACAAATCATGGGTGAATCAGGCATAGTATTGATGATTATTGGTCAGTTTGACGCCAATACATTAACTGTTTCCACAGCCGTCGAGCAAGCCTTAACAGAATTTGAGCCTTTATTCGCCGAACAGCAGATTAATTTCTATAGTCACTTATTCAGACCAGCGGATTATATACAAAATTCAGTTAGCAATTTATCCAGTCATCTGCTCTTAGGTGGTTTGTTTGTTGTACTTATTTTATATTTCTTTTTATATAATTTACGTACCGCTTTTATTTCCGCCGTGGCCATTCCCGTTTCTTTAATTAGCGCCGCTGCGGTGTTACTGGAATTTGGCGTTAATCTCAATATTATGGTTTTAGGCGGTTTAGCCATTGCTTTAGGCGAAGTGGTTGATGATGCCATTATTGATACCGAAAATATTTTTCGCCGCTTACGTGAAAACCGCGCACTAGCTAGACCACTCGCCACGCAACAAGTCGTTTATGCCGCTTCAATCGAAGTACGTAGTTCCGTGGTTTATGCCAGTTTTATCGTGGCATTGGTTTTTGTACCACTATTAACCCTGGAAGGTGTCGCCGGACGGCTATTTGCACCGCTAGGATATTCATATATTTTAGCGATTCTAATGTCATTAATCGTGGCTTTAACACTAACACCAGCCTTATGTTTTATTCTCTTAAGTAACAACATACAATTTAATACCACACCCCCCGTTATTCGATTGTTAAACCCGTTATATACTCGCCTACTTAGCACTATTAGCCATCATTTCAAGCTGATTGCCCTTATGAGTTTGATTTTGTCTATTTTTATACTGAGCCAATTTTTTACGCTCGGTAATAAGTTTTTACCTGAATTACGCGAAGGCCATTATATCGTTCATACCACCAGCATTCCGGGTACATCTCTACAAGAATCTATTCGTCAGGGCAAACAAATCACCGCACTGCTGCAAGAAATCCCACAAATTGAATCTGTTTCACAATGGGCAGGACGTGCAGAACGCGGTGCTGACACCTACGGCAGTCATTACAGCGAATATGAAGTGCGTCTTAAACCGCTTTCAGGCGCAGATCAACAAGCCGTATTAGAGCAATTACGCGACATTCTAGCCGATTTCCCAGGACTATTATTTGAAGCCAATACCTTTTTAACCGAACGCATTGATGAAACTATTTCCGGCTACACCTCGCCTATCGTGGTGAATATTTATGGCAATGACTTAAATCAGCTGGATAAAAAAGCCCAAGAAGTCGCGGCATTGATGCAAGCAATTGCAGGCGCGACCGATATACAATTACGCTCACCTCCCGGGACACCGCTGATTCAAATCCATCTTAATCAGGAAAAGTTTACATTCTGGGGTATACAAGCCCAACAAATCCTACAAACCGTCCAAGCGGCTTATGATGGTCAGGTAGTTGGAAAGCATCTACAAGGTAATCGTAGTTACAATATAGCGGTAGCCTTAAAGCCTGAATGGCGCCAGCAACCCGACCTTATAGAACAACTACCGATTCGTACGCTTAACGGAAAACTCATTACTCTAGGTGAAGTCGCGGAAATTAAACATAATGAAGGACGTTATAATATTCTGCATCAGAATGCCCAAAGAAGACAAAGCATTACCTGTAATGTCACAGGGCGTGATATCGCCTCTTTTATGCAGGAATTAAAAGCAAAAGTCAGCAGTACTATTAGCTTTGAAGACAATACTTATCCAGAATATACCGGTGCCGCTATCGAACAAGCACACGCAAAACAAGAGTTAATATTGCATGCACTACTGGCAAGTGTTGGTGTGCTCATTTTTATTTATATCGCCATTAATAATCTACGCCATGTAGGTATTACTTTAATCAATATTCCCTTTTCACTCATCGGCGGTATAGCCGCTGTGATTCTAACTGATGCGACCTTATCCGTTGGCTCAATTATCGGCTTTATTACCTTATTTGGTATTACCGTGCGCAACAGCATTATGCTGCTATCACACTATCAACATCTGGTGGAGAATGAAGGCTTAGAGTGGCATTTAGAAACCATGCTGAAAGGCGCCCAAGAACGTTTACCTTCAATTCTCATGACCGCCTTAGTGACCGCATTAGCCATGTCTCCCATCGCGTTTAATAGTGATAACCCCGGTTTAGAAATCATGGGGCCTATGGCGACCATTATTATCGGTGGACTGGTCTCATCGACCGTGCTTAATTTACTATTACTACCACTGATGTTATTACGCTATGGTAAATTTAAGACTGCCACTAAGATTTGATAAGCTAAGCTTTGAAAAAAGCTTTAGCATTATTAAGAATGAAACTTCGTCTGTCTGCTTGCTTGTTGAATTAATTTATTTTTACATCCAGCTATTCATATTATGCACTATTAAATATTAGCCATAAAAAAGGCGATCATATGGATCGCCTTTTAATTTTAATAATTTGTTCAATAACTAAATTAAAAAATCTGATTTATCTCTACCTGCCTCAAGCAATGCACGCATCCACTTAGGCATAACACCACGCCCTGTCCAAGTAATATCTGCATCATCAGGATTGCGATATTTAGGGGCTACTTTCCCATTTTTACGTACTGTTTTTTCTTTTGTGTCAAAGATTTCAACCGTTGCACCCACTGAAGCTGCTAAAGCTCTAATTTGTGCATATACTTCTTTACGCTCTCTATCCTGCTTTTCTTTTAATGCAATTTCTACATTTTTCTTCATTTGCTGTAATTCAGTTACAGACAGACTATCTAAACCACTCATCTCATTAGACCTTAAAATCGTTACTCGTTAATACTCTGTATTTAATATAAAAAATAAACACTTTATTATTATAAAATTAAAATTTTAAAAAAACCATTGATTTTATTTACTGCATGGCAACTAAAAAGTTTATTTCATTAAGCACCTGTCCTTTTTGGTTGAGTATTCTTACTTGCCATTGACCAATCTGCTTATCATTAAATAATTTACTGGTACTAACGCGCCGGTTATTTCCACGAATTTTAATTTCACGCTTATAGATCGATTTCCCGTCCTTTAACCACTCGTGAAACACAGTATCGCCTTTCATATTATTTATTTCAGTAAAATAAAAAAAACCTTTCGCCTGCTCACTATTTACCAAAAAAGGTAACGCTATATGGCCATAAGGTTCTTTATTATCTTTAATACCTTTAGCTAAGCGAGCACGAGAAATATTAGGATGTAATAGTTTGGTATTGAACGATTGCTCTACTCGTAGCGGTTCTTCTTGTTTAATTTTCTGAGGCAATATTACTTTTTTTTTAAGCTGAACGTCTTCTGCCTTTATTATTTCATCCACTAAAGGCTCAATTACCTTAATAACTAAAGGATTAGTCACTTGCTTTTCTTCTTTTTTAATAGGCGTATTCAGCTCAGTTGTTCTATCTGATTGTGTAATATCTTTATCCACTAGCTCTTGATTCGAGCTATTTAAGTAATACCAAGGAATAGTAATAAAAAGCAATAAGAGCGATAAAACAATAAAAATGCGCTTTACATTCCATTCGCTAATAAACTCTAATTGAGAATCTTCCATAATGCGTTGTTCAGTTTTTGATTTGACTTTAATGCTTATTTTTTTATCTTTTTTCATAGGTATTTATTTATTAAACATCCAAGATGTTAAATTATCTACATCATTTTACCAAAAATAGCGCACAGCTATGATGTAATTTTCTACTCTGGATACAGGCCTAAAGCTATATCTTTCCCGCACCCATCATTTCTTGGTAATATACCATCTACGGCTAAGTAAAATATAATTTGTACGCTAAACTGGATTTTTTTATGAGTAACTTGCTTAAATTGTTTCAAGATACCTCCGCACTTTATGGCAGCAATGCGGTTTATATAGAGGATCTATATGAACAGTTTTTAGAAAACCCAGAATCCGTTGAAACGAGCTGGCGCGATCACTTTACAGAATTACAAAAAACGCTAACTAAGCGCGATATTGCCCACAGTCCAGTGGTAGAACGCTTTGCTCAACTCGCATCCTCTAACACCTCGCGCATAGCGGAACTGCAAGGGTTCACTGAAGAAAGTGTCAAAAAGCAATCAGCAGTCGCTCGCCTGATCAATCATTACCGTGCCCATGGACACCAAATGGCGACTAACAATCCACTCGGTAATGTACAAAAAAAAATCCCCGATCTTGATCCTAATTATTATGGATTATCTGAGCTTGACTTAGATACATTGTTCGACACTGGGACGCTCTATGGCGTAGATCGCTTACCGCTAAAAACTATCATTAGTACGCTAAAAGAAATCTATTGCGGCAATATTGGCACTGAATATATGCATATATTCGATACTGACATTAAACGCTGGATCAAAAACCGCTTAGAAGGCTCAAAGCCGGGTGAAAACTTAGATACTAAAAAGAGAGCTTGGCTATTACAACAATTAACGGCTGCCGAAGGAATTGAGAAATATTTGCACCGCAATTTTGTCGGGCAAAAACGTTTTTCACTGGAAGGCGGCGATTGCCTTATTCCAATTTTAGATGAATTAGTGCAACGCTCAGGTAGATATGGTGCCAAAGAAATTGTTATTGGTATGGCGCACCGAGGCCGCTTAAATGTTTTAATTAATATATTAGGAAAAAGTCCCTCGCAACTTTTTAGTGAGTTCAAAGGCCCGGCTGAAACTGCGCGCGGCGCTATCTCCGGCGATGTTAAATATCATATGGGATTTTCCTCTAATGTGAAAACCGAGGGAGGAACTGCACATGTCACCCTAGCTTTCAACCCATCTCATTTAGAAATCATTAATCCCGTCGTCGAAGGTTCGGTAAAAGCACGCCAAGACAGGTATGGTAAAAACAGCGCGAATACGGTTATCCCTATCCTTATTCATGGCGATGCTGCTTTTGCTGGGCAAGGAATCGTTATGGAAACCTTAAATATGGCACAAACTCGAGCCTTTGCTACAGGCGGCACAGTGCATGTGGTTATTAATAATCAAATAGGTTTTACCACCAGCAATCCATTTGACGCGCGTTCTACTTTGTATTGCACCGATGTCGCTAATATGATTCAGGCTCCAGTGTTTCATGTGAATGGTGATGATCCGGAGGCGGTACTTTTTGTTACCCAAATGGCATTAGATTATCGCGCTACTTTCAATAAAGATGTAGTCATTGATTTAATCTGCTACCGTCGCCGTGGGCACAATGAAGCAGATGAGCCGGCAACGACTCAACCCATGATGTACAAAAAAATAAACGCATTAAGCACAACGCGAACACTGTACGCGGCAGAATTAATCAAAAAAAATACCCTGACTGAACAACAAGTAATAGAGATGGAGCTGGCTTATCAGGACTTGCTCGATGCCGAAAAATCGGTATCTCGCCCGATGTTAGAAACGGGCTATTCCTACTCCAAACTCTGGGATAAATATGTTAATCAGGAATGGGATATTCCTTGTGATACCCGCGCTCCTTTAGAACGCATACGCTTTTGCAATAATCAATCACAACGCTTACCACCGGAATTTGAACTGCATCCGCGCGTATCCAAGATTATGGACAATCGCCGTAAAATGGCAGCAGGTGCTATGCCTTTAGACTGGGGCTTTGCAGAAAATATGGCTTATGCTACTTTATTGATGGATAAACAAAACGTACGCTTAGTCGGCCAGGATGTAGGGCGCGGTACATTTTTCCATAGACATATTATTTTACACAACCAAATCAACGGCGAATCTTATATTCCTATTCAACACTTAGATATAGATCAAGGTCGAGCCCAGATTTTTGACTCTATTTTATCCGAAGCAGGTGTTTTAGGATTTGAATATGGCTATAGCTCAACCGTACCTGACACGCTAACCATTTGGGAAGCACAATTTGGTGATTTTGCCAATGGCGCGCAAGTCGTTATAGATCAATTTATCAGCTCAGGCGAAAGTAAATGGGGGCGTTTATCCGGCCTAGTCATGCTGCTACCTCACGGCCTTGAAGGTCAAGGCCCAGAGCATTCATCAGCGCGACTAGAACGCTATTTACAATTATGTGCCGATCAGAATATGCAAGTTTGCGTCCCATCTACACCGGCACAAATCTTTCATTTATTACGTAGGCAAGCATTGCGTACTTATCGTAAGCCGCTTATTGTGATGTCACCAAAAAGTTTATTACGCCATAAGCTCGCTGTTTCCACCTTAGAAGATTTAGTTAACGGCCACTTTAAGACCATTATTTCAGAAACAGATAACACTATAGACACCGACAAAGTAACGCGTTTAGTACTCTGCGCAGGAAAAGTTTATTACGATTTAATAGAGGCTCGCGAACAAAATAACCCCAATAATGTCGCTATTATTCGCATTGAACAGCTTTATCCTTTTCCTATTACTGATTTTAAAGCGGAGTTTGAAAAATACCCCAACTTAGCTACTTTAGCATGGTGTCAGGAAGAAGCTCAAAATCAAGGGGCGTGGTATCAGTCGAGACATAATTTCGTCCAATTCAAACCCGAGCACGTTAAATTAACTTACTGCGGGCGACCCGCGTCTTCTTCGCCCGCTGTTGGCAGTTTAGCCAAACATTTAGAACAACAAAAAGAAGTTGTAAAAAAAGCCTTATATGGCCATTCAGCCTAGGAAAATAATATGAGCATTGAAATACGCGTTCCTACTTTACCTGAATCTGTTGCTGATGCGACTTTAATTAGTTGGCATAAAGCATTAGGTGATTTCATTCAAAAAGGTGAGAATCTCGTCGATTTAGAAACCGATAAAGTAGTTCTTGAAGTCCCGACACCCGAGTCCGGAATACTAACTGAAATTATTGCCCAAGATGGCAGTACAGTCGCCAGTGGGGACTTGTTGGCTAGAATTACAGTGCAATCAAATGCAAGCGTTCCACCTCCCGAAAAAAACGCATCCGAACAAAAAGCGCCTGCACCCATTAGTGTAGAAATTCCCTTGAGTCCGGCAGTAAGACGTATCATTTTCGAAAATAATCTTAATCCAACTCTCATTACAGGCTCCGGAAAAGGCGGGCGAATTACAAAACTCGACGTACAAGATTATTTAGCACAAAACTCTCAAGTTACTGCTCCCCCAATTGAAGTTACCTCACCTAAAACCATCGTTACCGAAATGCCAGAAACTAATTTAATAGGCATCACAGACGAAATAACGCATACACGAAGAAAAAACAACACCCGTCCTGAGCAACGCGTACCGATGACGCGCTTACGTGCTAAGGTAGCTGAGCGCTTATTGCAGGCTCAACAAAACGCAGCCATGCTCACTACGTTTAACGAAGTGAATATGCAAAATGTCATGGACTTACGCAAACAATATCAAGATCGCTTTACTGCCAAACACAATGTTAAATTAGGCTTTATGTCTTTTTTCATTAAAGCCTCAATAGAAGCACTTAAACGCTTCCCAGCTATCAATGCCTCTATCGATGGTGAAGATATTATTTATCATGGTTATTATGATATAGGTATTGCTGTTGCTTCACCGCGCGGTTTAATTGTGCCTGTGTTACGTGACGCTGATCAACTCGACTTTGCCGGCATTGAAAAAAATATTGTTGATTTTGGCACTAAAGCCAAAGCCGGCACACTCACCTATGATGAGTTAAATGGCGGTACTTTTACTATTACCAATGGCGGTATTTTTGGTTCTATGCTGTCTACCCCTATTCTTAACCCACCTCAGTGTGCCATTTTAGGTATGCATGCGATTACCGAGCGCGCAGTAGTAGAAAAAGGAGAAATTGTTATCCGCCCCATTATGTATTTAGCACTCTCTTATGATCATCGCCTCGTCGATGGGCGTGATGCAGTGCAGTTTCTCGTGGCAATCAAGGAAGGCCTAGAATCCCCAGCGCATTTATTACTCAATATTTAATGAGGATAGCCTTATGTCAGATAAAAAATATGACTACGATGTACTTGTCATAGGTGCCGGCCCTTCTGGCTATGTTGCAGCAACCCGTGCCGTACAATTAGGTTTAAAAACAGCGTGCATTGATAATTGGGCTGATAAAAAAACGCCGCATTATTTAGGTGGTAATTATGTTAATGGGGGTTGTATTGCCGTCGTTGCCTTATTAGAATCCGCCAAATTATTTCATAAACTAAATCATGGCATTGCTGATCATGGCATTAGCGCAAGCAATATTAAAGCGGATATTCCGCGCATGCAACAACGCAAAGAAGCAATTATTAGTGCGCTAAATCAACAAATTGAAAAGATGTTTGCCGATAATAAAGTAGAATCTATTCACGCGCATGCACAATTAATCAATCCACATCGGGTGGAAATAACACCTATTAGTGGCGGCATACCGCAAGTGATCACCGCCAATAATGTCATTCTTGCGGCAGGCTCAAGCGCCACACAACTGAGCTTCGCACCGATAGATAATGAATTTATTTTAAATCCACAAGGCGCATTAAATTTACAAAGCACAGCTGAAACGCTAGGCATTATAGGTGCTGGAGTGATCGGTATAGAATTAGCAGGTATTTGGAACAAATTAGGCACAAAAGTCGTACTTTTTGAAGCTCAAGACTCGTTTATGACGATGGCTGATCATGAAATAGCCGCTGAAGCGTTTAAACTCTATAGCCAGCAAGGACTAGACATCCGCTTATGCTCTCGAGTAATTTCCACCCGTATAGCGGAACAAAAGGTGATCGTAGAATACGAAGATAAACAAGGTCGCCATGAATGCACCTTTGATAAATTGGTTGTTGCTTCGGGACGAAAACCCAATACGGAAACACTCATTGCTCCTTCTGCTGATTTATTATTAGATGAAGAAGGTTTTGTACATGTTGACAAAAATTGTTGCTCAACCTTACCGGGGGTTTATGCCATAGGCGACTTAACCTTGTCCGGCCCCATGCTAGCGCACAAAGGCATTGAAGAAGGGATTTTCGTCGCAGAACATATCGCCGGCCAACATTCCCCTATAAACTATCATACCATTCCGAATGTTATCTATACCGACCCAGAAATTGCATGGGTAGGCCAAACAGAGCAAGATTTACTGGCCATCGGTGAAAATATAAAAATCAGCAACTTCCCTTTTAGCGCCATCAGTCGCGCACAAATTATGGGCACCACGGAAGGGAGAGTAAAAGTCATTATGCAGGCTGAAACAGAACTTATTTTAGGGGTGCATATTATTGGTCATCTCGCGTCTGAACTCATCGCCGAAGCAGTTCTAGCAATGGAGTTCTCAGCAACAGCGGAAGACTTAGCACGCACGATACATGCACACCCTACTTTATCAGAAGCAATGCATGAAAGTGCTTTAGAGTTAAATGCCCGCTCGTTACACACTTGAATTAGCATAATTCTTTAACTCTCCTTTGTTTCCAAGCTTTTAACGCCACCCTTTACACTTAACCTTTATATTTATGACCGAACTCGTCAGAGAAAAAACAACACTCCCCTTTAATATAAGTAATATAGGTACGCCGTTTAAATTACTGTTCACCGGCTATTTATCTGCTATTGCCATAGGATACCTTATGGCACTTATCCAGATACTATTTACTCATGGCATGGCCGATGGCAAGGTAGGCTTATCGATAGAGGATATTGTGTATAGTTATTACGGTAATCGCTCAGGAACAGTATTAGAACAAAAACTGAACGGCTCAATGAAAATGAATGCCTCGGATGCAGACCGGTTCAAAATCATCCAATGGGTACGTGATGATGCGCCAGAGGCGGAATTTGAAAAAGAGATAAAACCCATTATCGAACGCGATTGCGTAATGTGTCATAACGAACATGCAAGTTCTTTACCTAATTTTAACGACTTCTCAGCCATCAAAAAACTAACTGAACAAGATCATGGTATTTCCTATGCCTCATTAACCCGTATATCGCATATCCATCTCTTTGGGATCAGCTTTATCTTTATGTTCGTTGGTGGTATTTTTAGTTTAACAACAATAAATCACCATAGATACATCAAATACACAGCGATTATTATGCCTTTCTTATTTTTATTACTGGATATTTCTTCTTGGTGGCTAACCAAACTAAGTCCTCATTTTGCATGGCTAGTTATTATTGGTGGTGCTGGCTTAGGGTTTTCATTTGCCTATATGTGGAGTACATCAATGTATCAAATGTGGTTTCTATCCAGAAAATTAGGTCATAGTGACCGCAGGAATGCAATGTACCGATAGTGCTGCATTGAATAATAGACTTTCATTTTAATACGGGACATATTGACAATTCTAGGAGCTGGTTTAGGCCGCTAATACCAATTGCTCTACGCCTAAAAGCGGGCTGAAACCACCCTTACAAGTATAACTAATATAGCGCTGCCTGCCCTTAAAGGGCTATCATTTTAACACGGGACATTGAAAACCGTAGGGCGCGGCTTCA
>JAIPFI010000099.1 GCA_021736705.1 Methylococcaceae bacterium | reverse complement strand
TGTTGAGGCCTCTTTTTTGGATAATATTGGTTGGTGGTACAAGCAATATTTTACCATTTTTGAGGCTTCATTTTCTTTTATTTCAATTGGTTATGGGTGTTGTTTTGTATTTTTTGAACTCCGAAACTTTAGTAATAAAAATATCCATGCCCCTATAATAGCAATTAGTCATTCAAACGATGTATAAAATTGATAGTTAATCTACTTTAAATAACATTTATGCTAAGCGATGCGAATATGCTTTCACCTTGTCCTTTCTCTAAGGGCTATAAAATACCTGTGCGACAGGCTTGGTTTTTATTAAAGAGCTTTTATGTTTACCGTTTGATTTTATCGGGCTTGTTTTTAAGTTTATATTATTCACGGATAGGCCTGCTTATTATTCTGCCTGAATATACTGAGTTATATTTATTGACCAGTTTTAGTTATTTAGGTATGACCTTAATCGGCTGGGTATTTATTGTTAAGCGTGTTGTCAGCTATGCAACGCAAGCACAATTACTTATTTTTACTGATATTTTCTTAATCACTTTGATTATGCATGCCTGTGGTGGGATTGCGAGTGGCGTAGGTGCACTGATGTTAGTGTCTACCGCTGCAGGTGGACTGTTAATCGGTGGTCGTTGTGCGATGTTATTTGCTGCGCTTGCCAGCTTATTTATTTTTGCCGAACAAGCTTATGTTTTTCGTATGGGGGATTTTAAAAGCACTTATTATCCTTATGCAGGTATGTTAGGCGCGGCCTTTTTTACTATTGCGATGTTGTCTTATTTTTTGGCTAAGCGAACCGAGCAGACGGCTTTAATTACTTCGCAACAGCAAGAAACCATTATCTCTTTAGAAGAATTGAATCAATATATCATTCAGAATATGCAGTCGGGGATTATCATTACCGACCAGCAACAAAGAATCACGCGATATAATCAGGCATGCCAGCGCTTATTGGGGCGTGATAGTTTACCAAGCACTTTAGCGGATATTTCGCTTTTGTTTGCACATGCTTTTGAGCTGTGGTCAGCTAATCCGAGCAAGGATTTTCAGCGTATTTCTGTGCCAGGTCAAGCTGACTTACATGTACACTTTGCTTCCTTGCCAACGCAGCACGCGCTTTTTTTCATGATCACTCTGAATGATGTTGCTTTATACAATCAGCGAGTACAGCAGGGAAAACTAGCCTCTTTAGGGATGTTGACTGCGAATATTGCTCATGAAATTCGTAACCCTTTAGGAGCAATCAGTCATGCGGGTCAATTATTAGCAGAGTGTCCACAATTATCAGGTGCGGACTTACGCTTAACTGAAATTATTCAAGCGCACGCTTTAAGGGTAAACTCCATTATTGAAGATATTTTGCAGCTTTCGCGTAGAACCGATTCTAAACAAGAGCGTATTCATTTGGCGACATGGCTACCGGATTATTTGGCAACCTTTGAACTCGAAAATCGAGGTCATAAAAATAAATTTAGTATCTCGGTTCAAGAGGAAGTGCAAGATATACTTTTTGACCCCGGACATTTAACGCAAATTCTAAATAATCTCTGTGGAAACGCTTTGAAATATGGCTATGTTCCAGATAAAGACATTGAACTTAACGTTATTAATTTTTTTAATCAACCTTGTTTACAGGTGATTGATTATGGAAAAAATATCTCTCAAACGACGAAAGAACATTTGTTTGAGCCATTTTTTACTACCTCTAATTCAGGTACAGGCTTAGGCTTGTATATTTCTCGAGAATTAGCTGAATTAAATCAAGCCTCATTAAGCTATCAGGCTTTAGCGGACAGTAATTGTTTTCGTTTATATTTAGCAAGTGTAGAGCAGAGTGAAATTAAATTATGAGTAAAGCACGGGCATTAATTGTTGATGATGAAGCCGATATTCGTGAGTTATTGGAAATTACGTTAAATCGCATGGATATAGAAACGGTAACCGCTGAAAATATTAGTAACGCACACGCGATATTAAAAAAACAAGCCTTTAACATTTGCTTAACGGACATGCGTTTGCCAGATGGCGATGGTTTAGATCTACTCTCTGACATTCAAGTTGAATTTCCTAAACTCCCCGTCATTGTGATAACTGCACATGGCAGTGCTGAGGCGGCTGTTAAAGCTATGAAGCAGGGTGCATTTGATTTTTTATCCAAACCCGTTGATTTAAAAGTATTACGCCAATTAATCAATAACGCCCTAAAAACAAATTTTTCTCCTAAACAAGATAGGCGTTCTAGGGATATTTTATTAGGTGAGTCTGACCTTATGTGTCAAATTCGGGCAAAAATCAGCAAGATTGCGCGTAGCCAAGCGCCTGTTTATATTAAAGGAGAGTCGGGATCAGGGAAAGAATTAGTTGCTAGTCTTATTCATAAACACAGCTCTCGTGCCGAATCGCCCTTTATTGCCGTTAACTGTGGTGCGATTCCTACAGAGCTCATGGAAAGTGAGTTTTTTGGCCATAGAAAAGGGAGTTTTACCGGTGCAAATGCTGATAAACAAGGTTTGTTTCAAGCGGCGGAGGGAGGGACTTTATTTTTAGACGAGGTGGCTGATTTACCCTTGTTATTACAAGTTAAATTATTACGTGCGATACAAGAAAAAAAGGTGCGTGCCATTGGTAGCCAGCAGGAGGAGGCCGTTGATGTGCGTCTATTAAGTGCCACACACAAGGATTTGGCGTTGTTGGTTCAAGAAGGCGCTTTTCGGCAAGATTTGTATTATCGTATTAATGTTATTGAGCTGAATGTTCCCGCATTACGCAACCGTGCTGAAGATATTGCTCAATTGAGTGAATATTTTCTCAGTAAAATTACCCGTAACAACCAGCTTAGCAGCATAAAATTCTCATCAGAGGCATTAAAGGCATTAATGCAGTATCAATTTCCTGGGAATGTGCGCGAATTAGAAAACATTTTGGAGAGAGCGGTTGCCTTACATGATGGCGAACTCATTACTGAGCAAGATTTAGATTTAAGTACTGAATGTACTGAGCGACCAGGCTCAGAAACCTATAATCCACTAATGGGCTCATTGGAGGCTTATTTAGAAGAGATAGAAAAACAAGCGATTAGTGAAGCCTTAGAACAAAATAAATGGAATCGCACTGCGACAGCTAAGCAACTCGGTATGACTTTTCGCTCTTTGCGTTATCGATTAAAAAAACTAGGGTTGGAATCATAATGAAATATGGGCTGTTAGGTGTCGTACTAAATCTGGCTGTACACGGTGGGACTGCCTCTGCCGAGACAGGACAAGATTTATTTATGGCGGCAATGCAAGGTCAGCCGCAACGCGTACAATCGATTCTCTCATCAGGGGTTGATGCCGATAGTCAGGTAGGAAGTGACCGTACCGCTTTAATGGCGGCTGCGTACAGTGGTAATTATCGCGTCATGCAAGTATTAATTGCTTATGGTGCAAATGTGAATTTAGCGGATAAGCACGGCTCAACAGCCTTAATGGATGCCATTATTTTTGGTGATGAGCGTCTCGTCAATTTATTGATTAGTGCGGGGGCGGATGTCAATGCGGCTGATAAATTAGGCGTGCGCGTATTAGTCAAAGCTAAAAAAACAGCCCCTATTCAGTTGGTTAAAATTCTTGAAAAGGCCGGTGCAAAAGAGCAGGAAGAAGTGAAAGAAGAAACTGAGCCAGCTCCTGCTTCCGAAGAAACAGCAGATAAGAAAGCAGAACCCCAAAAGGATAAATAGCCAAGCTTTAGTTCACTGCTATTAATCAGGAGGAGCTTTTAGCCGCGACTGATATGAAATCGCGGCTAAAAAGTCCTCCCACAAAACCTTAAGGCATGAGCTGTACTATTTTTTGGCTATCATTTTAACACGGGACATATTGAAAACCGTAGGGCGCGGCTTCAGCCCGCCTTTAGAATAGATGATGGGCATTGGCGGGCTGAAGCCGGGCCCCTACCAATATATAATGTCCCGCCTTAAGTTCATAGCCTATTTTTTCTTCTTCTTCTCTGTGCTTGCCGCGTCGCTACTTAATAATAGATTCTCTTTATTTTTAGCAATCGTTTTCTCGCCAATACCTTTAACATTAGCCAAATCATCAATACTTGTAAAAGAACCATTTGCCGTACGGTAAGCAACAATTGCCTCCGCCTTTTTCAAGCCTACACCGTTCAAAGACTCAGATATTTCCTGCGCACTCGCCTTATTTATATCAACAGGTGCCGCAAAAATATTAAACGACACAAACAGTAACGCCCATAATAATTTTTTCATGAATAAATCCTATTTATATTGGTTGAATTATGAGTATAGTTCAAAGATAAAGCTTGGCAAGCTAGCGGATAAGATATGCTGCAATATTTTTATAAATGGATAAACGGTGCAATAGAAAATAAGACTTTAAAATACTAAGTAACTGATAAATAGTAATATTTATGTTGTTATTGGTCGTTAGGGTTTTCATTTTAAGGCGGAAAAAATAATGAGACGTGACGCACTTTAGGGCTATCATTTTAACACGGGACATATTGAAAACCGTAGGGCGCGGCTTCAGCCCGCCTTTAGAATAGATGATGGGCATTGGCGGGCTGAAGCCGCGCCCTACCAATATATAATGTCCCGCCTTAAGTTCATAGCCGGGAACGAGAAAATACCCTTTAATATTGTAGGGTGGGCAGCGTTCTTTTGCCCACCAAACCCAAACCGTAAAGCAAATAAAACCATTAGAGCAGATTACCGATTGGATGGTTTTATTACAGATCATTCAATATAAATTTTGCGTTTAAAATGCTGGGCAGAAAAGCGTTGCTCACTCTAAAGGGCTTAAACTGCGCGCGTTTTTATAAAAAATTTGTCCGACTCTGGCAATATGCATTTTCAGATCAGGCGAATTCAAATGATCAAAAATTGAAATATCAAATAGATAAGGTGTATTTAGCTCATCAAGCTCTAGTTTAATTAGCAACAATAATTGCTCAGTGATGTCTTGGCCTATTAAAGTTAAATCAATATCAGAGCCGTTACGAAAATTTCCCTTAGCACGAGAGCCATAAATGACGACATGATCTATCTCAGGATGCTTGGCAAAAACGGACTGAATTTGATCAACTGTTGCTTGTGTTAAACCAAAGCTCATAGAAAAGTGGCCATTTTTTCATAAAAGGCAGAAAAACATAAAAAGTAAGAGCCGATTACGTTTTTATATTCCACCTCTAAAACATCTTCATGATAAGTATGCACAGTTCTGTTACGGCTCTCGATCATATTCATCCAAACTTGCCCTTCTTCGATCAATCCGATATTAAACGCCTGACGAGTAGCGCTCCTAAAGCCAGTTATGTTTTGATAGCCCTCGTATTCTAAAAAATCTTTCATGACTTTCCAAGCTAACTCATGGGTAAACTCAAAGCGCTGAATAACGCCTTCTTTAATAATATCTACCGCGCTCTCATCATAAGTATCGACAGCCTCTTTGAGTTGCAAAAAAGCTTTTTTAAAATTAGAAAATCGTTGCTTCCAGCGAATATCATTGTCCATTTACTTACCTCCACTAATTACCATGATTCTTTTTCGATAAAAGACTTCGGGAATGACAGTGTAGCATTTTCGCTTGTTTTATGGAGCAACAGCTCCCGGTGTGACTTTCAGTAAGCAGAGCTTAACGACATGCGTTCCAAAAAGGAGTTTGGGAACGCGAAAAAAAAAGTCGCGAGATGGTTATGCAACTAATTGATATTGTGGCTATTATATTGGCTGTGGTCAGTATTTAGCTCTGACCCCTTAACTCGACTCGTTACCCCGACCCGATCACGGCTCATGTGAGAGTTTGGGAGTCACCTTGTTATTTTGAAGAGCAGTGTGATTATAAAAGTTTTACTAATGCCGCAACTACAGCAACGGACGCCATCATCATACCGCCCAGCTTAATAATGAGCTGGTACTCTAACTCACGTAACCTCATATCTAAGTGATCTTTAGTGACTAAGTTATCTTCAATAATTCGACGGTGTTCGCTTGCAAAAACTTCTGCTTGCTCTTCAGAAAACCCAACTGATTTTAAGCGTTTAATGAAACTCATGTGTATCAAATGTAATGGTTGCCATTGTGATCCTCTTATTTTGCAGTTAAATAATTAATAATAGGGCTTCAGTGGAGAGATGAGCTGCGTTTTTCTCACCAAACAACAAACCCATTCAACCGGATAGCAGATTGAACGGGTTTGTTATTGGCAATTAAGCCGAGAGAATGAGTTTAAAAAGGTGGGCAGAAAAGCGTTGCCCACCGTACAGGGCTTATACGGCTATTACGGAGTTACTGACACCGTAGTCGAGCAAGTGGAATTATTGGTTTTACTCACTGTCACAGTCTTACTTTGAGTTGTAATAACTACACTTACCCCGCAGGTTTGTGTGCCTCCACCATTAAGTGTTGCAGCAACCGCATAAGTGCCTGGCAATAAATTATTACAGGAGCCAGAATTACAATTAAAAGCAGTAACCCCCCAGTTTTGAGAGCCAGAAGCACTACTTATAGCGTAAGTTACGGCAGGAATGTTACAAGCACCAAAAATAATACTTGCTGCAGAATCGCTAGAACTCACCACAGTACTTCCTGTCATGGTGGCACCTGTATTTGTACATATCCCAGTCGCTGTAAGTGTTCCAGCCCAAGCGGCAGGCACTGTACAGATAGATGTTGAACTTGAGCAAGCTGCTCCAGTTCCGCTATAAACAAGATTAGCAATAGTACCCGTACCTGTTCCTGCAGCCGATACGGTAATAACTCTTGTTGCTGTACACGTAACATTCAAATCAATTGTTCGATCTACTCCGCCAGCTATATACGATCCAGAGCCAGTACAGCTATTATTCGTACCTGCTGTTCCAGCGTAACTCCAAGTGGCGCTATTATCTGCGGCACTATCTAATTCAGTACAGCTATAATTTATTCCACTTCCAGTGCAATTAACAGCAAGATCTGATGTTAACTCCCCTGTAATCGGAGTACCTCCGCTAGCAATTAAATTCACGGTTAATGTATGACTTGTGCTCAATTCGCCCGAACAATTACTCTCATTAACCGTTGGATTGAAAATATTGCCGTCATCTGCAGCGATAGCTCTTGCAATGGTCTTTGAGGCTAATGTAAGCCCAGTGATCTTAACAGCTTCCTCTTTACATTCATTATGAACGGCAGCATTATTGGCTTGCCCATTAATAATTAAAAAATTGTGACAACTATAAGGTTGATTTATGCCTTCGTTGATACCATTATGCCGAGCATAATAATTACGCGCAGTATCTAGTGTTGTAGGTGTTGCGACAACTTCTTCGGCAAAACAAACATTTCTGCCATTATTTCCACCAGCGGCAATCCCTAAGAGTCCCACTTTACCACGCCACCCCCCCGGGCCAACTTTAGCGGCAGCGACAGGTGTTGCAGGGCAAGTAAGCACATTAGCGTCAGTGCCTCCTGTAGCTCCCGTACAGTTTCCACCGACATAACAGATATAATCTGCATGATCGGCTCCCTCTTCAGGTTTGAAAATACAATAGGCACCTGTTTCTGATGCGTTAAAGGTGAATAAAGTAACATCAAGTAACGAAGCAGACGCACCATTACTGTCGGTAGTTTGAGAATAAACGGTTCCTTTTATAGGAATCATTACACCGCCATTAAAGCGGATTCTTGGTATGCAATATCCGTCGGCAGCCCCAGTGGCAATCTCAAATAATTGAATGGCTTCATTACCTGCCACACCATCATAATCAATACGCCTGACTTTTACTGTTTCAATGGAATTCTCAAGGTCAGTTAAACCTGAATAGCTAGAACATTCATTCGCAAGTACGCCTTTTTGTACGTCATCACCATTATCTAAAGTCACGACATCTTGGGCTATATACATTTGCCCATCGACTTCAACAGGAGAACCAGGTGTTGTAGACGGTATATTTACATATTTACTGATTTCATCCGACGACTCTGCATTTAAACTCGGGCTGCCACCGCTGCCGCCCTCACCGTTAGCCATAATTGTGGAGTTACCTAGGCTATCATAGGCAATAATAGTTTGTACTACACACTGATTCTCTGTATTAGCAGTCTCACCCCAAGTCACAGTGACATTAATTTCCTTTCGCTCAGGACTGGTTAATGTACTTACACTCCAATTACGGGTAAATAATTCCGTTGTTCCAGTAATTTCTTCATCCGCCTCAGCTTCCGCTAGAGCTACATTAATTAAATCATAGCTTGCTTTATCTACTGTATCGCGTAATTGCTCAATTTTTTCATTTGCTAATACTTGGCATTCGGCTCGTGTTTTATTGACGCCACTCCCTCCTATTAACTCGCCTTGTAAAGAGGCGATAGCTAATAATCCAACAGCAACAACAACGGTGGTAATGAGTACTTCAATTAAACCAACACCGGAAATATTTTTTCTCGAATAATATTTGTTCATTTTTAAAATCCTCATTGTTATTACCAATCTTTCCACGATCCAGGGATAATTGCTCCGGTTCCATTAATAAAGGGATTAGGTGATCCATCACTAGCTCCCCATGGTTTAAAAACTAAGGTTAACGTCCCTGCTCCTGTGCTGGCTGCTGGATTTTCGGCAATGAGTGATCCTTTAACCACGGGATTACCCGCAATTTCAACAGTGCCCGTGACATAAACTATGCCGTAGATTGTCGCTCCATTTAATTTATCCAAATTACCATCAATAATTAAAATGGCGAATTTGTTAGGAGATCCAACCACAGTAGTTCCATTTAAGTGTATATTTCCATCTACCCAAATTAATCCAGTTTCACCATCAATACTTTCGCCAGCCGCAAAAACTCGATCTGAATTTGCTGCCAGTTCTTTTGTGTCAGCTTTTGTTTTCTCAAAAAACATATCAAAAAATTCGTTTTCTGCTCGGTCAGTATAATTAGTAGTGCTTGTTGATTTACTCGCTAAAGTCAGATCATCTGTAATAACATCGATACCATTACCTGACTTTTGATTCGATACCGGTTGTGTATTAGGACCAGGATTATTAGCAACATTACAAGGGCTAACTTCACAACTGCTATCTAATTCTTCCTCTGTATAATCTCCAGTTTCAGTTCCTGAGGGGCGTAAGTATGTTCCGTAGGATGCGCCATGAACGGTGTCTGCGCCACCAGCCCAAATACTGATGTTACTATATCGATTAATAATCTTTGCATTACCAAAAACCCCTACCCCGGCTTTACTTACAAAAGGCTGTTGCGGGCTCTCGCCATTGTTAAAAATATCAACGGATCCAACACATTGGGAGATTGTTCGAACAGCACTATTATCATCACTCCTTCCTTGGGCAATAATTAGAGCAGCATTAAATCCACCCATGCAGTCACCATCTCCATCACTATCACTATCCTTAGCAACAACCAATTGACAGTCACACTGATTATCATCGGCATTATCAAAATAAAATTGTGCAGATGTTAATTGAGCGCCTGCAACGGGTGTTTCAGGGAGTGTAAAAGTAAAGGGGGTTGCTAATTCATAATCCACAGTCGCATCCCCATCTTGATCCAAACCGCCTGCCATAAAATATGCCACGGCTCTATCCATAGCCGCTTGCGCGGCTGCCGTCGCTTGAACTGTGCGGTAATTATTTGCGGCTATTTTAGTTTCTGTTAGCACTGTTTTAGTTGCACTTATTGCAACTAAAGTTATGCCGATTAACAGTATTACTGCTACAAACAAATTTGCTGCACCCTTTTGATGACTGATTTTTTGATTGTATAGCTTCATCAAATATCTCCTCTTGTTATAGCTGCTTATAAATTCTAGGGGTTTTAACTTGTACGGAGCTTGAAATTGTTTTAATAACATCATGATCATTCTCTATTCGTCCTGATATGATGATATTTATAACTCGCTTCTCCGCAGCTAAATCATTGGTAGCTATATCTCCTGCATCATTTGCAAGAGCACAGGTAGTATCAAAGCTTTCATCGGGACTAGGGGTACTGTTTAGGCATCGTGTTGTTGCGGATAATGCGGCAAGTGCGGGATGTACATTAGCAACAGCAGCTTGAGCTGCAATAGGTAAAAAACTAAATTGTAGATGAGTGATTTCAATTTTATTTGAATCAGTTATTGTTTCCCAGCCATCGCCAGTACAATCATTATCAGCTATTTTTGAAGATCTTACTTTCAGCTCTCCATTTTCAAGTTTAAATCCATAATATTCAGGTTCATCCTCATCGGGTCCGATAGTGTCTACATCAGTAGCTGAGTCATCAAGTATGCCATCGGCATCGGCATCATAAGTATATAAAATACACGAACTTTCTGGGATTTGTATGTTTGCTGTACCTATCGTAAAGGGATTTCCTGGATTAGTTGGCGAATTTTCGGCTTTTGATTCCGCTACGCCTCCCGCCCAATAACCAGCACGTCGAACATCATTAACAATAAATTGCATTACAGAATCTAAATCATAGTTTAATCGAGCTGAGTTAGTGATGTCGGTGCTGCTGCGGATAGTAGAAATATAAATTGATAATGCCCCGCCAATAACGATTAGACCTAATAATAAGGCGATCATAATTTCGATTAGGGTTAAGCCGGCTTGTTTTCTTTTAAGATTAACAGGCATCATAGCCTCCCATTGCTTTTGTGCTATCAGGACTGCAAACGGTTATGCGTCCTGAGTTGCTCACCTTGGACCTAACTGAATAATTTGAAGTACTTATTGTTACTCCGCCTGCAAAGGCGGTCCCACGTCTAAAGTCAAAAGGTATATTAGTGCTAGTTCCTGCTGGAACAGTTGTTTCCTGAAACTGACTTCCATCTACGTTTTTTATGGCACAGCTTCCTGCGGTACTGCAATCACAATTTGAATCATTAATTCCATAACACCATGAACTGCCGTTAATTTTTATTGAAACGGTTAAGTTTGCACTCCGTTTAATCGCCTCAGTCCGCGCAAACATCAAATCCGACTTCAAAGACTCTACCGCTTCTTTTAATCGATTCCGTTCCAGCATATCCTGAAACGAAGGCACGGCTAAAGATGCGACAATGCCAACAATCGCCACTGTTATCATCAATTCAGTTAAGGTAAAACCCTGTCCGTATTTTTTATGCATAATTTTTAACCTTGAAGCATTTTTTAGATAAGATACTTCTGACTTGTGTTGTACAGTACATTCTTCATCCCTATATTTCTGTTAATTACCCTACATTTTAGCCTTAGCGGCATTTATATGAAGTAACACTATGCTATGCTTTTAGCACTTTTTTATTCACTTTAAAAGGAAGGATTTATGAACAAAACACAGAATAAAGGTTTTACCTTGGTTGAGCTAATGATTGTTGTGGCTATTATTGGCATTTTGGCGTCTATTGCTTACCCGTCTTATCAGGAATATGTTTTGCGGGCTAAACGTGGGGATGCGAAGGCGGCTTTGTTGAGTGCTCAATTAGCGCAAGAAAAATACAGGGCAAATAATGTTAGTTATGGAACGTTAGTTCAAGCAGGTATTTCAACTGACTCTCCAGATGGAAACTATACATTAGCAATTGTTGGAACTCCTAGCGGTACAGCTTATGAAATTAAAGCTACTCCAGATCATACAGATACTACTTGTGGTACGTTTGCAGTCAATCAAGACGGTAAGTTTTATACTGGTTATGCTAATGCTGATTGCTGGAATAAGTAGTTAACTGCGTTATGTATCTAAACCATGCTTAGGAATGAGCATTTATTAACTTCGACATTTGATAAGGAGTGCAATAGCTTTAGCTATTGCTATGTCTGATGAAAAAAGCTAAAGCTTTTTTACTCCTGCTCAATTTATTAAGGCTTTATTCCTTAGATACCTAGAGTGCAGCAGACGGCTTTGCTGTGCGTGTCTAAAGTAAGCAGAGCTTACGAGCATGTGTTCCCAAACGGAGTTTGGGAATGAGTTCAAAAGGCGGAGTGTTGGGATAAGTAAGGACAAGGGTACTAATGAAGTTTGAATGGGATGAAGATAAAAATCGTGCGAATATAAGTAAGCAT
>JAIPFI010000098.1 GCA_021736705.1 Methylococcaceae bacterium | reverse complement strand
TATACAATTCACGATTACTGACGCGGCCTTAGATAAAATCGGGGAAGCCGGATTTGATTCTGTGTATGGAGCAAGACCGCTTAAACGTGCTATTCAGCAACAACTGGAAAACCCGCTGGCGCAAGATATTTTAGCCAGTAAATTTAACGCAGAAGATACCATTAATGTCGATGTGCAAGAAGGTGTTCTTAGCTTTAGAAAAAGCTAAGAGGTAGGGCATGAAATAAACAGGAAAACTTCATTAAGTAACGAAATTCACTTACAACAGCGAAAGGAAACTCTATGTTTATAAGAGTTATAACAGTTTTCGTGCTCATTATTTTGGCTATTATAGGGATGGGGCCGATTCCAACCACCAGTCTTATTTGTATTTATGTCACACTTTTTAGACCTAAATGGTTTAAGAATTTGGTAGATAAGATTTACTTAGACTTATAGTCTTGCTCGCTAAGAAATATGTATCAAATAACGTAGACAACTTATTTTTGTGGGTGCGTAGACAGCTTGCCTGCGCACCTAAGATGAAGACCTTATTTCATAAACACGTCCAACCTTAGCAATGAGGATTTAATCATTCCCTGAATTATATCCCGAATGAAGCTTTCAACACCTAGAGTACAAAGTGAAATGCAGGAACAGCAGCACATTGGCTTTCCTGTATTTCGCTATAGTTTTAGGTCTTAATTAAGATCAAACAACCCTAAACTATGGCGTTCAATTTGTTGAAGTTATTTTTTAAAAGATACAGTGTAATATGACGTTATTCAATTCAAGAGTTAGTCTAACAATGTAAAAAATTTAATGCTCACAAAAATAATAACGCTGTTTGTTCTTTTGCTTTTAGCTATTATTGACATAGGTCCGATTCCTGTGACGAACCTTATTTGTATCTATGCCTTATTATTCAGACCTCGTTGGCTGAAAGCGCTCATTGATAAAATTTATCAAGAATAACTGCGACTCAGCCGCAACTCTCAATTTAGGATCCAATGGTAAAAGAACCCTCATTCAAATAAAATATGATAGATTATGAATTAATCAAAATACCCACTAATCCTAGATGTAGAACTCACCCCGCTACATGCACTTTAATAGCTGGTAAAAATTAATGGAATTTATGCTCGGAGTGCTAGAAATTCCGATGCCAGAAATATAAGAAAACCTAAGTTGAATTACGGAACTTGGGAGTAGAATAATTGCTTATTTCAGATTTCTTTGCACGATGCCCATCATTTTATAAGTTAACATGGCTGCGGCAAAATCATAGGCGTGAAAACCTTTTATTGGGGCGAATTCCATAATATCAAAACCAATGATTTCACGTTGCTGCGCAATTGATTCAAATAAATTCAGCGTTTGATACCAGTCTAAACCACCGGGTACGGGCGTGCCTGTTGATGGGAATACCGAAGGATCCATGCCGTCTATATCTAAAGTGAAAAAGACTTTGCTCGGGAAATCATCAGGCAGCGTAATGCTTTGAATGTTGTTGGGCACTAATTCATCAGCATCTTGATGATGAACATTAAACGCTTTACGTGTGGCGATTTCTTCTTCACAAAAGGCGCGGATGCCAAGCTGATATAAAGGGATACCCATATCGACTGCGCGTTTCATCACTGAGGCATGGCTGAGCGGATCGCCTTCATAAGCGTCGCGTAAGTCAGCATGCGCATCAATTTGTACGATACCAAAATCAGTAATACCGGCATCACGTAAACCTTTTAATACGCCATAAGTGACGGTATGTTCACCGCCAAATACTACGGGCATCGCACCGTGCTTGACGATTTTTGCGGTTGCCGTGGCGATATTATCAATAACTTGTTCCGCGGCTACTGAACAATCCACAGGAGGACAAGTATAAATGCCGGCATCACAGGGTTTGCTTTTGCCATCCCATTCTTCTAGCTGCCATGAGGCTTTTAAAATAGCAGAGGGGCCTAAATAAGTACCGCCACCATAAGAGACCGTTTTTTCATAAGGCACGGGAAGTACGTGAAAAAAGGCTTGGTCTGGGTTTGGCTGTTCAATTTCTGAGCCTAAGAAAAGCGGGTATTTTAAGGGTTTGCCTGTTTCTCTATTCATTTAAGATAGCCTGTTTTTAAAGTCGTCATAAGAAAAGGTTTTGATCACTTGCAGGGCATCGGTTTCTGAGTTCCAGACTGCCAAAGCAGGTAGGTGCGTGCCATTAAAGGTGGTCGTTTTGACCATGGTGTAATGGCTCATATCTTCAAAAATAATGCGCTGACCAATCCGTAAAGGCTGCGCAAAGCTATAATCGCCAATCACATCACCCGCTAAACAAGTGAGTCCACCTAAACGATAAGTGTGGGCTAATTTATTGGCTATATCTGCGCCGCTAATATCAGGGCGGTAAGGCATTTCTAGTGTGTCGGGCATGTGACAAGTGGCCGAGGTGTCTAAAATCGCTTGATCGAGCTGATTCCAAGTGATGTCTAATACTTCGCAACTCAGTATGCCGGTGCCGATGGCGACCGCTTCGCCGGGCTCTAAATAGACTTGGACTTGGTATTTTGCGCTGAAGTCTTTAATCAGTTGGATTAAGCCATCGATATTATAGCCGGGCGCTGTGATATGATGTCCGCCGCCAAAATTAACCCATTCCATTTGCGCTAATAAATGCCCGAATTTTTCTTCCACTGCTTGTACGGTACGTTGCAGTGGCTCAAAGCCTTGCTCGCATAAGGTATGAAAATGCAAACCGCTGATGCCATCTAATAAGGATTCATCAAGTTGTGATAAAGGAATGCCTAAACGTGAACCGGGTGAGCAGGGATCGTAAACAGCAACTGCGCCTTCGGAATGCTCGGGATTAATGCGTAAGCCAATTTTTAAATCTGGACGTTTAGTTATTGCCGCTTGAATTATCGGCTGAAAGCGTTGCCATTGACCGCAAGAATTAAAGACGATATGGTGGGCAAATTCTGCAAGTTGGCGAATATCCTCTTCGCTGTAAGCAGCAGAAAAAACATGCACTTCACCGCCGTATTTTTCATGGCCGAGCATGGCTTCATGTAAACCGCTGGCGCATGTGCCGTTTAAATAGCGCATAGTCAGTGGTGCTAAATGCCACATGGAAAAGGCTTTCAGTGCGGCAAGCACTTTTGCGCCGCTGGCATCGGCAACATGTTTTAAAATGGTGAGATTGCGTTCCACGGCGACTTCATCGACGACGAAGCAGGGTGAAGGCAGGCGGTTTAAATCGAGTTTGGAGAAGTCGGTGAATTGCATGAATTTTTTTCAGGAAATAAAAATGAACATAGGGTGTGCTAAACGCAGTGAAGCGCATCATTTACATTGATGCGCTTCGTGCCTCAGCACATCCTATATGACAATGTGGAGAGGCTATTTATCTAAATCAAAACTATCCAATTCAACCACTGTCCACGGTAGGCCATGTTTGTTCATATCGTCTAAAAATGGATCTGGATCAAATTGCTCGATATTCCACACGCCTGGATTAATCCATTTGCCTTCTAGCATCATTTTTGCGCCAATCATTGCCGGTACGCCGGTAGTATAAGAAATCGCTTGTGACTGCACTTCTTTATAACAATCTTGATGATCTTTGATGTTATAAATGTAAACGATTTTTTCTTTGCCGTCTTTCATGCCTTTAGCGACACAGCCAATACAGGTTTTACCAACAGTGCGTGGCCCTAGGCTGGAAGGATCAGGCAGTAATTTAGCTAAAAATTGAATCGGTACAATTTGTTGGCCATTAAACTCAACAGGCTCAATGCCTATCATGCCGACATTACCTAAGACTTCTAAATGTTTTAGGTAATTATCGCCGAAACTCATCCAGAATTGTGCGCGTTTAAGTGTTGGGAAGTTTTTTGACAATGACTCTAGTTCTTCATGGTACATGCGGTAAATGTTAAAAGTACCGACGGACTCAGGACAGGTAAAGCTGGCTTTTTTAGACATTGCTGGTGTGGTAACAAACTCACCATTTTCCCAGTGACGACATTCGGCTGTCACTTCGCGAATATTAATTTCTGGATTGAAGTTAGTGGCAAAAGGATAGCCATGATCGCCGCCATTGACATCAATAATATCTAGCTCGTGGATTTCATCTAAATAATGTTTGGCTAAGTACGTAGTGAATACGTTAGTTGCACCGGGATCGAAACCACTACCTAACAGCGCAGTTAAACCCGCTTGTTTAAATTTATCGTGATACGCCCATTGCCATTTGTATTCAAATTTAGCCGTGTCTAATGGCTCGTAATTAGCAGTATCCATATAATTAATGCCGGCTGCTAAACACGCGTCCATGATGGTTAAATCCTGGTACGGCAGAGCAACGTTAATGACTAAAGCAGGTTGTTCTTTTTTTAGTAAAGCGGTGAGTTCAGGCACATTATCAGCATCGACTTGCGCCGTGCGAATAGGACGGTCTAGTTGCGCAGCTATGGCTTTGCATTTTGCTTCGGTACGGCTAGCAAGAATAATATCGCTGAACACATCAGGTAGTTGTGCGCATTTGTGGGTAACTACACCGCCGACACCGCCGGCACCAATAATCATAACTTTAGACATAGAGGGTTCCTGTAAAAATAATATAAGTATTAGGATGGGTGTCGCCATGGCTCTACCCATCCTATGTTTAGTTCTGAGAGTAATTTATACGCATTTCTTAGCGTTCAAAATACGTATAGCCATTTAGGCTGTCACGGAATGCTTTGATCATTTGTTGGCGCATAGGCACGGAAATCTTACCTTCGCGTACTGCGGTTTCGGCGATGCGTCTAAATTGTTCTTGCATCACTTTGGGATCGTATTCCACATAACTTAGTACGTCGGCAATGCTGTCACCATGAAATTCACGGGCAAAATCAAAGCTGCCATCTTCACTAATGTGGACGCTGACAACATGGGTGTCACCGAAGAGATTATGTAAATCGCCTAACGTTTCTTGGTAGGCACCAATGAGAAAAACGCTTAAATAATATTCTTCATTATCGCGCAAAGGGTGTAATTTTAATGTGGATTGCAGACCTTCTGGGCCAGTGAAAACATCAATTTTACCATCACAGTCACAAGTAATGTCGGCGATCATGGCATCACGTGTTGGCTCTTCATTTAATCGGTGAATAGGCATGACGGGCATGACTTGGTCAATTGCCCATATATCGGGTAATGATTGGAATAAGCTGAAATTGCCGTAATAAATATCAGATAACAGTTCAGGTAAGTTTTCCAGTTCAGGCGAAATACGTGTCACTTGAGGCAATAATTGGGTAATGCGTTCCAAAATAGCGAGATTAATATCTTCCGCAAGTGCGCGATCGTGCAGTGTTGCGTGTCCTCGGTGAAATAAATCACGTACTTCATCGCGGTAATACAGTGAGTCGTTATAGCATTCCTGTAAGTTTTTAGTATTAACGTTTTGTAATACACTAAAAAGGTTTTTCAATAAGTCGTGACTGCCTTCGGGTAAGGTATCCGGTAATGGTGGGGCTTTATGATCGCGTACATCAAGAATGTTAAATAACAACATGGAGGAATAAGCGACTAGGGCACGCCCCGACTCGGAAATAATCACGGGGTGAGCAATGCCTAAAGGATCAAGACCCTCTTGTATGGTTTCAACAATATTAATACAGTATTCATCCAAGTTGTAATTCATACTGTGTGTATTGGTGGTTTGGCTGCCTTCGTAATCGACGGCTAACCCTCCCCCTAAGTCCATATAACCAAGAGGTGCGCCCTCGGCAATTAAGCCGGCATAAAAACGACAGGCTTCCTGTACGCCGGTACGAATATTACGAATATTGGGAATTTGTGAGCCCAGATGGCAGTGTAGTAATTGCAGGCAATGTAGCATGTTTGCTGCTTTTAATTGCTCGACAACGGTTAATAACGCGCTGGTGGATAAACCAAAAATAGAACGGTCGCCACTGTCAGCATTCCAATGTCCTTCGACCATTGAAGCAAGTTTGATGCGTACGCCGATTAAGGGTTCAATGCCTAATGCTTTGCTACGTTCAAGAATGATCGGTAATTCAGTTGTTGTTTCTAAAACAAAAAAACATTGTATGCCCATTTGCCGTGCATAAAGCCCTAGCTCAATAAACTCTTCATCTTTGTAGCCATTGCAAATAATTAAACTATCATGGTCTTGTAATTGTGAGAGCGCAATAATGAGTTCTGCTTTGCTGCCAGCTTCCAAACCATGATGATAAAATTTGCCATAAGCGGCAATTTCTTCGATAACATGGCATTGTTGATTTACTTTTATAGGGAAAACGCCACGGTAATGATTTTTGTACGCTTGTTCACTAATGGCGTGAGCAAAGGCTTCATTGATTTGCTTGATGCGTTGATCGAGTAAGTTTTCGATACGCAAAATAGCGGGCATTTCTAAGCCTCGTTCACGCATACCTTCGACGATATCTATGATCGGTACGGTAACTGTTTTATCGCCAAAATTGACTTTAACGACTGCTTCACCTTGCTTAGAGACATCAAAATAATCTGCACCCCATTCGCGAATGCCATATAAATTGGCGCTGTCTTCTGCGCTCCATGAATCGAGGGCTTTGTTGTTAGATTTCTTTGATTGCATTAAGGGGGAAGTTCCTAAAAAATATTCAGTTGCGGGATTTTGGCGATTTTACCAGAAAAATCAACCATTTTTTAATTAAGTAACTTATATTCTTTGTTTAAGGTTGTTAGGTTGCACTAGCAAAGCGACTCAAGATAAAAGAAAGTTTCGCTGTCTTTTAGTATAATCAAGTAATGTTACAATTTAGTGCATATTTAAAGAGCATCCTAAACGAATGAATGAAGAATTAGAATCCATACACACGAAAGAAATTAATAAAAGACGTACTTTCGCTATTATTAGTCACCCTGATGCCGGTAAAACGACCTTAACTGAAAAATTATTATTATTCGGTGGCGCTATTCAGCAAGCAGGTTCTGTTAAAGGACGTAAAGCAGATCGGCATGCGACTTCAGATTGGATGGAAATGGAAAAAGAACGGGGTATTTCGGTCACTACCTCGGTCATGCAGTTTGAGCATAAAGATTGCATTATGAATTTATTAGATACGCCGGGGCATGAAGATTTCTCTGAAGATACGTACCGTACTTTGACCGCAGTTGATTCCGCATTAATGGTCATTGATGTCGCGAAAGGGGTAGAGAATCGCACCATTAAACTGATGGAAGTGTGTCGCCTGCGCACCACGCCAATTATCACCTTTATCAATAAGTTAGATAGGGAAGGGAAAGAGCCTATTGAATTGCTGGACGAAGTTGAGACGGTATTAAATATTCAATGTGCTCCGATAACCTGGCCTATCGGAATGGGGAGGCGCTTTAAAGGGGTTTATCATTTGTATGATGATACGGTGCATTTGTTTAGTGCCACGCATGGTGGAAAAATCATGCAGGGTGAAACGATTAAAGGATTGCATAATCCTGAGTTAGATGATGTTTTAGGTGACCAGGCTGAAGAGTTGCGCGAAGAGATTGAGCTGGTTCAAGGCGCGAGTACAGAGTTTAATTTAGAAGAATATTTGGCGGGTAATTTAACGCCAGTATTCTTTGGTTCAGCGGTTAATAATTTCGGTATTTTAGAGTTATTAGATGCTTTTGCTGATTATGCCCCCGCGCCTAAAGGCCGTGAGGCTGATCAGCGCTTTGTGAATGCTAAAGAGGAGGCGTTTACGGGGTTTGTGTTTAAAATTCAGGCGAATATGGATCCTTCGCATCGCGATAGAATTGCATTTTTACGGGTTTGTTCGGGTAAATTTGATCGAGGCATGAAAATTACTCATGTACGTTTGGGTAAGAAAATCCAAGTATCTAATGCTATTACGTTTAAAGCGGATTCGCGTAAAAATATAGAAGAAGCGTATTCGGGCGATATTATTGGCTTGCATAATCACGGCACCATCCAAGTCGGCGATACTTTTTCTGAAGGTGAAGTGTTGAAATATTCAGGGATTCCTTATTTTGCCCCTGAATTGTTCCGCCGTGTAGTCTTGAAAGATCCTTTGCGTGGTAAAGCCTTGCAAAAAGGTTTAGTGCAATTAACTGAAGAAGGTGCGACGCAGTTATTTAAGCCCTTAAAAAATAATGATTTGATTTTAGGTGCCGTCGGGATTTTGCAATTTGATGTGACTGCGTATCGCTTGAAATCTGAATACAATGTTGAATGTATTTATGATGCTATTTCCATTAATACCGCGCGCTGGGTAAGCTCGGATAATGCAGTAAAATTTGAAGAATTCAAAAAGAAAGCGTTTGATAATCTAGCGGAAGATGGGGGCGGATATTTAGTGTACTTAGCCTCTAGCCGAGTTAATTTGCAGTTAACTGAAGAACGTTGGCCCGATATTAAGTTTAGTGCGACTCGTGAGTTGTAGATGTTTGTTTGTAGAGAGATTTTCTTAATTTGAGAAATGAAAATTAAAAATATGTAATCTTACCTTCTGTATGCGTCGCTCCTACAACAAAAAGTCAGCACACGTTATTAAATTGGCGGTTCCCTAAATGCACAGCGATAAAGATTAGAGAGGCATAGTGAAAATTCAGCAATATTGGATCTTTTGTTTTTGTAGTGTCATGCCTTTTGCTTCTTATAGCGTTTGCCTGAGTGAGTTTGAAGCAAAAGCCTTATATTTTCGGTCACAAGCTCAGACGGCCGCTGATTCCGAGCATTTATTAAAGCGCTCTGCGGTACTTTGTGAGAATTATGATGTGTATTATGAGCTGGGACTGAATCAACAAAAGCTTAAGCAATACTCACAGTCATTAGAAAGCTTTGTCAGTGCGCGGCAATTTCTCGGGGCGGATGTAAAGCGAAAAGCGAATCTTTTTGCGCGAATGGCGAATTCTTATCTTCAATTAAATGATTTGCCGAATGCCATCGCGACTATGGAGGCGGCCGATAAAATATATGCCACTCAGCAGTCGGATAAGCCAGAATGGGCGAATTATGTTAGCAAAGATATTGCTGCGGAAAAATCTGCGGGACTTCCTAAGGTTAGCCCTAAAATTGATATAGATATTTTATTTGATCCTCAAAGTATGCTGATAAATGAGAAGGCTTTCGCTAAAATAAAAGAGCTGGGTAGCGCATTATTGCCCTATGTACAAGCAGGAAAGTCTATTCTCATTGTTGGGCATAGTGAGAAAACGGGAGATCAGGAATCAAATCTGCAACTCTCTGAAGATAGAGCGAAATCGGTTGTTGCGCTATTGGAAGCTCTTTATCCTGATTTAGCAGGTAGATTGAGCTATGAGGGGCGAGGTTATAGCCAGTTACGCTATCAGGGTAATGACAAGGCAATGCAGGCTTTAAACAGACGCGTAGCAGTAGAAATCAGATGAATTGCCTCGTTTGTGAGCGCGTCTTTAGTTGCAAAATCCCCTTGTCGACTATCGATATCTTGTAATCATCAATAATAAAAAATTAATATGGACCAATCTGTAAAATTCGACTTAGATTTAATACATCGTTATGATAAATCAGGCCCGCGCTATACCTCCTATCCTACGGCATTAGAATTGCATTATGGCTTTACTGCGCAGGATTACCAACAGCAAATTAAACTTTCTAATGAACGCGGCGGCCCCTTATCACTTTATTTTCATATTCCTTTTTGTGATACCGTTTGTTATTACTGTGCGTGTAATAAAATCATTACTAAAAACAGAGAGCATGCTGAGCCTTATCTGGCTAATTTATTTAAAGAAATTGAATTTCAGGGTGCATTATTTGATAAAAAACGCATGGTTAATCAATTGCACTGGGGCGGTGGTACGCCGACCTTTTTAGATTATGAACAGATGAGTCGGCTTATGGCGGCAACACGCCAGCACTTTAATCTAAAAGAGGATGACACAGGCGAGTATTCGATTGAAATCGATCCGCGGGCAACGGATGATAAAACAATAAAGCAGTTAAGGCGGTTGGGCTTTAATCGAATCAGTTTAGGTGTGCAAGATTTTGATCCAGCGGTGCAGCAAGCAGTCAATCGTATTCAGTCAGAAGCGCAAACCTTTGCCGTATTAGATGCCGCTAAAAAAGAAGGTTTTCGCTCTACGAGTATCGATTTAATTTATGGCTTGCCTTTGCAGACAGTCGCATCGTTTTCCGTAACCTTGGATAAAATTTTAAGTGTTGCACCGGATCGATTTTCCATTTTTAACTACGCACATCTACCTGCACGATTTAAAACGCAGCGCCAAATTAATGATGCAGATATGCCGAATGCTGAAGTAAAGCTGGATATTTTGCAGATGATTATTCGGCGTTTACTTGACGCAGGGTATGTCTATATAGGTATGGATCACTTTGCTAAGCCCGACGATGAATTGGCCATCGCGCAAAGAGAAAATAAGTTATATCGAAATTTTCAAGGTTATTCTACTCATTCTGACTGCGATTTAATTGGTTTAGGCATCACTTCGATTGGGCGCGTGGCTGATAGTTATGTGCAAAATGTTAAAGATTTAACGGCGTATGATGCGTTAATTAGTCAAGGAGAACTACCTGTCTTTAAAGGTTTTGTTTTAAATGCAGATGATAAGTTACGTCGCGCTGTCATTACTCAGCTTATTTGTCACTTTTCTTTGTCTTTTTCTGATATTGAGCAAGCTTATACTATAGACTTTAAGCATTATTTTTCCTCTGAACTAAACGCATTGAAAGTCATGCGCGATGATGGCTTGTTAGTTATAAATGATGAGGGTATTCAGGTATTAGCCGTTGGTCGTTTATTAATACGTAATATTTGTATGATATTTGATGCTTATTTAAAAGCAAATACCGAACAATTTTCAAAAGTTATTTAATTCAGGATTCTTTATGAGTGAACAGGATAAAGCGCAATCAAGGTGGAATATGGATGCAGCCTTAAATCATATCTATATTAATGAAATTATTTTTATTTCTATGGTGTTTTTGTGTTTTTTAGGCGAGGTTATTATTGAAATTTTTGATCGCCCCGGCATTTTTTACTGGTTATTAATGACGCCAATTTTTTGTTTCTTGTCCATTCTCAGTGCAAAAACAAAAGCACAAGCAACGGGTCATGAAACTGAGCATTTATATCGTTACCAGTTTTTTTATTGGGGAAGTGCCTTCGTTGCTGTTTTACTGGTGTTTTTAAGCTGGCATGCCGAAGCAATTAGGGCGAGTGCGGCCGGTATTATGATTCATATTATTCTTGCGCATACTGTTTTTTTAAATGGGATTATTTTAGGTATTCGGTTTTATTTGATTGGCTTTTTCTTGTTTTGTACTGCGGCACTTACCATTGTGATGCAAACCACTTTTGGTATAGATTTGTTATTTGCTATTCCAGTTTTATGGTTTGGTTTTTATTGGGAAAAAACACACTTATTTCCAACACTTAAACGTAAAGATGATTTTGTTAAAGAGTTGGTCGAAGATCAAGAATATAATAATAAAACAGAGGAAAGATAGTTGCTATAAAGCGGGCTGAAGCCTCGCCCTGTAAGTATCACTAATGTCCCGGCTTAAGTGAAAAGCCCGTTTTCAAATTTATTTATCAAATAAACTACCATGCTAAATGAAGTGCTAGCGGCAATTACGCCGGAGATAATCGGTTATGTTGCGGCGACTTTAACTACCGTTTCTTTTTTGCCGCAAGCTATTATGACGCTTAAAACCAGGGATACAGAATCGCTATCTTTAGGTATGTATAGTTGCTTTACACTTGGCGTTCTGCTTTGGTTGATTTATGGTATCTGTATTGCAGATAAAGCGATTATTTACGCAAACGTTATTACGTTTTTACTCTCCTCTTTAATTTTGACATTCAAAATTTATAATACTTTGCGTAAAAAGAAAAAAATTTAATAGTTTATGCTTGAGCTTGACGGTGTTGCTATTCGTGGCTTGGGATACGTTTTTGTTATTTCTTATTATAGAGGCGACTCAAGCCCATCTCTTTACACACAATCTTGAACCCTTTGGAATCCGATCCAGATACTTTTAGCTCTAGGATCGCCATCTGATTTTCGCCCCAAGAAACCTTCCAATGTTGCTAAATTTCTTAGCACTGCGTTACAGTAATTTAGGCTTTCTTATATTTCTGCTACGGATGATGTAGAG
>JAIPFI010000097.1 GCA_021736705.1 Methylococcaceae bacterium | reverse complement strand
AAATAATCATTATAGCCAAGCGTTTATTGATGACCATATTTTGCCCATGGCTTGTGCTTTATGGTCGGGGCCAGCAAATGTTTTAGCGCAGTTTCCGGCTCGTTATTTAGTGGCTTTCTTGAATAACCATCAAATGCTGCAAGTGGATAATCGTCCTGAATGGCGCACCATTAAAGGCGGCTCTGATGCTTATGTGCAAGCGTTTAAGCAGCAATTTAACGGTGAAATCCGCTTAAATACGCCGGTAGAAATCATTAATCGTAGTAAAAATGGCGTCAGTATCAGCACCGCGAAAGATCATAAAAATTATGACCAAGTGATCTTAGCCTGTCACAGCGATCAGGCTTTATCCTTGCTTGCTGATCCTAGCGCTAATGAAATCGAAGTGTTGGGTGCGATCAGTTATCAAGCTAATGAAGTGGCCTTGCATACCGATACAAACTTAATGCCAAAACACCCGAAAGCGTGGGCAAGCTGGAACGCATTAAAATTAGCACGTGCACAAAATCAGTGTACCGTGAGTTATTACATGAACTTATTGCAAACTATCGATTGCCCAGAACCGTTAATTGTCACGCTAAATTGCACTGAGCAAATTGATCCTGAAAAAATACTGGTTAAACGACACTACCATCACCCCGTGTATACACCTGAAACTTTAGCTGCACAAAAGCGTCGTGCTGAAATTAATGGTCAAAACCGTACTTATTATGCAGGGGCTTATTGGGGTTGGGGATTTCATGAAGACGGTGCAAAAAGTGCGCGTGAAGTGGTTGATAGCCTGTTAACAGCGCATGGCTAAGCTAAGCAGCCATTTGGCGATTGGCACGGTGCGTCATCGTCGCTTTACTCCCAAGGCACATAGCTTTTGCTATCCGGTGTTTATGAGCTATCTGGACTTAGATGAATTGGATCACGTACTAGCAAAAAGCCATTTCTGGTCAAAAGAGCGTTTTAATTGGCTGAGTTTTTATCGCCGTGATTATATCGGCGATGTTCAGCAAAGCATACAAGCGGCCGTACAGGAAAAAATTAAGCAGCAGACTGGTAAAGATTTTACTGGGCGGATTTGTTTATTAACTAATCTGCGTTATTTAGGCTTCGGTTTTAATTCCGTCAGCTTTTATTTTTGCTATCCAGAAGGCGCAGAATATCCGGCCTATATCCTTGCTGAAATAACCAATACGCCATGGAAAGAAAGGCATTGCTATGTATTAGATTGCCAAAATAGGTCGGACAGCAAAGATAAATATGCCTTTACTTTTGATAAAGCATTCCATGTCTCACCGTTTATGCCGATGAATTTGCAGTATTTTTGGCACTTTAAATTAAAGCCTGAAAATATCACGATCCACATGCAACTATCAGAAAATCAGCAAACCTGTTTTGATGCCACCTTGCAATTACAAATGCTGAGCATGAACAGCAAAACCATGCGCAATATACCTTTGCGTTATCCCTTTATGACCCTTGCCGTGGTCTTCGGTATTCACTGGCAAGCCTTACGCTTATGGTTAAAAGGCGTTCCCGTTTATGACCATCCGTCGAATTAATTAGCAAATAAGGAGTTATGATGAATGCATCTGTAGAAACTTTAAACACCCCAACTAGCCGACTAGACTTATTTTTGCGTCGGTCATTGTTGGAAAAACTATCTCATATTACAGGCGCAAGTATTCGCATTTCTGATCCGCTTGGTCACTGTCAGCTTGGCTCTGGATCAGCCACAGATCTGAGAGCTGAAATCACCGTATCCGATTTAGGTTTCTATCGCAAGTTAGCACTAGGCGGCTCTATTGGCGCTGCCGAAGCTTATATGGATAAGCTTTGGGAGGCGGATGATTTAACGAAAGTGATTCAGATTATGGTGCGTAATCGTGACTTACTGGATAGCATGGAAGGCGGTTTAGCAACGTTAGCCAATAAGTTACTCACTTTTTGGCATCAGCGTAATCAAAACACCACAGCAGGTAGCCGTAAAAATATTGCCGCACACTATGATCTGGGGAATGATTTTTTTGAGTTATTTCTTGATCAGCATGGTATGTATTCTTCGGGAACTTTTTATTCAACTGACATGAGTTTAGAGCAAGCCTCTAACGCCAAGTTAGCGCGTATTTGTCAAAAACTGGATTTACAAGCCACGGATCACCTGATAGAAATTGGTACCGGTTGGGGAGGCTTTGCCGCTTACGCCGCTAAAAATTATGGCTGCAAAATTACCACGACGACCCTTTCAGTCGAACAATTTAATGCCGCTGAACAACGTATGCGCAATGCCGGTGTCGCCGATAAAGTCACTGTTATTATGCAGGATTACCGTGATTTACAAGGTCATTACGACAAATTAGTGTCGATAGAAATGATTGAAGCCGTGGGTCATCAATTTTTAGATACCTATTTAGCTAAATGTGCCAGCTTATTAAAACCAGAGGGTTTAGCGCTCATTCAAGCGATTACTATTGAAGATCAACGTTATCAGCAGGCTTTAAAAAGCGTCGATTTTATCCAGCGCTATATTTTTCCTGGCAGCTTTATTCCCTCCGTCAGCGCGATCATTAACAGCAGTGCGCATCACAGCGATTTACGCCTGATTAACCTTGAAGATCAGGGTGATAGTTATGCCTTAACCTTAAAGCACTGGCGCGAGCGTTTTATGAATCGTCTCGAAGAAGTCAGACAACAAGGTTACAGTGAAGCGTTTATCCGTATGTGGGCGTTTTATTTATGCTATTGCGAGGGTGGATTTATGGAAAAATCCACTTCCAGTGTGCAGTTAATATTTGCCAAACCTGCAAACCGCAGACCCCAATGGTTAGCTAGTGATGCCACGTAAACACCTGATTAATTTATTATGGATGCAATTCCTATGGTTTGCTGCAGTCTTAGGTGCGGTCTCTGATCTTATTTGGCCTGCTCTTGTTGTGCTTAGTCTGTTCATGGCTTGGCAATTGTATCCAACGCAACGCGTGACAGGTGATTTTGCCTTGATGTTAGTGGCTGTTTTATTAGGCTTTATGCTGGATAGTACTTGGATCAGTTTGGGCTGGATGCAATTTGCCAGCCCTGCACCTATTCCTCGATTAGCGCCATTATGGATTTTATTACTCTGGATGGGCTTAGCATTAACGCTTAATCATTCATTGGCTTGGCTACAAAACCGATTATGGCTAGCGGGATTCAGTGCGGCGATAGCCAGTCCCTTATCTTATTTAGGCGCAGAACGTTTAGGCGCGGTGCAAATAACCGGTAATTTTTACTTGTGGTTGTTTTTTATAGCTGTGAGTTGGGCTATCGCAGTGCCAACCTTATTATGGTTAGCAAGGGCTTTACGCGGCGATCGTCATCTGTGCTAACACGCTAAAATTAAAGGAGAAATAAAATGTCCGCTTTATTCGTTATCGCAAGCCTAAGTAGCTTCACTATGTTTGCCGCTTGGCTATGGCAACAGCACTTTAAAAATGCTGGTATTGTCGATGTTGTTTGGGCATTTGGCATGATGTTGGCCGGCCCTTTTTATGCCTTTACAGGCAATGCACCAATAGGTCTGCAATGCGCTTTAGCTGGTTTAAGTTTTGCTTGGTTTCTGCGCTTAGGCTTGCATTTATTAGGCCGGTTTAAAAGCGAACACGAAGACGGTCGTTATCAAACCCTGCGTAAAGCCATGGGCAAATACAGTGGCCTTGGGTTTTTTCTCTTTTTTCAATTACAAGCGGGCTTTATCGTCCTTTTGACTTTACCTTTTTGGGCCGTTGCCCAAAATACTGCACCCAATCAAAGCCTCGTTATCAGCGGATTGATAATCGCGTTATTTGCTTTCTGGGGTGAAACAACGGCCGATCAACAACTGGCCGAATTTAGAGGTAAGCAACAAAATAAAGGTAAAACTTGCCGTCATGGCTGGTGGCGTTATTCACGCCATCCCAATTACTTTTTTGAATGGTTGCATTGGTTTGCCTACCCTTTAATGGGTTGGGGGAGCGATTATCAAGTCGTTTTATGGCTAGCTCCCCTGGTTATGTTCGCCTTCTTATATTTTTTTACTGGCATTCCGTATACCGAGCGTCAGGCTTTATTAAGTCGCGGCGATGATTACCGACGTTATCAACAAAGTACCCCGGCATTTTTCCCTTGGTGGCCGAAACCATCAGCAACTAAAATTTAAGCGAGATTTATCATGCAACTAATTGATTTAGCAGAACAACAGCGTTTACCCGACTTTTTAATACGCTTAGGTATCCGGCAATTATTAAAAGTGCGATTGCGTGATGAATTTGCTCATGATGTCGAGCGGCAAAGTCAGCGTTATCAGGAATTTCTTGAGGAGTTACGCCAAAGTCCCATCGCTATCGAAACCGCTGCGGCTAATGAACAGCATTATGAAGTGCCTGCCGATTTTTTTCGTTTAGCCTTAGGCGAGCATCTCAAATACTCGTCCTGCTATTGGGATAAAGAGACTAAAGATCTTGATCAGGCGGAGGCCAATATGCTTAAACTTTACTTGCAACGAGCGGAGCTAGCCGATGGCCAGACTATTCTGGAATTAGGTTGCGGCTGGGGATCTTTAACTTTATTTATGGCAGAGCATTTACCTAATAGTCCCATAACCGCTGTCTCTAATTCTAATTCACAGCGTGAATATATTTTGCAGCAGGCAGCAAAGCGCAACTTAGCTAATATTGAAGTAATCACCTGTGATGTCAATCAGCTTGAATTGAACCAGCAATTTGATCGCGTCGTATCGGTAGAAATGTTTGAGCATATGCGCAATTATGAACACCTGTTAAGCCGTGTGGCGAGTTGGTTAAAACCACAGGGAAAATTATTTGTCCATGTGTTTTGTCATCGTTTTCTGGCCTATCCCTTTGCAACTGAAGGCGATGATAACTGGATGGGGCGCTATTTTTTTACCGGTGGCCTGATGCCGGCACGCGATACTTTATTGCATTTTCAAAAGCACTTACACATAACAAAGCAATGGGATTTATCCGGTAGCCATTATCAAAAAACGGCTGAGGCTTGGCTGCAAAATACGGATCAAAACAAAGCTGCGATAATAAAAATTTTTAGTGCAGGCTACGGCGAGCAAGAAGCACTGTTATGGTTGCAACGCTGGCGCATTTTCTTTATGTCCTGCGCCGAATTGTTCGGCTATCAAAAAGGCAATGAATGGCTAGTGACGCATTATTTATTTACTAAAGCTTAAACATCGCATGAGCAAAAAAGGATTACATTACAAACTGATTAAAGCTTTTTTACTGCAAATCATATTGATTAGTGCAGCAACCTTATTTGGCGTTTTTGCCGCGGCTAAAGTGGTTGAAGATGGGCTGTTACAATCCGCGCTGGAAGGCGAAGCCAGCTATTATTGGCAGCTTTACCAAAAAAATCCTAAGACCCCCCGACCTAATACGTTGAATATGACCGGTTACTTGGCTGTCGCTAACGACTATTCGGAAGTTCCCGAGTCTTTACGTCACTTACAACCGGGTTATGCGCGGGTACAAATGCAGCAACATAAACCGATTGTTTATGTTGAAGACTTAGATAATGCGCGCTTGTTTCTAGTCTTTGATGAAGAACAGGTTGCCGCTCTTTCCTTTTATTTCGGCATTGTTCCGTTGAGCTTGGTCTTGATGCTCATTTATTTGTTTTCTTGGTTAGCTTATCGACAAACGCGGCAGGCTATTTCACCGTTTGTTAAGTTGGCACGTTTAGTTGAGCAATTTAATTTTCGTGAGCAACGCTCAAATAAACTTGATCTCACAGAATTTCGTGAGTCTACTGATAGCGAAATGATTATTCTAGTTAATGCCTTAAGTCATTTTACTGAAAAACTGGCGGCATTTATTGAGCGTGAACGTAATTTTACCCGTGATGCCAGTCATGAGCTACGCACGCCACTGGCAGTGATTAAAAGTTCCTTAGCTTTATTACAAAAACGTAATGACTTTCAAGCGAATGAAGCTAAGGCAGTCATCCTGATTGATCGTACCGTGCGTGATATGGAAAGCTTGATTGAAACGCTGCTGTTATTAGCACGCGAAGAATCCTCGCCCTTACCTGAAGACGACATCGTTATCAATGATTTAGTTGCGACCTTACTAGAACAATTTAAACGCACACTGAGTAAGCCGAAAGTGAGCATTATTGTCCAAGAAAATCATTTTTTATCCATAAAGGCGCCTGAGAAAGTGCTCAGTATCTTACTGGCTAATATTTTAAAAAATGCCTTTAGCTATACCGAAGCAGGACAAATTACCATTACTATTGATGCCCATAGTATTAGTATCAGCGACAGCGGTGTAGGCATAGAGGCTGAACAACTAGAAAAAGTGTTTGAACCTTTTTATCGCGTTAACAGTTCAGGGCAGGGGCATGGTTTAGGTTTAGCCATTGTCAAACGCCTTTGTGATCGTTTCAATTGGTCGTTAAAAGTACGCAGTAAACCCAATGAAGGAACCTGTATCAGTGTGTTTTTTAGCAAATAACGGTGAATAATGAATGACTATTAATAATGGAGCTACCCAAATTAAAACCCTCAGCATTTTAGGCAGTGGCTGGCTAGGTTTGCCGTTAGCCGAACATTTTATAACTCAAGGCTATCAAGTCCATGCATCAACGCGCTCAATAGCACGTTTACCTGACCTTGAACGCATAAAAGCGGAGGCTTTTATCGTTGATATTGATAACTTAGGTGATATTTCTCAATTTCTGCAAGCCGAACTCTTAATTATCAATATTACCTGTAAAAACCTTAACAGTTTTGCTCAGTTGATTAAGCAAATAGAGCAATCGACGATTAAAAAGATTTTATTAGTGAGCTCAACGTCTGTTTATGACAATCTAAATACTGTGGTCACTGAAGATCAGGGCGCAGAACTTGAGAACAGCCCTTTATGGCAGATAGAGCAAATGTTTCGTCATAACCCCTATTTTGCAACAACGGTTGTCCGCTTCAGTGGCTTAGTGGGTTACAGTCGTCACCCAGGACGTTTTTTTCGTTCAGGTAAAGTGGTAGATCAACCTGACGCACCGGTAAATTTGATTCATCGTGATGATTGTATCGGTATGATCAGTGCCATTATCGAGCAAGATGTTTGGGGTGAAGTCTTTAATGGTTGCGCTGCGACACATCCGAGCAAACGTGAATTTTATACTCATGCCAGACAGTTACTGAATTTGCCCGCACCTGAGTTTGCACAGACCTCTGAGCCAGGTTATAAAATTGTCAGTCATGCCAAAGTGCAACAAGTCTTACATTATCAATTTATACACTCTGATCTTATGAGCATTTGTTTTCCTGATTACCCATAACCCTCAGCTATACTCCGTCATCCTATGCTTTTAGCAGGAATCTCATAGGTAAGCATAGATCCCCCGACAAAAGACTTCGGGAATGGCGGTTTTTTTAACCTGCAAACCACCTTTTGTACATTATTTGGAGAAATATGATGAATTCTATAAAATTATTAATTGTCTGTATGCTAACTGTTTTTAGCGCAAATGCATCCGCTTATGGCAGTAGTAGCAGTAATAAACAAGCCTGTAAAAAACCTAAAATGAGCCAATTTACGCCAGCTAAGTTAACTGTTGTGGCACCGCAATCGGCATTTTCATTTCAGACCTCAGCGCTAACTAACCCAGAGAGCATTAAAGTCAACGTAAAAGATCTACCTGTTGAAGTGGATATCAAGGCAGAAAATAATGGCTATCTCGTAACGGGGAATTTACCTGCTGCTCTACAAGATACTTATGCCCGAATTAATATTAGTGCAACCGGCACTAATCAGTGTAAAGGCAGTGATGGCTGGCTTCTAAAAATTGAAAATACTCAGCCTTAATATTCGATATTACAGGGCTCTTGCCTGTTCTTACGTAACTTCTCATTATAGATGTCTTTGTTAACTAGATTTCTTCAGGCTGCAACAATAGATCCCCGATAAAAGAACTCGGGGATGATGGTCTTTACCTCACAGTAATGAGAAGTTATGTTCTTACCTGATTAGGTATAAATTTCGGCCTATAACTAACATTTTGCTAAAAACGTTGTATTTCTACCGTGCATTTTTGCTTGATACATGGCTTTATCCGCGGCATTAATAAGCTCATCTAGTGATTTATCTAAACTAGCGATGGCTGAAACAAGACCAATGCTCACCGTCATATTGATGATAATATTGGGTTCTTTTATTTTAACTGGCGTTTCAGCAATCCGCGTGTTGATTTGCTGGGCTAAGGCCAAAGCCTCTTCCTCTTTAGTGGAAAATAAAAAAATCAAGAATTCTTCGCCGCCATTTCTTAGCAGAATATCCGAACGTCGATTAATACTCTTTTGCAACAAATAAGCAATGTGCTTTAGCCCTATATCACCTGCATCATGCCCGTAAGTATCATTAATCGCTTTAAAATGATCTATATCAATGAACAATACGGAAAAATATTCATTAGCCCGGATAGCGTTATCCCATAAAATAGAGACTTCCTGAGCAATAACTTTTCGATTATAAAGACCCGTTAATGCGTCAATTTTATTTTCTTGTTTGAGTTGTTCATTTAACTGCTGAAGACGCGCATTAGCGGCTTCTAGTTTTTTCTTTAATTCAACCCTCTCAGTGACATCTTTTTGAATGCCAATAAAATGCGTAACTGTTCCTAGGGCATCTTTTATCGGTGAAATAGAAAGTTCATTCCAGAAAATACTACCATCTTTTTTGTAATTCCTTAAAGTCACTAATACAGACTCACCCTTTTGAATCGCCAAGCGAATTAAGGCTAACTCAGCTTGATCAATATTTGTACCCTGTAAAAATCGACAATCTTGGCCTAAAACCTCCGTCAGTGTAAACCCTGTTAGCGCTAGAAAAGCAGGATTGGCATAAATAATAGGGTTGTCTCTTCCTTTCGCTTCGGTAATGATAAGTCCATCACGGGTAGAGTTAAGCGCTTGTAAATAGAGTTCTTGGCTTAGCATTTTCGTATCCTATCGTTTTAAACAGGGAGCGACTAAACGTAAGCCTAAACCTTGTTGGGTTTCTAGTAAAGCCTGATTAAAAGGTTTGTCGATAGCTTTGCGTAATTTATAGATATGACTTCTGAGTGTGTCGCTGTCGGGTGTTAAGTCGCCCCAGAGTTCTTTTTCTAATTGCTCCCGAGTCACTAAATTGGGAGATTCACGCATCAGTATACGGAGTATTCTTAAACAGGTCGGTGATAAATGAATGGCTTGACCTTGACGTGTTATCTGCATGGTTCGGGTGTCTAATTGTAAATCATGTACTTGATAAACGGCCTGATCAAGCTCACCGCGTTGACGACGAATCAAGGCATTAAGTCGCGCTTCTAACTCGGGCATATCAAATGGTTTGACCAAATAATCATCAGCCCCTTGCTGGAAGCCTTGTAATTTATCATCCAGTTGATCGCATGCCGTGAGCATTAAGATAGGCGTGGATAATCTGACTTCTGTACGTAATCGTGCGCATACTTCTAGGCCGTTTATACCGGGTAACATAATATCCAGAATGATGGCATCATAGTTTTGCGTGGTGCCTAAGTGTAAAGCGCTGAGGCCATCATAGGCATAATCCATGGTGAATCCGCTGCTTTCTAAATAAGCGCCCACTGCTTCGGCGAGATCATGGTGATCTTCAACTAACAATATATTTGCGTGATACATAAAGAGGTATTTAGGTGAGTAGGTCTAAAGCTGAGTATAAAATATATCTATTTTGATCGCTTATGTCGTCTAAATTATTTATTGGATCAGCAGTAGTTTAACGTTTATCTCCTCCAGTTTATCTATTTTATTCTGTGACCACGCAAGCAAGTCCAGCGCCACGTCAAACAAAGCGTAAGATTTGCACGAGCGTATACGATAATGGGCTTCCATTTTAAGGCGGGACAAATAAATCACTGGAGTGACACGCTTTAGCTATTTCCGAAACAGCAATAGCTAAAGCTATTGCACTCCTGACTTCTGTTTTCAAAATTTCTGTCCCACCTTAAGTTGGTAGCTTCGTTCCTCAGCCCAACCGACAAAAAATACTTTCACCGTTTCTTTAGCTATTGCACGCCGGCCTCATATTTTGAAGCACCCTGTCCCGTCTTAAATTTATAGTCCGATAATGGCATCATTTGTAACTACAAATTAATCCAGTGCTTCCAGCCAAGCACATTGATACGGGTATAGTTTCAATACGCGCATTCCTTTGCCTAATGCGGTGCGTTCAATGAGATCACGCCACACACCGGAAGCGTTAGCAACCGGATGCTCGGGTAAGGTTAAGAGCTGTATTTCCGGCGAGATATTATTAATGCAGAGTATGTGCTGTTGCTGGTCAAGACTGGTACGCCAGAAAGCAAAAAGATTGTCACCTAAGAAAATAGTTTCTTGTAAAGCGCTGGGATGAAATGCGGGATGTTTGCTTCGTATTTGTAATTGCCGCTTTAATTCATGAAACACAATGGCAGGGGCGTCAGTGGGATTATTTAATAAATCCAGTAATTCAGTATATTGCCATTTGCGCCGGTTAATCGAGCGTGTGCGTCCGGACTGTTCTACGCCTTGATGGTCGCTGCTTGTCGCGGTAAGACTGTGTATGTAGAGCGCGGGAATACCTTGTAGGGCAATCATAATCGTATGCGCGGCAATAAAGCGTGGCACTTGAAAATCGTCAAGTCCCAAATGCGTGCCCTTCAGAGCATCAAATAAGGCGATATTAATTTCGTAAGGAGATTCTTTGCCAAAGGTATCAGTACGCATGCTGACATAGCCTTTATATTCATGCATGGCATCAACCAAAGCCTGCACTTCTTGTTCAGGTAAAATGCCTTCCGCTGGACGTAGACCAATCCCATCATGTGAGGCGATAAAATTTAAATAAGTGCAGTTTTTGGGTGGGCGCGGCATATCTTTTGCCCATTGGCTGAGATAATGGCTATTGCCATGGTGCATGGCGTGCAGTAATAGCGGCGGCAAAGTAAATTGATAGACCATGTGCGCTTCATCGCTATTGCCGAAATAGCTTAAATTTTCGCCATTGGGTACATTGGTTTCGGTAATTAAAACGGTTCCAGGGGCAACTATATCGAGAATGTCGCGTAATAATTTAACGATTTCATGCGTTTCTCGTAGATTAATACAGCGTGTTGCGGCTTTTTTCCATAAAAATGCGATCGCATCTAAGCGAATAAAGCGCGAACCCTTGGCGACATAGAGTAATAAAATATCAATAAATTCAAACAGCACATCCGGGTTGGCAAAATTAACATCAATTTGATCTTCACCGAAAGTGGCCCAAACATGACGAATGCCATCGTGTGTATGTACCGGCGTTAGAACAGGTGTGCTACGCGGGCGAACGACTTGAGAGACATCTGTATCTTGTGGCATTTCGATAAAATAATCACAGCCGGGTTGCTGTTTACTTAAATATTCAATAAACCATAAATTTTCCCGCGAAACATGATTAATGACTAAGTCCGTCATTAAATAAAAATCTTTATTGATGCGTTCTATATCACGCCAATCACCCAGTGTAGGGTTGACGGTTTTATAGTCTATCACTGAAAAACCATCGTCGGAACTGTAAGGAAAATAGGGCAGTATATGCACGCTATTAATACTGCCTTTAAGGTGTAAAGATAAAAATTCATGCAAGGTTTGCAGTGGTTTTTCATCGGCTTGCTGAATACTATCGCCATAAGTAATGAGGATAAGATCCTGCTCACTCCAATGCGCTTCGCTAGCGTTGATGTCCGGGTTAATCGACTTTTCCTGTAAGCGGTTAATTAAGCGTTCCATCAGCAGCTTGACTCGCTCCGAACCATAAAGAAGGGTGAGTCGGGCTTCTGCATTTTGCGTAAACCAATACGCGAGTTCAGTTGTACCAGACATAAATGAACCTCTTAAGTAATGTACAGTTTTCTATTTTTGAAGTCCTGCGAGGGCTATCATTTTAACACCGGACATATTGAAAACCGTAGGGCGCGGCTTCAGCCCGCCTTTAGAATAGATGATGGGCATTGCCGGGCTGAAGCCGCGCCCTACCAATATATAATGTCCCGCCTTAAGTTCATAGCCCTGTTTCGGAAATAGCTAAAGCGTGTCACTCCAGTGATTTGTCCCGCTTTAAATGCGTAGCCCCTGCAGACTGCC
>JAIPFI010000096.1 GCA_021736705.1 Methylococcaceae bacterium | reverse complement strand
TATTATTATCACCAAACAAACCCATGTCATGCTGGCTGCGCATCCAGAACCGGGTAGTATTTTGTCTTCGATGGCGCAAATACCGCACAGCATCATGAATATGAATGCGGAAATTGCCCTTATTGGTATTACCGGTTTGTTGATGTTGATTTTCTGGAGCAAACTAAAAAATCCTTTACTTAAAAAAGTGCCAGCACCACTTATCGTAGTGTCTATAGGCATCAGTTTAGGGATGTTTTTTGATTTAGGGCATCAGCATATTTACCATGTTCCAGAGCAACTGGATATGTTAACCGGCCATTTAATACATGAAGATCAGGTGGATCCTAGTTATTTAGTGGCGATTTCTGATCACTTTATGTCCAGCTTTTATTTTCCTGATTTTAGTAAATTCTTAACTGTAGAATTTTGGGAAGCAGTGATTAGTATTTGTTTAGTCGCTAGCTTAGAAAGCCTACTGACGACTGTTGCCGTGGATAAGCTTGATCCTTACAAACGTCATTCTAACTTAGACAAAGACCTTATGGGAATTGGCGCCGGTAATACGGTTGCAGCATTCATTGGTGGTACGGCGATGATTTCTGAAGTGGTACGGAGTTCAGCTAATATTAATAATGGTGCGAAAACGGGTTGGGCCAATTTCTTTCATGGCTTGATCATGTTGCTGTTTGTCGTACTATTTCCGCAGGTTATTCATAGTATTCCTTTGGCCGCATTGGCGGCATTATTGGTTTTTACTGGCTTTAAATTGGCATCGCCCTCTGAATTTTCCAGAGTATTACAAGTCGGTACCGAGCAGTTTTTTATGTTTATTGTCACCATTATCGGTGTCTTAGCGACCGATTTGTTGGTGGGTGTGGTTTTGGGTATCGTGGTTAAATTTTTTGTACATATAGCACGCGGTGTTTGGTGGAGTAATTTATTTAAAATTTATTTTACGATTACAGAAGTCGGTCAAAATAATATGACAGTCAAGTTGGATGGCTCTGCGATATTTTCCAACTTTTTACCGTTTAAAAAAGCCTTAGATAATTTACCGAGCGGTAAAAATGTTACTTTGGATTTGTCTAATGCGTATTTAATTGATCATACGGTCTTCGAATATATGCATGATTTTATGCATGACTATGAAAATCATGGCGGCAAATGCGAGCAAATCGGTGATGCTATTCATACTTTCTCTGATCATGATTTAGCCGCTAGAATTATGACGCACGATGCACGCAAGCAATAAATGCGCCCCGTAACTTAAGACGGAATACTTAGCAAGTGCAAGCCAAGTTAACGTAATTTAACCCGGCTTGAATTCTCCGACGCGCGTTTTACCTTCTTCTTTATCTTTAAGAGACATATCTTATGATTCTATTTTTGGCTTATGCTGCGGTGCTGTTCAGTTTTTTGTCAGGTTTACTGGCATTGCTGATGCGGCAACGCTGTAGCGTGATAAAGCTGGTGCATTATTGTTGTACCAAGCGGCTTGACTGGCAACAGCGGCTGGATAGCTGGCTGGAACAATCTATCTATCCTCAGCGCATACAACAACTGAGTTTTATGCTCTTAGGCATAGCAGGCGTGTTTGCCATCCTTGCTGGTTTAGGTGGCTTAATCAGTAAGCAAGTTATTATTGCACAACTGCCGCTAGGCTTGCCTTGGCTACCGTGGCATGTGCGCTTTGATAGTTTGTCGGCTTTGTTTTACCTGATTATTGGTATCGCTATTTTTGCTGTTAGCTGGTATGGCCCTGGCTATGTTAAAGACAATAATGAACAAGACCACCCTTTTTTGGTGTTAGGCTTGTTTAGTGGTTTGTTTATTTCTGGCATGTTGTTGGTGTTGTTGGCTGATGACGCTTTCTTCTTTATGATTGCTTGGGAGATGATGTCGGTAGCCAGTTATTTTCTGGTGGCTTTCCAACATGAAAATTCAGCGAATCGCCGTGCCGCTTTTATTTATTTAATTATGGCCGAAGTCGGAGCTATCGCTATTATTCTGGCGTTCGGGGTGTTAGCTAGTTTTTCTGAAGGCGGTGCATTTACTTTTGAGGCTTTGCGTAATGCAACATTATCCGATACATGGGCAAGTGTCGCCTTTGTCTTAGCGCTCATTGGTTTTGGTATGAAAGCGGGGTTAGTGCCACTGCATGTCTGGTTGCCTGAAGCACATCCGGTTGCCCCTTCGCATATTTCTGCGTTGATGAGTGGCGTGATGTTAAAAGTCGCGGTGTACGGTTTAATTCGTTTTAGCTTTGATTTGCTCGGTGATATTCAATGGCAGTGGGGCGTTGCATTAATGATTCTCGGTGCAACGTCAGCCTTAGGTGGGATTTTATACGCCATGATGCAGCCGAATTTGAAACGCTTACTGGCTTATAGTTCGGTAGAAAATATCGGTATTATTTTTATGATGCTGGGCTTATCAATGATTTTTCTAGCCAAAGGGCATCCGAGCCTTGCCGCTTTGGGCTTTGTTGCTGCGCTGTTTCATGCCTTTAATCATGCCTTATTTAAAAATCTATTGTTTTTGGGGGCCGGAATTATTCAGCACCAAGTACATAGTTTAAATATAGATGATATGGGCGGCTTAATTAAACGTATGCCGCATACCAGCAAATTGTTCTTGATTGCGTGTATGAGTATTTCTTCCTTGCCTTTATTTAATGGCTTTGTTTCTGAATGGCTGGCGTTTCAGACGGCATTACAGGTTGGCGTGTTGGATGATGCCGTATTACGTAGTTTAATTCCAGTGATGGCAGCGGCTTTAGCGTTGACTGCGGCGTTGGCAGCCGCTTGTTTTGTTAAATTATTTGGCGTGATGTTTTTAGGCTTACCGCGTTCACGCCATGCAGCGAAAGCAGAGGAAACCCAAGATAAAGGGATGTTATTCAGTTTGAGCTTATTGGCGGGGTTATGCTTTTTATTCGGTATATTTCCAGGCTTAATGATTGATCTTCTGGGTAATGTCGCACAGCCGTTAATAGGGCATGGATTACCTAATGCAACGGCCGCAGGCTGGTTATGGTTAACGCCTGTTGCAGCTGAAAAAGCATCCTATTCGGCTCCTATCGTCTTGTTATTAGTAGTGATTGCGGGTGGTATTAGTTATCACTATTTACGCCGAGATCCAGCGGTGGCATTACGCGAATCAGACACTTGGGATTGTGGTTTTGGTGGGATTACACCGCGTATGCAATATACCTGTAGTGCTTTTACTATGCCGTTTAGACGCATCTTTGCTAAGGTCTGGATGATTGATGAAACGATTGAAAAACAACCGGGGGCTATGCCTTTGCAAGTAACCGATATTCATTATCAGTTACATATTGAGGATCATAGCTGGCCGAAGCTCTATCAACCGATAGAAAGATCTGTGAATCGAATTGCTCGTTCGGTTAGTCGTATGCAAACGGGGAATATCCGCGTTTATTTAAGCTATTCGTTTTTTACATTAATTTTCTTACTGTGGGTGATTAGCTAATGAGTATCTTACTCGCGATGATTCAAACATTGCTGTTTATTGCCTTAGCGCCTTTATTGGCGGGCTGGCTAAAAGGGTGTAAATGTCATTTACAAAATCGTAAAGCGCCTTCTTTATTACAGCCTTATCAGGACTTGCTGAAATTGACCCATAAACAACCGGTGGTGTCTAAAGATGCCTCCTGGTTATTTATTATTGCTCCGTACATTATTTTTTCGGCGACGGTTATAGCCATTAGTGTGATCCCTTTGATTGCGGTAGATTTACCTACCGCAGCAAGTGCTGATGTGATTGTGCTTGTAGGTTTTTTAGCCTTTGCGCGGTTTTTTTTAGCACTAGCGGGTTTAGATGTCGGTACCGCGTTTGGTGGCATGGGTTCTTCACGGGAGATGACTATTTCTACTATGGCGGAGCCTGCTATGTTAATGGCGGTTTTTACATTAACCATGACCGCATCAACGACTAATTTATCTTTGGCTATCGGGCATGTATTGGCGGAAGGCTTGGAGTTAAGGCCTTCTTTTATTTTTGCTTTGTTTGCATTAATTCTGGTGGCAGTCGCAGAAACAGGCCGTATTCCTGTTGATAATCCGGCAACGCATCTGGAATTAACCATGATTCATGAAGCCATGATCTTAGAATACAGTGGTCGTCATTTGGCATTGATCGAATGGGCCAGTCAGTTAAAGCTGATGCTTTATGGTGTGTTGATTGCCAATATCTTCTTTCCTTGGGGTATCGCACAAACCTTGTCGCTGCCAGCATTGGGCTATGGGTTATTAGCGATTCTGGGCAAACTGGCTATCTTGGCTCTAGTACTCGCCATATCTGAAACTTTACTCGCTAAGATGCGCTTGTTCCGCGTGCAGGAATTTTTGAGTTTTGCCTATCTATTGGGCTTACTTGGCATGTTAAGTCATATTATTCTGGAGGCAGCACGCTAATGGAAATTGAAAATCTGGATCATTATTCACAAGTTATTTTGTCATTAGCCGCTTTAGTGACCTTGACTTCTTTTATCATGCTGGCACAAGGGCGCTTGCTGCGCCTGGTGTTTGTCTTTGCCTTGCAGGGTTTTATGTTGGTATCGGCAACTGCTATCGCGGCCTATAGTTTTGATAACCCGCATTTGTATATTTCTGCGGCTATTACCCTAGCGTTGAAAGTGCTATTTATCCCGTGGATGCTCAGAAGGCATATATTAAAACTCAATATGCATCGTGATGTTGAAGCACTGAGTAATAAAACGGCCATTATGATGGGCGGTGCCAGTCTGGTGGTTTTTAGTTATTACGTGCTGCATCCCATTATGCAAAACTCCTCAATGATTTTATTGAATGCATTATCTTTGAGTCTCGCGGTGATTTTATTAGGCATGTTGCTGATGATTTCACATCATCAAGCGATTGCCCATGTGGTTGGCTTTATGTCGATTGAAAATGGTTTATTTTTTGCGGCAACGGTTTCTACTAACGGTATGCCCATGGTCGTGGAATTAGGGGTTGCCTTTGATGTGTTAGTGGCAGCGGTATTGTTTGGTATCTTTTTTCTACATATCAGTAGCAGTATTGATTCCTTAGATGTGGATAAGATGAACCGTTTAAATGAGGTAGATCAATGATTCCAGCGTATTTGTTATTATTATTGCCTTTGCTCGGCATTGTTTATTTTGGGCTACTTGGACATAAGGAAGATGTAGGGCGGCAAAATATTCGCTTTAATGGCGTGACTTTATTCTTGTCTTTATGGCTGGCGGTGAATGTTTTTAACTCGGGTTCGCTGATATCGGCTGGTGATTATTTTATTGTCGATTCCTTTAATGTTTACTTGATTGTTTTAACCGCTTTTGTCGGCTTTACCACCTCTATTTTTTCTGCGCCTTATATGGCGCATGAACAAGAGATAGGTAAATTAACGGTTAATCGCTTGAGACTGTATTACTCGATGTATCAGGGCTTTATGTTTGCCATGTATTTGGTATTGACCACGAATAATATGGGCATTATGTGGGTCGCGATGGAAGCGGCTACTCTGGCGACGGTATTATTAGTGAGTTTATACCGCACGCCGGAGTCTATTGAAGCGGCATGGAAATATTTTATTCTTTGTGGTGTCGGCATTGCGCAGGCTTTGTTCGGTACTATTTTATTATATTACGCAGCCATACAAATCAGCGATGTTGACAATGCTTTGACGTGGTCGGTGCTATATGAAAATGCCAAGCTCTTAGATCCTGAAATTTTGGAAATCGCTTTCGTCTTTATGCTGATAGGTTACGGCACGAAAATTGGTTTGGTGCCTTTACATAACTGGTTGCCGGATGCACATTCAGAAGGGCCAACACCCATGTCGGCGGTTTTATCTGGTTTATTATTAAACGATGCCTTGTATGCCGTGGTACGTAATAAAATGCTGGTTGATGGGGCTACTGATAGTCATATTGCTGGTTATTTAATGATGGGCTTTGGTTTGTTGTCCTTTCTGGTCGCGGCGTTTTTCCTACATCGGCAAAAAGATATTAAGCGCCTGTTCAGTTATTCTTCGATTGAACATATGGGCTTAATGACCTTTGCTTTTGGAATAGGAACGCCATTTGCTACTTTTGCAGCGCTATTGCACATGACTGTACATTCTTTAACCAAATCAGCTATTTTTGTGACTGTTGGCCATGCCGCACAAATATCCGGCACGCAAAGTATTGAGAAAATCCGGGGCTTAATTAAAACCCAACCTCAAGTGGGTTGGGGTTTATTAATTGGCACTTTAGCCATTGCGGGGTTTCCGCCGTTTGGCGTGTTTGCCAGTGAGTTTTTAGTGTTATTGGCGACGATGCAAAGTTACCCGTGGCTAACGCCCTTTCTATTACTCGGTATTGGTATTGCTTGTGCAGGTTTGTTTAGAAATGTTCAGCCGATGGTTTATGGTGAAAAACCGGAAGGCCAGCAAGCGGTTCAAGCTAATTTATGGCCAGTGATGATTCATTTAGCTATCGTTTTATGGTTGGGTCTTGCGATGCCAGATTTTCTGGCAGACTGGTTTACTCAAGCCACTATTTTAATTTCAGGGAGTGCACCGTTATGAGTGAAATCCATTCTAATTGGCAGCTTGCCTTACAATTAGCGATTGAAGCTGAAGCGATTCAGGTTGATAGCTCTGTTGCTAATAATTTAACACAGTGGACGATTGCGGCTGATGATTGGTTACGTTTTGCAGCAATTGCTCAGCAGCATCACTTGCGCTGGGCGGCGGGATGGGCAGAGCAGGGGGCGAATACTTTTCTCGTCAATGCCTGTTTTGCGCATCAAGAGGGGTATTTGTGGTTATGTACTGAATTAAATGCAGCGAAACCAGCGTTGCCTTCACAAGCGACTATTTACCCCGCAGCGAGTCGTAGTGAGCGACATACGCAGGATATGTTCGGTATTCATTTTATTGACCATCCTGATCCTAGAAAATGGACACGGCATTGTGCCTGGCAAAGGCATGAGTATCCTTTACGCAAAGAGTTTCCTATTCAAGGAACACCGGAAGCGATTACGCCACCGAATATGGATTATCAATTTGTTAAAGCCAGAGGGGCAGGTGTGTATGAGATCCCTGTTGGTCCAATACATGCGGGAATTATTGAGCCGGGGCATTTTCGTTTTCAAGCGGTCGGGGAAACGATTTTAAATTTAGAGGAGCGTCTTGCTTATGTACATAAAGGCATAGAGAAACTCGCTGAAGGCCGCACGCCGGATGAATTAGTGCGTTTAGCAGCGCGTATTTCCGGTGATAGCACTGTGGCACATAGTTGGGCGGCTTGTCGCGCGATGGAGCAAGCTGGCGGTATTACTATTCCAGAGCGCGCTGCTTTTGTACGTGGCATTTTATGTGAACGCGAACGTATCGCTAATCATCTGGGTGATATTGGTGCGATTTGTAATGATGTGGGTTTTGCTTTTGCACAAATGCAGTTTAGTCGTTTGCGCGAGCAGTGGCAAAGGACTTCGGCTAATGTTTTTGGTCATCGGCTATTAATGGATAGGATTGTTCCGGGAGGAGTGAGTGTTGATGTGTCAGTAGAAAACGGTACTTTACTAACACAGGAAATAAACGCTTTACGTAAAGCGTTGAATGAGTTGATTCCAGCCTTAGATTTAAATTCTTCTTTAGAGGATCGTTTATTTACTTCAGGCTATTTATCCCCGAGTACAGCTACGATTTATGGGGTATTGGGTTATGTCGGCAGAGCCAGTGGGCAGGATTTCGATGTACGCCGCGATATGCCTTATGCGCCTTATGATCAGTTAAGCGTTAACGTTGCTGTGGAAGAGCAGGGTGATGTGGCTTCGCGCGTATGGATTCGGGTGAAAGAGGTATTTGCCTCACTTAAATTATTAGCGCAAATGTTGAGCCAATTACCTGAAGGTGAATTAGTGACGGCATGGCACAAGCCTGAGGAATATAACGAAGGATTAGCGATGATCGAAGGCTGGCGGGGTGAGATTGTTACTTATGTGCGCTTTACGAGTGACAATAAAATCAGTCGCTTTTATACCCGAGACCCCAGTCATTTTGGTTTTCTGGCGCTGGAAAAAATCGTCCTGAATAATATCGTGCCGGATTTTCCCGTGTGTAATAAATCAGTCAATCCTTCTTATTCTGCAAATGATCTATAGGATCTCACAATGTTAAGACTTTTTGCTAAAATTTTAAAAACCGGCATTGTTACGGAAACGATAAAACGCCCCGATGCTTCTGAATTAGAAACCTTGGGGATAGAAGTAAAGCGTCAGGTAGATAAATATTTTTCGGGTAGTATTGCGATTCGTGCGGTCGATGCGGGTTCTTGTAATGGTTGTGAATTGGAAATTCATGCCCTGAATAATCCGCTTTATGATGTCGAACGCTATGGCATTCACTTTGTTGCTTCACCGCGACATGCCGATGTTTTATTGGTCACTGGGCCGGTTTCTAGGCATATGCAAACCGCATTACTGCGTACTTATGAAGCTACGCCGAATCCTAAATGGGTGATTGCGGTCGGGGATTGTGCAGCTTGTGGCGGTGAATTTGGGGTTTCTTATGCTAGCTGTGGCGCTGTTTCTAATGTTATTCCGGTTGATCTTGTGATTCCCGGTTGTCCTCCGACACCGGAAACCTTAGTTAAGGGCTTACTCAGCTTGATGAACAAATAGCACCCTAATTGATTGACTAAAAAATAAATAAAATCCATGGGCTGTGCTGTGCTGAAGAACGAATCCTGTGTCGGTACATCCTATGCATTATTTATCTATATTGGTATTAGAAAATCTAACTCGGAAAATGAAAATCTGCTTCAATGGCTAAAAAGAAAAAAACCGTAGTAATACAAAAGGTAGAAAGTTCAACTTTCGACAGCAAAAGTTGATGTGATAATCAAAGATATTGAGCAGGTCTTTGGCCGTATGAATATTAATAAGCCATTACCTATTAAAGCCCCCTCAGACTTTGCCGCGTAGTATTGCCAAACATGAAAGCTGATCTGTGCCAACGTATTTAAAAGAGAAGACAACCTATGCGCGACCTATTATTTAAACCCGTTATTTTTGTCAGTATGCTCTTAGGCTTATTTATCATCGTTGAGTTTATTGCCATTGGTGGACTGACTTGGCACAACCATCAGCGATTAAACGCCCTGCAAAGTGATATTCGTAATGGGCACAAATTGGAAGAAGCTATTTTTGTTTTACTGAATAATCAGTTACAAGCAGATCAGCTGGATGGTACGCAAGTACAGTTGCAAAATAGCTTACTTGTTGGCCACATAGATAATCCAGAAATTGCGATTGATATACAGCGCTTACAGGACGCCTTTGATAAGGCATTACAAGGCGATGTAGATAGTTTGTTGCAGGCGATTAATACGACACGTCAGTTATTTGCACGGCAAACCAGTGAAGAAGAAGATTTATTACAAAAAATTGCTGCGGATAGTCAATTAGAGCTGACACTTTCAATTATTTTGCCTTTATTAACCTTTGTTATTATTTTTATCATTGCGCGGTATTTTTTTAAGCGCAATATTCTCCTTCCTCTCGATTCTTTAAAAGACTTCTTACAAATGCTCGCAGCAGGAGATCGTCAGCCGATTCAGCAGAAAACAGCTGATCCGGCGATGCAAGGTTTATTTGATAATTATAATCAACTGGTGATACGACTCACTGAACTGGAGCAGGAACATTTAAATTATACCGGCGAACTGGAACAGGAAGTACGCCGAGTGACTTCAACCTTACTGGAACAAAGTCAAGCGATTGCTCATAGCGAGCGCTTGTCAGTCGTTGCTGAATTAGCGGCCAGTACGGCACATGAATTGCGTAATCCCTTGGCCGGTATTCAGGTGGCACTGGAAAATATCTTACAAGATTGTACGGATGAGGATTTATTAGAGCGTGTTCAAGCCGTTAATGCTGAAGTTAAGCGCTTAACCAATCATTTAAATGACTTATTGGCATTAACGCGGACTTCATCAAATACTTCTATACAGGTTGATATAAATGATCTTTGTCATGAATTATGTCAGTTTCTTAAATATCAGATTCCAGAAAATATCAGTTTAAATTTCATCATAGAGCCAGCGCTAAGTACTTTCCTTCCTGAAACTGAATTTCGCTTAGCTTTATTAAATTTACTGCTTAATGCGCAGCAAGCCATAGGCAGCAACCCCGGTCAAATTGAACTCACAGCTCGGCAAGATAAGCAGCAAATCATTATCAGCGTACAAGACAGTGGTTCTGGCTTTGATCAGGACTTTCTTGAACATGGCATCCGACCTTTTATTAGTTTAAAAGCAAAAGGCACGGGCTTAGGTCTAGCTATGGTACAACGCTTCGTTAAGTCTCAGCAGGGAACTATCAAGCTGAGCAATAACCATGGCGGGCACGCTTGCGTCACCTTAACCTTACCGGTATTAACGTCATGAAAGACTGTTTATTGATTATTGAAGATGAAAAATTATTAGGGCTGGAGTTACAGCGTTTTTTTAGAAAACAAGAGTGGGAAGTCGAATGGGTTGAATCGCTTGGTGATGCAAGACAGATTTTGTTAGCGCAAAATATCGACCCTATTGTTATCTTGTCGGATATGAATTTACCTGATGGCAATGCATTGGATTTTCTTGAAGAAATGCGCGACAAGCCCATTGAGTGTAGTGAATGGCTGTTTTTAACGGGCTATGGCAGTATCTCGGATTCGGTGCGAGCCTTACGTTTAGGCGCTTTTGATTTTATCGAAAAGCCTTGCGATTTAAATCGTTTGAATTTACAAATTGAAGGGGCAGCGCGTAGTGCCAAAGCGCAACGTCGCTTATTACAGGAGGCGCAAAGTAGCCATACAAAATATTCAGAAAACTCTTTTCTAGGTAGTAGCGACAGCAATAAAACCTTACGGTCGATGTTAAGTAGAATTGCCCAAGTGCCTTTTTCCAGTTTGGTGATTAGTGGTGAAACCGGTGCAGGCAAAGGTTTATTAGCAAAAGTGCTGCATTACAGTGGTAAACGTAGCACAAAACCGTTAGTAGAGATTAACTGCGCCGCTCTGCCGCATGAGCTATTGGAATCTGAACTATTTGGTTTTGAAGCTGGCGCTTTTACCAATGCTAAAAAAAGACATAGAGGCTTGTTTGAGCAAGCGCATCAAGGCACTTTGTTTTTGGATGAAATAGGTGAGATGGAATTAGGTTTGCAAAGTAAACTACTCAAAGCCGTGGAAGAATTGAAAATTCGTCGTTTAGGTAGCGAAACTGAAATTGAGGTTGATGTACAAATTATAGCCGCGACGAATCGTGATTTATCCCAGCAGGTAGCGGAGGGTAAATTTAGAGAAGATTTATATCACCGTCTGAGTGTGCTCTCGGTAAATATTCCGCCATTAAGGGATAGACTGGAGGATATGAAAGAACTCGTTCCCGCGTTTATTGCTGAATTTAATGCTAAATCAGGTAAAAAGGTGAACGCTAATTTATCTGAAGAAACTTGGTCGCACTTATACGCTTATCATTGGCCAGGCAATACGCGAGAGCTACGCAATGTGATTGAACGTTGTGTGTTATTGGCGGAAGATCAGCAGTTCCCATTGCAATGGTTACAGTTATCCAGCAAAAAACAAACAGGGGCAGCGCCTGAGTTAGCTGAAAATTCTCAGCAATTACATATTCCATTAGATGGCAGTTTGACTTTACAAGATATGGAAAAATATATTTTGCAGAAAGTATTGGAGTTGACTGATTATAACGTAACTGCCGCAGCAAGAATGTTAGGCACGACGCGAGAAACCTTGCGTTATCGCGTGCAGAAATATCATTTGAAATGTGATTAATCGTTTGAGTAACATAAATCATGGCTATGAACTTAAGGCGGGACATTATATATTGGTAGGGCGCGGCTTCAGCCCGCCAATGCCCATCATCTATTCTAAAGGCCGGCTGAAGCCGCGCCCTACGGTTTTCAATATGTCCCGTGTTAAAATGATAGCCTAAATCATTAATAATCTACAGGGACTGAGCTAGAAATCAGTACGCCATTGATCGTGATTGTGATTGGTTCTGAGCGAGGATTTTGCGGTAATTTTAATGAAAGCTTGATTGCCCAACTGACACAAGCAGCAGCCAATCATGTCATTGCTGTGGGCAGTCGATTATGTGCGCGATTGCAAAACAGCAATATTGCCTTTACAGAGTTATCAGGCGCAAATAGCAGTGAAGAAATTAGTCAGGTGCTATCTGGAGCCATTAATTTATAGGCGTTAATTTTCTTTCTTCTCTTGC
>JAIPFI010000095.1 GCA_021736705.1 Methylococcaceae bacterium | reverse complement strand
CGATCCCATCCCGAACTCGGAAGTGAAACCGCTTAGTGCCGATGATAGTGTGGATTTATCCATGTGAAAGTAGGGAATTGCCAAGCTCTTAATATTAAAACCCATCTTCGAAAGAAGATGGGTTTTTTTTTGCCTTTTAGTTAGTGCGGAAGGGTAAAATACCCCAACTTTTTGTCCGTATTTACTTTCAAAAAAACTTTCTTGATAGCCATGACCGATACAACCGTAGTACATACACCTATGATGCAGCAATATCACCGTATTAAAGCGGATTATCAAGATACCTTGGTGTTTTATCGTATGGGGGATTTTTATGAATTATTTTTTGATGATGCCAAGAAAGCCGCTGAGTTATTAAGTATTACTTTAACCGCTAGAGGGAATTCAGCGGGTAAGCCTATCCCTATGTGTGGCTTACCTTATCATGCGGCTGAAGGCTATATTGCAAAACTCATTAAAATTGGGGAGTCGGTTGCAATCTGTGAGCAAATTGGTGATCCAGCTACATCAAAAGGTCCCGTTGAACGTCAGGTCGTCCGTGTTGTGACTCCAGGAACCGTGACCGATGAGGCTTTACTGGAAGAGCGGCAAGATAATTTTCTGGTTGCGATTGTCTTTATCAAAAAAGTCTATGGCATAGCTTGTTTAGATTTAACGAGTGGTCGTTTTGTTTTGCAGCAAGTCAATTCCAGCAATGAGTTATTAAGTGAGGTGAGCAGGTTAAATCCCGCTGAACTATTATCTGATGAAGACTGGGTTTTGCCGGCCGCGTTAAAAGAACGAAAAGGTCAAACGAGACGGCCTTCCTGGCATTTCGATGAAGAAAGTGCTCGCAAACTAATTTTAAAACAGTTTAAAACGCATGATTTAAAAGGCTTTGGTTGTGAACATTTGTCAGCGGCTATTTCTGCGGCTGGTTGTTTATTGCAATATGTCAAAGATACGCAGCAAAGCGCATTACCGCATATCCAAGGTATTAGCGTAGAAAATAGTGCTGATAGTATTTTATTAGATGCCGCTAGTCGGCGTAATTTGGAATTGGATTATCATCCGTCAGGGCAACTACAGTTTACTTTATTGGGCGTGTTAGATAAAACTGTAACTGCAATGGGTAGTCGTTGTTTGCGTCGCTGGTTGAATCGCCCTTTGCGTGACCAAATACTTCTGAATAACCGCTACGATTGCATTGATGCTTTATTGGCCAATCAGCTTTACCAAGAAATACGTGATTTACTGCGTTCTGTCGGTGACATTGAACGTATCAGTTCGAGGGTTGCTTTAAAATCAGCTCGTCCGCGTGATTTGTTAGTATTACGCAGTACTTTTGCTGTTTTGCCTGCTTTACAAGGACAATTAGCTCAAGCGGATTGTGTCATTTTAAGTGATTTAGCACTTAAAATGGCGGAACAACCGGAATTATTAAATTTATTACAGAAAGCTATTATTGATAATCCCCCCGTACTGATTAGAGATGGGGGAGTGATTGCTTATGGCTATAATCAAGAATTAGATGATTTACGCGATCTTAGTCAAAATGCTAATCAGTTTTTACTGGATATGGAAAATCGGGAAAAGGAAAACACGGGAATCGCAACATTAAGAATTAAATATAATCGTGTCCATGGCTATTATATTGAAATTCCTCGCTCGCAATCGGATGATGTGCCTGATACTTACACGCGTAAGCAAACCCTTAAAAATGCAGAGCGTTTTTTTACCACTGAGTTAAAAGAATTTGAAGATACAGTGCTCAGCGCAAAAGAGAGATCATTAGCGTTTGAGAAGAAATTGTATGACGAATTATTAAATGTCATTGCTTCAGTTTTAATTCCTATACAGCAATGTGCTATGGCTTTAGCTGAGTTAGATGTGTTGGTTAATTTTGCTGAGCGTAGCCAAAGCTTGAATCTTGCGCGGCCTGTTTTACAGCAAGAAAATGGTTTGAAAATTGAAGGTGGTCGACATTTAGTGGTTGAGCAAGTTTCGGATATTCCCTTTGTCGCTAATGATTTAGATTTTTCAGCTGATCGACGTATGTTAATTATTACCGGGCCTAATATGGGCGGTAAATCAACTTATATGCGCCAATCTGCATTGATTGTGCTGATTGCGCATATTGGCTGTTTTGTCCCTGCAAATAAGATGAGTTGTGGCCCGATTGATAAGATTTTTACGCGTATTGGTGCTTCGGATGACTTAACCAGTGGGCGTTCTACTTTTATGGTGGAAATGTCGGAAACGGCGAATATTTTGCATAATGCCACGGCCAATAGTTTGATTCTGATGGATGAAATAGGGCGGGGCACAAGTACTTTTGACGGCCTTTCCCTTGCTTGGGCGTGTGCGGATTATTTGGCCAAAAAAATACAGGCGTTTACTTTATTTGCGACCCATTATTTCGAGCTGACCAGTTTGCCTGAGGAGCAAAGTGTTATTCATAACGTCCATTTAGATGCTATGGAGCATGGCGATAAAATTGTCTTTTTACATGCTGTAAAGGAGGGCGCTGCAAGTCAGAGTTATGGTTTACAAGTTGCTTCTTTAGCGGGTGTGCCGAAAACGGTTATTGAACAAGCTAAGCTGAAGTTGAGACATTTAGAAACTTCTGCCTATAAAGAACAGCAGATAGAGATAGGCAGCACGCAATTAGATTTGTTTGCGATTAATGAGCCGCATCCTGCTATTGAATTAATAGAGAAATTAGTGCCTGATGAGTTAACACCTCGTCAGGCACTAGATTTTCTTTATGCTTTAAAGCAAGCGGTGTGAATATACTTTACTTATTCAGGGTAATGCTGGCTTTTGTCAGAGTAATTCGTCTTTCTTTATAAAGTACGCCTATGGCGTGCTTAAATACTTTTTTACTAACGCCAAAGGCGGCATTAATTTCTTCGGGTGAACTTTTATCTGATAAATCTAAATGTCCGTTATTTTCTTCAAGACGGCTAATGATTTGTTCAGTGACCGGTGCAACATGGGTATGGCCGGTTTTATTTAAGCTTAAATCAACTTTTCTATCGTCACGGATTTTCTTAATATAACCGGTCAGTTTTTGTCCTTCTTTAAGATCTTGAAAAACTTCGTTGTAATATAAAACTCCCCAGAAAGCATCATCTACTACGGCTTTAAAGCCTAAATCCGTCTTTTTCGCGATAATAAGCGAAACTTTATCACCTTCTTTTAAATAGCTAACTTCATCAAGAATAAAGTTATTTAACTCTGTTGATGCGGCAATGCGATGCTGTTCATCCATATATACTTTAGCAAGACAATAATCGCCTACTTCAAGTTCATAATCCTGCTCAGCAAAAGGCACTAATAAGTCTTTAGCAATGCCCCAATCTAAAAAGGCCCCCGCTTGATTAACAGCGATTACTTTTAACCAAGCGACGCCATCCATTTCAACAAAAGGTTTTTTGCAGGTAGCCAGTATTTCGGAATCTGAGCCTGTATAAATAAATACATCAAGAAGGTTTCCTGCTTTGGCTTCTCTAGGGGCTTGTTTGTCAGTAAGTAATATATCGCCATATTCGCCACCATCAAGGTGCAATTGTATGCCGTTATAAGATTTTATAGTGAGGGTATTAAAGTGACCAATTTCAATCATAGTCTTTGAGAATATAGAAAAGCTGAATTATTAATAGTCTGATTATATTGTGTTTGTTAACTAATGTAATTAAAAGAGCGCGGTTAATTAATTATTCTTGTTCAGCTTTCGTTCAGGCTTTGCGCGCTAAAGTATCAACAACGGAAAATTACTCCGTTTACTAAAGACTAGGAGCAAGACAATGAAAAAAATGACAAAATTAATAGCTACAGCATCCGTGGCGATAATGCTAGTTTTAGCGCCTACTATGGTAATGGCTGAAAGGCATGGTAATAGGGGCGGGCATGAGTCGAATCGTCATGTATCTCAAGCGCAATATAACGACAGATCTGGTCATAATGAGCGTCATTATAATGATTACGATCGCCATCATGAAGGTCACGGTCATCGACACGGCCATCGACACGGCCATCGACATGGACATAGAGAGCATCATAATCATAGATATTATGCTGAAAATTACCGTAATCATTATCAACCAGCGCGTATTTTATTAGGTTTACAGGGAGCTAACTTTGCTTTCCTATTGCGTGATTAATACCCGCATTCAATTGAGTTATATAAAACTCGTGTTGCTTGATCTGATTTGACTCTCGTTAATGATGGAAATGAGTTTTGCACCCAAGTAATACCTCAGTGTAAACTCTAGCGATTGAAAAAATTAGGTGGAATTAATGAAAACTTTGATGAATTATCTATGTAGTGCATGTCTATTGATGGCGAGTTGCAATATTTATGCGACTCCCGTCAATATCAGTGAGCAACAGGCCGCGAGCATTGCCCAGCAAGGTAATGCGGGGCGAGTGTTAGGTGTAAAGCTCAATGGCGATGCTTATCAAGTAAAAATATTACTCAGCAACGGCGAGGTGAAAATTATTCAAGTTGATGTTAGTAGCGGAAGGATTAAGTAAGGTCGATAATGATGCGCATACTGCTGATTGAAGATGATCCTGATTTACAAACTCATATTAAGCAAAGTTTAGAACAAGAAAGTTATAGAGTCGATGCCAGTAGTGATGGTAATGAAGGCTATTTTTTTGCCACCGAATACCCTATTGACGCAGCCATTGTTGATCTAGGTCTGCCGGGAATGAGCGGCATAGAAATTATTCAAACACTACGCAAGCAAGGCTCGGTATTGCCTATACTGATATTAACTGCCCGCAGTCGCTGGCAAGAAAAAGTCGAAGGACTGGAGGCGGGAGCCGATGATTATTTAGTCAAGCCCTTTCAAATGGAAGAGCTTCTGGCAAGATTAAAAGCCTTATTGCGCCGTTCGGCTGGTTCAGCAACGTCAGAGCTTATCTGCGAAGGTTTAAAGCTAAACCCCAACACAGAACAAGTCTGGTTAAATAATGTATTATTGGACGTGACCGCTTTTGAATACCGCATGCTGGATTATCTAATGCGCCACGCTAATGAAGCGGTTTCTAAAACGCGTCTCGCAGATTATTTGTATCCGCACGATAATGATCGTGATAGTAATGTGATTGAAGTGCTGATTGGGCGCTTACGCAAAAAACTGGATCCAAAAGGTGATTTACAACCCATAGAAACTTTGCGTAATCGCGGCTATCGTTTTACGCTGTACGATCAGTAATCAGGTGTCGCTTACTACACGTATTAACTTAAGTGCAGCTTTGGTATTGCTGAGTTTTATTTGCCTGACCGCCTTTGCATTAGAGCGGGCTTTTTTTGATAGCACGGAAAGCGCTTTGCGTGACACCATGAGCAGTCAGCTCTTTGCATTGATGGCAGCGGCCGAAGTGGATAATCAGCAAGTGATAATGCCCTCAAATGAGCTGGATGCTTTATTAGATCTGCCCGCTTCTGGTATTTATGCAACGATCAGCAATTCTGCTGGTTATATTTTATGGCAATCTTCCTCGACAATTAGTATCGCACTACCCAGCCCACCGTTATTAACGCAAGGTGAAAAAACTTTTAACAAAGTCTATGTTGATGATAAAGGTTTTTATCGTACAGCGTATACAGTGCTTTGGCCTACACCGACTGATAGTATTGAATTGACTTTTAGCGTAATTACAGATTTACGTTCCTTTAATAAGCAAATTAATCGTTACCGCACCACCTTATGGGGTTGGCTTAGCACAATGGCGATGCTGTTATTATGTAGCCAAGCCATTATTTTACGCTGGGGGCTTTCACCCTTACGTAAAGTAGGGGCGGAGCTTAATCGTATTGAAACAGGACAACAGCAAAAGATTGAGGCGCACTATCCACAAGAGATTGAGCGCCTGACTGATAATATTAATCTGCTTTTAGAGCAAGAGAGACAGCAGAAAATACGCTATCGTGATGCGATGGGCAATTTAGCACATAGCTTAAAAACGCCGTTAGCTGTTTTGCAGGTGAGTTTAGAGGCAGATACACAGCAACAAAATAAGCTTACTATGCAAGAGCAGCTGGATAGAATGGATGCGATTGTGAAATACCAATTGCAATGGGCGGTAACAACAAGAGATACCCATCTGGGTACATCGGTTAATCTATTGTCTACCATTAATCGTTTGTTGAGCTCATTGCAAAAAGTCTATGCTGATAGAGCTATTACTGTGCAAGTTACTGTAGATAGCAGTTTGAACTTTAGAGGTGATGAAGGCGATTTAATGGAAGTGTTAGGTAATCTATTGGAGAATGCCTTTAAGTGGGCGCATCAACAGATAGCAATAAAAGCAGAGCAAACGCACAATCAATTGATAATAATTATTGATGATGACGGTGTAGGCATAGCCTCAGACAAAGTAGAGAGACTATTGCAGCGAGGCGTGCGCGCAGACCAAACAACTGCAGGACATGGTATTGGGCTATCTATCGTAAAAAATATTGTGCAAGCCTACGGTGGAGAGTTAAGGATAGAAAAAAGTCATTTAGCTGGCGCCAAAGTGATTATTTCTTTTTAGCGGCTGAGCGATATTGTTGTGTGCATTTGGTTCGTAAAGTAAAAATTAAAAATTCAACCCTTTGACATCTGTTTGACATAGCGCATCAAGGGTTCATGGTCTTTGTTTGCGTAAGTACTGATATCTAAGTTGAACTCTATGTATATAAGATTAGTTATTTTTCTAGCTGCCAGATTAAGCCCTTAGCTAAACTTTGCTTTTGTTCGTCACTCAATAACTGTTCGGCTTGAGTGTTAAGAAAAAATATGTCTTCTACTCGGCTGCCTATCGTGGTGATTTTCGCACTAATAATGTTGAGTTGATTTGCGCGAAAGAATTGAGCCACTTCTGATAGTAATCCTGGGTGGTCGGTGGTGATTAATTCTAAAATATCATATCTATTTTGTGCGTCTTGATGGAAACGAGCTTGAGTGCGAATAGGAAAATATGTGGCCTGGCGCGAATGCTGATGCAGGTTTTTGTGTTGGCTATTGCTGCGATCACGTAATTGTTGTTTTACCGCAGAGCAAATATGTAATTCGCGTTGCAATTCAATAATCGGAGTGCCGGATTGTTCTAGCACTTGGAAGCTATTGAGTGTGTACTGATCTTGAGTGGAAATGATTCTTGCGTCAAGAATAGTTAAGCCGAGATTATCCAGCGCGGTTGTGCAGCGCGAAAAGATAAAGTCTTCTTGTTTGTGCTGTGCATAGATGAAAATTTCCGCGCTACCGCGCTGGTTTTGCGGGCGCAGGAGAATGAGTGGTAAGTCGCTTTCGGCGCTAGAGCTAATGGCAATGGTGTGCCAGATAATCTCATCTGCAGAATAGCGTAGAAAATAATCAGGGCTGATATATTGCCATGCTTTTTGTATGCTTGTTTGTGATAGTCCTTTTTTGAGTAATTCTTTGTATGCCTCGGATTGAGTTTCTTTTATGGTGTCTAATTGTAAGATCGGGTTTTCTAGTCCGCGTCTCAGTGCGTTGGCGGTGGCGCTGTAAAGTTCTTTTAGTAAAGAGTCTTTCCACGAGGTCCATAGCTCGGGGTTGGTGGCGCGAATATCGGCAACGGTAAGTAAGTACAGGTAGTTTAGGTATTCTGTTGTACCTATTTTGGCGGCAAATTCATGGATAACTTCCGGATCACTAATATCTTTACGTTGCGCTGTAGTCGACATAACCAGATGATTGCGGACTAGCCAGCAAATCAATTTTGTATCATGGTCTGATATTTTATGATCGATGCAGAATTGTTGGGCAATCGTTTTACCTAGTTCGGAATGGTCGCCTTTTTTGCCTTTAGCAATGTCATGAAATAAACCGGCAATATATAAAATGTGTGGTTTGGAAATTAATAGAAAAATACTGTTACAAAAAGGCAGTTCATCATTGTGTTTTTCTAGGGCGAAGCGACGTAAATTGCGGATCACAAAGAGCGTGTGTTCATCCACTGTATAAATATGAAACAAGTCATATTGCATGCGTGCCACAATATTATTAAAGCTGGGCAGGTATGCAGCAAGTACGCCATAGCGATTCATCATGCGTAGTACGTGGTTGATAGCACGAGGTTGGCGTAATATCTCTATAAACAGTTGCCGGGCAAGTGGATCTTGACGGAAGTTGTCATCAATCAGGTGTAAATTGCTGCGTATCAGACGAATCGTGGTGGCTCTTATGCCTTTAATAGAGGGGATTTTTTGTATTAATACAAAAATTTCCAGTAAAGCGCGCGGGTGAACTTCGAAAATGCCGATGCTTTTGGCTGCAATATAGCCGGCAATGCTGTCAAATTTATCGTTGATGACGTTGGGGTGATAGGTTTTTTTGTCATGAGCTAAACATCTTTCGTTAAAAAATTGCAATAAGGTTTCATTGAGGCGCTCTAATTGCATGACCGTTTTGAAGTAGTGTTGCATAAACTGCTCCACACCTTCATTGTTTTTTTGTTCTTGAAAGCCAAATAATGCCGCGACTTCGCGCTGATAATCAAAGAGTAATCGATCTTCACATCGGCCTGTTTGTAAGTGCAGTGCAAAACGTATTTTCCATAATAATTCCTGAGCAGAAAATAACTCGTTATATTCACTTTGGGGCAGGAAATCGTATTGAGTTAACTCGCGTAAAGTTGCGCATTTGTAATGATGCTTGAAAATCCATGCGATAATTTGCAGATCTCTTAAGCCACCAGGGCTTTCTTTTATATTGGGTTCTAAGTTATAAGCTGTGCCATGAAATTTTTGATGGCGGATTTTTTGTTCTTCAAGTTTGGCATTATAAAAACGCTCAGAACTCCAAGGATTTTGTTCTGATATTTGTGTGTTAAGGTCTGTGCTGAGTTTTTCATTTCCCGCTAAGTGCCGAGATTCCATTAGGCAAGTCATAATCGTTTGGTCGTCTGTCGCAGCTTGGAGACACTCTGAGCTGCTACGTACGCTTAGGCCTAATTTTAATCCTGTGTCCCACAGAAAAGTGCAGAGTGTACTTAGTTGTTCTTTTGCTTGTTCAGGGGTGTGATCATCAAACAGAATAAGAATGTCAATATCTGAATGCGGAAACATTTCTCTTCGACCGTAACCGCCCACAGCAATTAAGGCGAAATGGTCAGGTGCTTGGTTTATAAAACGATTCCATAAAACATGCATTACTTGGTCTATAAACAGTGATTTAGCGAGTAATAGTGGTTGAATGGCTTGTTCGGGGAAAAAAATTTTTTTTAGATAGCTGTTATGTTTTTGTATGGCTTGTTTGATCTGTTGTGCATTAGTGAGGTTGTGGACATTTAAGTTATTCACATTTCTTCTCGGCGTAAAGTGAGTATTTCATGGCCTGTCGGCGTTATCAGAATGGTATGCTCCCATTGTGCTGAGAGTGAACGGTCTTTTGTGACAGCTGTCCAGCCATCTTTAAGTACTTTCATATGACGCTTGCCGATATTAATCATAGGTTCAATCGTCAGTATCATGCCTGCTTCTAAGATTGCGCCTTCGCCGGGCTTGCCATAGTGTAAAACCTGAGGTTCTTCGTGAAATTTCTTGCCTATGCCATGACCGCAAAATTCTTGAACTACCGAGTAACGATTGGATTCAGCATGCTTCTGTATAGCATGACCTATATCGCCAAGTGTGCAGCCTGGTTTTAGTTGTTCAATGCCTAACATTAGGCATTCTTGAGTAATGACACATAGGCGTTTGGCGTGCGATGTCACTTCGCCGACATAAAACATTTTGCTAGTATCGCCATGATATTCATCTTTAATAACGGTAATGTCGACGTTGATAATATCACCCTTTTTTAGTTTCTTTTCGTTAGGTATGCCGTGACATATAGTGTAATTAATGGAGGTACAGATAGATTTAGGGAAACCATGATAATTGAGTGGAGCTGGAATGGCGTCTTGCACATTGATGATGTAGTCATGACAAAGTTGGTCTAGTTCGTTGGTAGTTACACCGGGAATAACGTAAGGTGCAATAAACTCTAACACTTCTGCGGCAAGCTTCCCGGCAATGCGCATTTTTTCGATTTCGATGGCTGTTTTTATGGTGATTGACATGACGGTATACTTGCTTGAGGTTTGGAGGTTAATATATTAACAGGATTTGTTTGAAGATAAATTTTAACAGAGTTGCCATTGTTGTAAAAAAGTAAATATGATATAAAGGCAAGTTCATTTACTTAATACTCACATCTATCGACACGGTTAGTTGGGTGCTGGTTTTTTAAATAAGAACTGGTTTCTAATCGGGATGGATGGAGGCGTAACCCTTCCGGAATTGTTCCGGAATTATTTGGAGAGAAGAATGGCCGCAGTATCAATGCGTCAAATGTTAGAAGCTGGTGTTCACTTTGGACACCAAACTCGTTATTGGAATCCACAAATGGCACCTTATATTTTTGGTGCACGCAGCAAAATTCATATTATTAACTTAGAGAAAACGCTGCCTTTGTTTAATGATGCAGTGAATTATGTTGGTCAGATGGCTGCTAATAAAGGCACCATCTTATTTGTTGGTACTAAAAAGTCTGCTCGTAAAGCCGTTGCAGAACAAGCAGCTCGCTGCGGTATGCCTTATGTAAATCACCGTTGGTTAGGTGGTATGCTAACGAACTTTAAAACGATTAAAAAATCAATCAATCGTTTAAAAGAGCTTGAAGCAATGACGGCTGATGGGACATTGCAACAACGATTCAGCAAAAAAGAAGCGTTGGGCATGGAACGTGAGATGGAAAAATTAGAACGTAGCTTAGGCGGCATTAAAGATATGCGTGGCATTCCTGATGTCATTTTTGTTCTTGATGTAGGCTATGAGAAAAATGCACTTAGCGAAGCTAAAAAATTAGGTATCCCGGTTATTGGTATCGTTGATACAAATAACTCACCTAAAGGTGTTGATTATATTATTCCAGGAAATGACGATTCAATTCGTGCAGTTACGTTATATGTTGAAACTGTTGCAACAGCTGTTTTAGAAGCTAAAGCAGCGAGATTAGATATGTCCGCTAAATCTGATGAATTTGTTGAAGAAGCAACTAGCGCAGCTGAATAAGCTCGCATGATTGTGCATAATAATTGACAGATTTGCGAATTATTATGAGTCATTTATGAACGCCTCCATTTGGGGGCGTTTTTATAGAATTAAAGAAAAGATAAAAGGTAGAAAAGCATGAGTGTTACAGCTGGAATGGTAAAAGAGCTACGTGAAAGAACGGGTTCAGGCATGATGGAATGTAGAAAAGCATTAATTGAAGCAGATGCTGATATGGAGCTTGCGATTGAAAATATGCGCAAGGCTGGTTTAGCAAAAGCGGATAAAAAATCAGGTCGTATTGCTGCTGAAGGGCGTATTGCTGTTGCACAAAGCGCAGATACGAAAAATGCCGTGATTATTGATGTTAACTGCGAAACGGATTTTGTTGCTAAAGGCGATGTATTCAAAGCGTTTGCAAATGATATTGCTAATGCAATTTTAGCCTCAGATGTTACAACTCCAGAAGAGGCTTACGAGCTTACATTGGCTGATGGCAAAACAATTGATGAAGTACGTCGTGGTTTGATTTCTAAGTTAGGTGAGAATATTGCCTTAAGACGTTTCCAAAGAGTTGCAACAGTAGGCGGTACTGGATTTTATTTGCATGGCGAAAAAATCGGAGTATTGGTTAGTTTGGAAAAAGCAGACGAAGAGTTAGCCAAAGATGTAGCAATGCATATTGCTGCTAGTAAGCCTGTTTGTGTATCTGAGGCAGATGTAGCGCCTGAGTTAGTTGAGAAAGAAAAAGAGATTTTTATTGCTCAAGCCGCAGAAAGTGGCAAGCCAGCAGACATTATTGAAAAAATGATTGGTGGGCGAATTAAAAAATTCTTAGCGGAAATTACGCTAGAAGGTCAAGCATTTATCAAAGATGATAAAGTGACCGTGGGGCAGCTGGCTAAATCTAAAGGTAATAAAGTACTTGCTTTTACTCGTTTAGAAGTAGGTGAAGGTATTGAAAAAGCTGAAGGTGATTTTGCTTCTGAAGTTATGGCGCAAATTCGCGGTTAAGCTTCGATAGTTGAGGCTTTCAGTGTGCTTGCGCACTGAAAGCCTTTGGGCTAGAGCAGGGATAATAAGACAAGGGATGTGTTTTGGTATTGTGCTCAGCTGTATGTTGTGCAATATTTTATAGTGCAGATGACAAAATAGCTCATAGTGAGTTATTGGTTATCAGGTAACACCGTTTTTATCATTAACTTTAGATAGGTAGAATTTATGACTAAGCTTATTTGCCAAAGAATTATGC
>JAIPFI010000094.1 GCA_021736705.1 Methylococcaceae bacterium | reverse complement strand
TGCAGCGCTGATAGATCAAGCGGGCATTGATGTTTTGTTGGTCGGTGACTCTTTGGGTATGGTTGTGCAAGGTCATTCGAGTACCTTACCGGTTAGTATGCAAGATATGCTTTATCATACGCAAATAGTGAGTCGCGGTAGTCAACAAGCCTTTATTATTGCGGATTTACCTTTTATGAGTAATGCCACCCCTATGCAGGCCGCCCAAAATGCGGCTTTATTAATTCAACAAGGTGGTGCGCAAATGGTTAAATTAGAAGGTGCACGCATAGAAGCTATTCAGTTTATGGTGCAGCAAGGCATTCCTGTCTGTGCGCATTTAGGTTTATTGCCTCAGTCGGTTTATCAGTTAGGCAAATATGCGGTGCAAGGCAAGGATGTTGATGCAGCGGAAAAGATTTTGGCGGATGCCTTGCAGGTAGAGTTGGCTGGTGCTCAAATACTTATTCTGGAATGTGTTCCTGCTGCTCTAGCACAGAAAATTAGCGCACAATTAACTATTCCTGTGATTGGTATTGGTGCTGGAGTAGGCTGTGATGGGCAAGTCTTGGTTGTCTACGATATGTTAGGTATTAGCTTAGGAAGAATTCCACGCTTTACTAAAGACTATATGCAACAAGCAGATTCTATTTTTGAGGCGATTCAGGCTTATGTGCAAGAAGTAAAAGAAAGCCAGTTTCCATTGCCAGAACATAGTTTTTAAGCGAATGAAATGTATAACAGATATTAAAGCATTGCGTGAATTGCTTAAGCAGTGGCGTAGGGCGGGTGAAAGTATTGCTTTTGTACCAACGATGGGCAACTTGCATGCTGGGCATTTGCAGTTAGTCAATAGAGCAAAGGCGCAAGCGGATCGCGTTGTTGTGAGTATTTTTGTTAATCCTACGCAATTTGGTGTGGGCGAAGATTTCTCGTTGTATCCCAGAACTGAGCAAGCAGATCAAGAAAAATTACAGGCCATATTTGTTGATGCAGTTTTTATGCCCAGTACCGAAGAAATGTATCCGGTGAATGAGCTAACTAAGGTCAGTGTTAGTCAGGTTTCAGAAAATCATTGTGGTGCTGCAAGGCCGGGGCATTTTGATGGGGTTGCTACAGTCGTTTGTAAATTATTTAATATTGTCCAGCCGGATAAAGCCTTTTTTGGCGAAAAAGATTTTCAGCAATTAACCGTGATTAATGCCATGGTTGCTGATTTGAATTTGCCTGTAGAAATCATTTCTGTACCAACAGTACGTGAGTCTGATGGTCTGGCAATGAGTTCGCGTAATGGCTATTTAACGCCTGAGCAGCGCGAGCAAGCACCACAACTGTATCAATCTTTATGTACGGCTAAAGTTTTGATTCGAGATAAAAAAACAGCTTATATAGATATAGAAAAGCAACAAAAAAAATTCCTAGAAGAGCAGGGATTTAGACCGGATTATTTTTCTATTTGTCGGCGATATGACTTGCAAACTGCCGGACAGGACGACTCGGAAATTGTTATTTTGGTTGCGGCTAAGATAGGTAAAACACGTTTAATTGATAATATACAGGTAGATGTTGAACATTAGTTTCTTGTTTATATGAAATTAATTTGTGATAATGTTTGGTTCCAAAATTTTTAGAGATCGTAGACTGATATGCAAATTACAATGCTTAAAGCAAAATTACACAGAGCAACGGTAACTCATGCTGAATTAGGCTATGAGGGCTCTTGTGCTATTGATGGCAAGATACTGGACTATTCTGGTATAAGAGAATATGAACAAATCCAGATTTATAATGTCAATAACGGCGAACGTTTTACAACTTATGCTATTCGTGCAGAAGACGGTTCGGGGGTTTTTTCTATTAATGGTGCAGCAGCACGTCGCGCTTGCCCTGGCGATTATATTATCGTCTGTACTTACGCAGAGTTAAATGAGGCGGAGTTGAAAAATTTTAAGCCGACCTTAGTTTATTTTAATGATAATAATGAAATGATTAGAACTAGCCATACTATTCCTGTGCAAGCCGCGTAGTTAGACGTTCAAGATGCTTTACCGTGTACGCTTGGACGCGCAATGTGCCAACTCTGGCTACGCATTTAAAGCGGGACAAATCACTGGAGTGACACGCTTTAGCTATTTCCGAAACAGCAATAGCTTTAGCTATTGCACTCCTGACTTCTGTTTTCAAAATTTCTGTCCTACCTTAAGTTGGTAGCTCCAAGTCTAATTCAGTGGGGCTTAATTTCTTTCCAGCCTACAGGATTAATAGCTGTTTCTTAGCCAGTTTAAGGTGTTAATAGTTGAGTCTGAAGGTTTGTATTCTGCGCCTACCCAACCTGAAAAATTTGATGCTTTAATGATTGAAAACAGTTGATTAAAATTTGTGTTACCAGTTCCTGGCTCGTGTCTGCCTGGGCAATCGGCGAATTGAATATGACCGATTTTATCGCTATATTGGGGAATAAAATGAGCAGGTTCTTCCTGCATCATCAGCATATGATAAATATCATATTGCATCATTAAATCAGGGTGATTAATTTCAGTCATTATGTCTAGCATTTGCGCACTGCTGTGTACGATAAAGTCGGGCATATCGAGCGTATTAATTGCTTCAAAAACAGTCTTAATACCTAACGGTGAAAATGCCTTTAAAGCATAGCGTAAATTATCTTTAAAGCTGTGTTGATATGCCGCAAGGCGTTGTTTATCAAAGCAGCGACCGGGCAAAATATTAATCGCTTCGGGTTTGAGAATTTTTGCGTATTCAACTGCTTGGGCTACAGCCGATTTAAATTGCGCTTGTTTTTCAGGGACTGCGGCCAGGCCTTCGCCGCCTTGTAATAAATCATCGGCAGCGACATTAAATAAGACCAATGACAATTGCAGGGCATCTAGTTCGGTTTTTATAGTTTGCGCACTGAGTTCATAAGGAAATTGAATTTCAACCGCATTAAAACCGCTCGCTTTTGCGGCTGCAAAACGGTTTATCAGAGGGACTTCAGTAAATAATAAACTTAGATTGGCGGTGAAGCGCAGCATTGTCAGTACCTGAGAGCAATTAGTTTAAATAATGCGGGGGTAGAGCGGACTAAAGTTCGCCCTACCTCTTGATTAATAGCGAGCGATTTATTCCTCTGGAAGAGGATTTTGGAGTACAAATTGGCTGAGCTTAGCAAAATCTTCTAGCGCTAAACATTCCGCGCGTATTGTTGGATCAATCCCTAGGGCAGTAATATCGGTTTCTAAGATGAGTTTTTTTAATGAATTACGTAATGTTTTACGACGTTGTGAAAAGGCTGCCGTCACGACAGTATTCAGTGATTTAACGGAATCAATAACAACAGGCGGCTGTGCATGCGGCACTAAACGCACAATCGAAGACATAACTTTAGGGGCTGGATTAAAGCTTTCTGGCGGTACATCAAATAAGTGCTCAGTTGCACAATAATATTGCATCATGACACTCAATCGGCCATATTTTTTACTGCCTGGCTCCGCACAAATTCTATCGACCACTTCTTTTTGCAGCATAAAGGTCATATCCGCAATCAGCGGCGTATTTTCCAATAGATGAAACATTAGCGGCGTGGAAATATTGTAGGGCAGGTTGCCTAAGATATGTAATTTCTCACCTTGAGTAGCTAGGGCAGAAAAATCAAATTTTAAGGCATCGGAGCTGTGGATCGTGAGATTGCTAAAGTTTCTGAATTTAAAACTCAAAAAGCGTACTAAATCGCGATCTAATTCCACGACATCCAGTTGTATGCCGTCAGTGAGTATGGATTCGGTCAGGGCGCCTTGTCCTGGACCAATTTCTACCCAATGCTGATCTTTGTTGTAATACAGAGAGCCAAGGATGTTGCTGATAATATGATGGTCATGCAAAAAGTTCTGACCAAAACGTTTACGTGCTATATGTGCCATATTAATAGTTATCTAAGTTGCTGGACATTTGCATGGCCGTTTGTAAAGCATACAGGATACTGCCGGCGTCTGCTTTGCCTGTGCCGGCTAAGTCTAAAGCCGTGCCGTGATCGACTGAGGTGCGGATAATAGGTAAACCTAAAGTAATATTCACCGCTTTGCCAAAGCCTTTGTATTTTAAAACCGGTAGCCCTTGATCATGATACATTGCTAAGACAGCATCCGCATTGATCAGGTATTTATCGGTAAATAAGGTATCAGCAGGCAAAGGGCCTTGTAAGTTGATGCCCGATGCTCGACACTGATTTAATACTGGCTCGATAACTTCAATTTCTTCACGCCCTAAATGCCCGCCTTCACCCGCATGCGGATTTAAGCCGCAGACTAAAATGCGGGGATTTTCTATGCCGAAGCGTAGGCGCAAATCCTTATTCAGCAATTGAATTACTGTGTTTAATGTTTCTGGAGTGATTGCCGCGCTAACCTCTTTTAAAGGTAAATGCGTGGTCACTAAAGCAACGCGCAAACCTTCCGTTGCTAGCATCATCACTGGATGACCGCCGGTTATATCGGCAATAAATTCAGTATGCCCAGTAAAAGCAATGCCCGCATCATTAATAATACCTTTATGTACTGGCCCCGTTAACATGGCAGAAAATAAACCTGAAACACAGCCTTGCGTTGCTATTTCAATGGTTTTTAATACATAAGCACTGTTATTTTTATTTAATACACCGCATTCAGCTTGAGTGTTTAACAAACAAGGCAATACGATCAATGTGCCAGCAATATGAGCGGATATAGTTTGTTCGGGGTTAAATAATTGAATTTCTAAGGGTAAATTCAGTTGTTTGGCGCGTTGTTTTAATAATTCAGGGTCAGCAATGACCACTAATTGGCAGGCTAGCTCCTGTTGCGCAAGTTGTATGCACAAATCAGGGCCAATTCCAGCAGGTTCGCCAGGGGTTAATGCTATGCGGGATAGGGTTTTAGGCACGGTTTACTTATTAGTCGAAAAAAAGGGTCATTTTAGCATTAACTGTTGTGCTTTAGCGTTTGATTTGCTGCTTAAGGGGTGAGTTAGCTTTTATTTAGTTTCGAGCTTAAGTATGACTCACCTTGAGAAAAGTAAACTTTGCTAAACTGAACAGTTTAGTTTATATTTATTTCTGATTGTAAACGGCAGTATTAGTATCTAATATAAAGGCATGACTTTAAACGTTAGTTGTTCAAAACGACAGAATATCATCAGAAGTGCTACAACTTTATTTCTTGAGCAGGGCTTTAATGCCGCGAGCATGGATAAAATTGCTCAGGCTGCGCCCGTTTCTAAAGCGACGTTGTATAAGTATTTCGCCAGTAAGAGTGATTTATTGGCCGCGGTTATCAGTGAATTATGCGCTGTTTTATTGCAAACTATAGATGATGTATCTATGGAATCAGAAAGTATGGAAAATAATTTAAAAAAGATTGCCGCTGGTTTTGTCGATTTAATTTTTGCTGAAGAGGCGTTGGCCATTTATCGCTTGGTCATTGCCGAGTGTCATGCCTTTCCAGAATTGGGACTATTAGTTTATAACAGTGGACCGCGCGCTGCCTTGGAGCTATTGGAAAGCTATTTGGAAAAAATTAATCAGCATGAGCGGGTTAATATTTCAGATACAGCCTTTGCTGCGGATGCTTTTTTTAGTTTATTAAAAGGTGATTTGCATTTTCAGTGCCTTCTAGGAACTAAAGTTGCGCCATCAGAGACACAAAAAACAGAACATATTAATAAAGTGGTGGAATTTTATATGCAAGGATTTTTATATGCACATGAATAAAAAAAGTATTTGTTTGCTGGCATTAATGATGGCTAAGCAAGGGCTAGCTGCGGAAACTCTGGAGCAAGCCTTTGCCGAAGCGGTTAATAAAAATCAGCGTATTTTTGCTGCTAAAGCTAATAGTCAGGCGGCAGAGCAGCAAATATCCGCAGCTCAGGGGCAGCGTATGCCACAGCTTAATGTCAGTGGTGGTTATACGCAATTAAGTGAGACACCTTCTGCACAAACTAATGTAGAGGGTAGACCCGCCCAGTTTCCTATCAGTACGGCTGGTAGTGCAAATGCTAAAGCCATTATTAGTTTACCTGTTTTTACCAGTGGTCGTATTAGTCACGGCATTGAAGCGGCAGAAGCCGCTTCATTAGCTAGTCAGTACGATGAAACAACGACCATTTTAAATATAAAATTACAGGTTGCGAATGCCTTTATTGCTATTTTTCGGGCTGAAACCGCGTTAGAAGTTGCGCAGAGTCATGTCATCAGTCTAAAAGCGCACGCCAAAGACGTACAAAATCTCTATGATCAGGGCATGGTCGCGCGTAATGATTTGTTGGCGGCAGAGGTTGAATTGAGTAATGCAGAGCAACAGGTATTGCAGCAAGAAAATAGCGTACAAATGGCTAAAGCTAATTTTAATCAATTACTCAATCGTGATTTAACGGCTAAGGTTGAATTAATTGAGCAATTTCCTGAGATACCGCAAGGTGATTATGCTGCATTAAGCGAGCAAGCGTTATTGAAACGAGCAGAGTTAAGTGGGCTTGCTGAACAGGCACATGCCCTAGAACAGCAGGCTGCAAGCGTTAAGGCGGGCTTATGGCCGCAAGTGAATGTCAGTGGTGGTTATCAATATACCCAAAATCAGTATCAAACCTACGAAGGCATGTGGATGGCGAATGCCACGGTGCAATGGCAAATATACGATGGTTCGACCGCGCACCGCAGCGATGCTTTGAGTAGTCAAGCGCTCGCCGTGAGCTCGCAGCGTAAAGATTTAGTTGGTGCTATTCAGTTGCAGGTTCGCCAAGCTTGGTTGGCTATTCAAGAAACGCAAAAGCGCGTGGCGGTGACGCAAAAAGCGACTGGGCAGGCAGATGAAAATTTAAAAGTCAGTACTGAACGCTATCAGCAAGGGCTTGCAGCGCATACTGAGGTTTTAGATGCAGAAAGCTTGCGTATTAGAACCTATGATAATTTTAATAATGCCCGTTATGATGCGGTCATGGCTAATTTGAACTTACGTCGTGCGCTGGGCATTTTATAACATGCAGTATCTCAATTTATTTAATAGCTAAGTCAATAAGGACAACAGATGACATATTATTTCTCAAAAAATGTTTTGGCAAAAGGGAGTTCTTTTGTGCTTAAAGGGCTTGGCTGTTTTGCGTTGTTTATTATGCTCAACGGCTGTGACGGTGCAGCTGAAATACCTAAGGAGCCTATGCGCACAGTGCGCGTTGAAGCTGTCTCGGCGAACAATACCTTAATGCAACGACGCTTTACCGGGCGTATTGATGCGGTCAGCACGGTTGATTTATCTTTTCAGGTGCCAGGTCGATTAATCAAGTTACCCGCTCAAGAGGGAGTATTTATTCCTAAAGGTAGCGTGATTGCCGCATTGGATCAGAACGATTTTCGTCTTGCCGTTGAGCAGGCGAAAGCACAGTTTGATTTAGCTAAATTGGATTTAACTCGCAAACGTAATTTGCTGAAGTCGGGATCTTTACCTAAAGCCATGTTGGATCAAGCGGAAACCAGCTATAAATTGAGTCAAGTTGCGCTAGAAACTGCGCAGCGTAACCAGTCGTATACTCAAATTATCGCGCCTTTCGATGCCTTGTTAAGCCAGCGGTTAATTGATAATTACACCAATGTCGGCGCGCATCAGCCGATTGTTCGCGTGCAGGATTTAACCGAGTTACGTGTGCGTATTAATATCCCCGAAAATATGGTGAGTCTACTGGAGCAAGCATCAGATTTTAAAGCCGAAGGTGTTTTTAAAGACCGACCTGAGCAACGTTTTCCGCTTAGCTACCGAGAGCATATGACGGAAGCCAGTAGCGTGGCACAGACTTATGAAGTGATCTTTGGTTTATCCAGAAAAGAGCATCAGCAGGTCTTACCGGGTATGACGGTGATTGTCATTATTAGTAAAACAGAGGGCAAGGAAGCCCCGCAATTAGCCATTCCGGTATCGGCTATTGATTATGATGAGCAAGGCGCACCTCGTGTTTGGGTTTTTAATCCACAAACAGAAGCCGTGAGCGCACGTAAAGTCATCTTAGGTACGATTAAAAAACAAAAAATCCCTGTGCTATCGGGCTTGCAACAAGGTGAGCAAATTGTGACGGCTGGCGCACATTTATTGCGTGAAGGTATGTCTGTGCGTCGTTTCGTGGCATTTTAAAAGGATAGCAAAATGAGCTTAGAAATTGCACGCAGCGCTATTGAACGTCCGGTCAATACTTGGCTATTGATTTTGCTCTGCTTAATTGGCGGGTTATGGGGTTTAGACAGTGTGGGTCGTTTAGAAGACCCTGCTTTTACCATTAAACAAGCCTTGGTCGTTACTCAGTATCAAGGCGCTACCGCGTTTGAAGTGGAGCAGGAAGTGACTGAGTTGCTGGAATCCAAAATTCAGCAATTACCCCAGATTAAAAGGATTACTTCAAAATCTAAACCGGGAATTTCTGAAATTACCGTTGAAATCAAAGATACTTACGATAAACATACTATGCCGCAAGTTTGGGACGAATTGCGCCGTAGAGTCAGTGATGCGCAAAAGGATTTACCCGCTGGCATACGATCTTCGATTGTTAACGATGATTTTGGTGATGTTTACGGGATTTTTTATGCCGTCACCGCTCCGGGATTTTCTACCAAAGAGATTCTGGATATTTCCACCTTTTTAAGGCGCGAACTATTAACGGTTGCCAATGTAGCTAAAGTTGAAACGGCTGGGGAGCGTAAGGAAACGATTTATATCGAAATTTCCTGCGACCGCATTACCCGCTTAGGTTTATCAACGCAACAGGTGTTGGCTATTATCCAGTCGGAAAATACCGTGGCCGATGCGGGCGCTGTCACTATAGAAGGTCGTCGAATTCGCATCGTCTCAGGAGAGGGTTTTGATTCTCTGGCGCAAATTGAAAATTTACGCATTGGTAAACCCGGCACGACTGAACAAATCAGCTTAATTGATATTGCTAATATAAGCCGTCAACCGACAGAAATACCTGATCATTTAGTGCGTTTTAATGGCTCAGAGGCTTTTACTTTGGCGGTTTCAGGTGTGGCTGATGCCAATATTGTCGTCGTAGGACAAGCCGTTGAAGCCCGTCTGGCAGAGTTGAAAGCACGCATTCCTTTAGGGGTGGAGATTACGCCAATTTACGAACAGCATAAAGTCGTTGATGATTCGATTAATGGTTTTATTGAAAACTTGATTGTCTCCGTTGCGATTGTAATTTTAGTGCTATGTCTGATGATGGGCTGGCGTATCGGCTTAATTGTGGGGGCGACCTTACTACTGATCGTCTTAGGCACTTTATTGTTTATGAGCCTGTTTGGTATAGATATGGAGCGTATTTCTTTGGGCGCTTTGATTATTGCCATGGGGATGATGGTGGATAACGCCATTGTAGTTGCTGAAGGGATGCTGATTAATATGCAGCGCGGTATGCGAGCGAAAGAAGCGGCTTGCTTGGCGACAGACCGAACCCAAATTCCGTTACTCGGGGCAACGGTGATTGGTATTATGGCGTTTTCCGGTATTGGTTTATCGTCTGATATTACCGGGGAATTCCTATTTTCCTTATTTGCCGTGATTAGTTTTTCTTTGTTATTAAGCTGGGTCTTAGCGATTACTGTGACGCCGTTATTTGGCTATTTGTTTCTTACCGTAAAGTCAGAGGATAGTGAAGCAGATCCTTATGCTAGTCCTGTCTATAAAGTTTACGAGGCGGTGCTGAGAGGCGTGTTACATGCGCGTGTCTTGACGATTATTGCTTTAGTGTTGATTACGGTTGCCTGTTTTGCTGGTTTTGGTTCGGTTAAGCAAGAATTTTTTCCCTACTCGAATACACCGCTTTTTTATATTAATTATCAGTTGCCAGAAGGCGCTGATATTCGTACGACGGCTCAGGATATGGCGGAAATTGATGATTTAATTCGCGCTAAAAGCGGGGTTGTTTCTGTTGCTAGTTTTATAGGTCGTGGTGCGAGTCGGTATATGCTCACTTATACGCCTGAGCAACCGAACAGCTCCTACGGACAATTTATTGTGCGTGTTAATGATAGGGCGTTGATTGATAGGTTGGCGGCAGAACTAAAGCAAGAGCTGAGTGGTGCTTATCCGAATGCCGAAATACGTACGCAGCGTTTGGTATTTGGCCCCAGTGTCGGTTCTAAGATTGAAGCGCGTTTTTCGGGATCAGACCCTGCTATCTTGCGTCAGTTGGGCACGGAAGCGACTCATATCATGGCGGCTAATGATGGCTTGATTGATATACGCACTAATTGGCGCCAAAAAGAGCCTGTGCTAGCGCCCGTGTTTAATGCCGAGCGGGCAAGAATTGCAGGTATTGGTTTGAGTGACGTGGCACTGAGTTTACAGTTTGCGACGACTGGCGTACAGGCGAGCACCTATCGTGAAAATGACAAGCTTATTCCTATTGTCGTTAGACCGCCTGATGTCGAGCGTCACGATGCGAGTCGTTTGAATGACCGCTTGGTTTTCAGTGCCATAACGCAAACTTTTGTGCCGATTACCCAAGTGATTGATCGCGTTGAAACGGTGAGTGAAGATGTCTTAGTGCATCGCCGTAACCGTGTGCGTACATTAACAGCACAAGCGGATCCGGCGTTTGGCTTAACGGCTGATCAATCTTTTAAGCGCATTAAAAGTCAAATTGAAGCGATTAAATTACCCGCGAATTATAAAATGGAATGGGGCGGCGAATATGAAAGCTCACGCGATGCGCAAACTGCGTTAAATTCTAAACTGCCTGTTAGTATGTTGGTGATGCTGATTATCAGTATTTTATTGTTCGGCAAAGTGCGTCAGCCACTGATTATCTGGCTGGTGGTGCCGATGTCGGTGTGTGGTGTGGTGATTGGTTTATTATCTTCAGGCAAGCCGTTTAGTTTTATGGCTTTGCTGGGTTTGTTAAGTTTGTCGGGTATGTTGATGAAAAACGCGATTGTGTTAGTCGATGAAATTGACACGCAGATTGCCGAAGATAAAGATCATTACGATGCTATTATCCATGCCAGCGTCAGTCGTATTCGCCCGGTATTTTTAGCGGCAATCACGACCATACTGGGTATGCTGCCCTTATTAAATGATGCTTTTTTTGCCAGTATGGCGGTGACCATTATGGGCGGTTTGGCGTTTGCAACATTATTGACCTTAATTGCTGTGCCGGTGTTGTATGCTTTGTTTTTTAAGGTTCGACCTAATAATGCTTAACGATGGCGCGGTCAATTTACTTGTCATTCAGGAGGAATGCTTTAGCCCGCCTTTATGATATTTAGAATATTAGCGATTCAGAGCGTCGCTTTATATTGGTAGGGTTTGATATTTTAGTTGGGTGGTATAGTTAGATTTTTAGCAAATGCAGCAAACTCCTCGCTGGGTAGTGGCTTACTGAAATAGTAACCTTGCACTTCATCACAAGCTTGTGAGCGCAGAAAGTCTAATTGACTGACAGTTTCGACGCCCTCGGCAATAGTTTTCATTCCTAAACTATTGGCTAGGGTAATGATGGCGGTAACAATCGCTTTATCATCTGGATCGTGACAGATGTCGCGCACGAAAGACTGATCAATTTTTAGTTTGTATGCTTTGAACTTTTTCAGGTAACTTAAGCTGGAATAACCAGTGCCAAAATCATCAATGGACATGCGAATGCCGCGTTGATGTAAATCATTCATGATGGCGATTGCTTCTAGTGGCTTGTCCATGGCCACCGCTTCGGTTAGTTCTAGTTCCAGATATTCTGTGGCTAATTTGGCATCATTCAGAATTTCTGTCACCAGAGCGGGTAGGTTCGGGTGGCGGAATTGTACGACAGATAGATTGACTGCGATTAACATCGGCGCTAAACCACTATCTAGCCAACTTTTCAATTGATTAACCGCAGTGCGTAATACCCATTCTCCTATAGGGATAATCAAGCCACTGGATTCGGCAATGGGGATAAATTCTGCTGGGGAGATCATGCCCAGTTCGGGATTTTTCCAACGTAATAAGGCTTCTGCGCCAATAATGTGTCTCTTTTGCATATCAATTTGCGGTTGATAATGCAACTGTAATTCATTGCGTGCCAGGGCATGGCGCAATGCCGTTAGCAGCTGTAAGGTGCGTGTCGAATGCGCTTGCATCTCTTCGGTAAAAAAACAAAAATCGTTGCGCGTCGTTTGTTTTACACGGTACATCGCGATATCCGCATTTTTAGATAAAGTTTCAAAATCTTGTCCATCATGCGGATAAATGGCAATACCTATTGAAATGGTAATGACTAATTCATTGGTTTCTATATAGCATGGGGGGCTAAGTGCTTTGATTAATTTTGTGGCAACTTCGCGAGCGCCGTTTTGGTCTGTATCGGGTAATAGCAAGACGAATTCATCCCCTCCCAAACGTGACAAAGTATCGCCATCGCGCAAC
>JAIPFI010000093.1 GCA_021736705.1 Methylococcaceae bacterium | reverse complement strand
CCTCTAATCTTAATGCTTCCCTCTGTTCCGCTGTCTGTAAATCAGCTGCAGGTTTACCACTAAAGAGCATAATCAAACTATGACGCAATGCAGGCAAATGCTTTTTAACTTTTTCTATGGCCTTATCACCTTCAACCATTAGCTGCACATCTATGCGTAAATACTTTTTTGGCTCTGCTAAATTAACCGTGAATTTAGGTGTCATCGCCAAATATTCCACAACCTCTTCAACGACCTCATCAGCCGCTGCAACATAATTAGGGACACATAAAAGGCTTAGTAATAATAAAAAAATACGCACAATAATTCTCCATTTTAAAAAATACCCCCTAGAGTTAAAATTCTAGAGATTGATTAGAAACTAAATAAACCACGAAAAACTCAATTGTAAATTACACCTAAGCACATTAGGGTAATCTTCAAATTATTTTTTACCCGACATAACAGTATCATCCGCCACGCTTTTATTTAAATTATTCACTAATACGTCTTGGTAATAGCGTATCCGATCAATATATTTAACCGGCTCAGCGCCTCTTGCATAGCCGTACTTCAGCTTTTTGTAATATTGCTTCTGACTTAACAAAGGTAACACCTCTTTCATATCATGCCAGGTATTTGGACTTTTACCCAGTCGCACAGCTAACTCTCTGGCATCAAGTAAATGCGCAAAACCTACATTATAAGCAGTTAGCGCAAACCAGATGCGATCTACCTCGGCGACATCATCAGGTATTTTCTGCAACATCTTATCTAAGTACTTCGCACCACCTTTAATGCTTTGCAGAGGATCCATACGTTTATTAATACCTATAGCTTCAGCGGTTTTTTGAGTCAACATCATTAAACCACCAACACCTGTAGAACTACGTGCTTTAGCATTCCAACTAGACTCTTGATAAGCTTGAGCCGCCAACAAAGTCCAAGGCAATTCATATTGTTCAGCCGCCTGTTTAAAAGCCGTCTCATATCGGGGCAATCGACTTGTAATACGCTTCAGATAAATAAAGTTATCATAATAATCAAAAATATCAGCAAAACCATAATAACGTTCATTAAGAATATTCAGTGTTGAGCTTTCTTCAGTTTTGGCAAACCAATCATCAACATACTGTTTAAAATATTCCGCATCTGGTGGCAGCATCCACGCTAATTCACGTGCTTCAGAAATAGGAAAAGCCACTATTAAATTCGGGTAATAGCGGCGATTAAGAGACATGATATTAGAATTGATTATGGTGCAATCTACCTCTTTTTTTTCCACTTTTTCTAACACTTCCTCAGTAGATAAATTACTAGTGACCTGCCATATTAGCTCAGGATAATTTTCTTTCTGTTCCAATAAGCTATCTTGATAACCGCTTTCGGCAATAATCAGTATAGATTTCCCGAGCAAACCCGCAGTATCTTTTGGCGGCTTAGCATCACGGTGACAAACCACTTGTTGCTGTACCGTTTTGTAGCCAGGACCAGATATTTGCTCAATATTAAGACTATCCGATGGTGTTAATCCGGCCGCAACAATATGCCCCTCTCCCTCGCTAATTGCGCGCATAATCTCGCTGGTATTGTCATAGAGTTTATATTCCACTTCAACATTTAAAGAATCAGCTAAGGCCTTACTTAAATCATACTCAAACCCAGCAGGTTCATCATTGGCATCAAGATAATAGGTCGTGGGAGCATTCCGCGTCAAAACAATTAACTTGCCTTGTTTACGAATATCCTTGATCACAGGATCGCTGTCATCATAGCTAATTAATAGGCCAATTAAAATTATAAACAGTAGTAATTTTTTGACGGTTCTAATTTTCATTTTTGTATATTTATATCTGAGGTAGGAAGTTAAAAGAGGTTAAAAACACCTCCTTTTTACAGCCCACCGTTTCTAATGAATGTACTCAATAAAACCCCATTATCCCTGTAATCAAAAACCTTCCCTATCAACCTTTATGCCAATAAAACAACGCATAGGCATCCAACTTTTTAGCTATACTTAATTGCCATTACAACTGTCTATATCGGCAGAAATCAGACGAACTTCAGTCGACTACACTTTATAATATAGTCCATATCTGCAAACTAAAGCCCTAAAAGGAAAAATGTAATATCCTGCCGTCAACCCCAAAGTTTGTTTATAATATTTAATATTCATCACATCAATGAACTTATTAAAATCTACTTCCAGAGATTTTTTATATTCCTGATATCACACATCCATCTAAAATGAAAAAACTATTGCCCATCGGCTCCGTTATGATTGACATTGAGGGTACAAGCCTGAGTCAATATGATCAAGAAAAAATTGCCCACCCCAATACCGGGGCGATTATATTATTTGCGCGCAATTACGAAGCACCAGAGCAAATTGCCGAATTAAATCAACAAATAAAAGCCGCGCGAAAAGGCTCCATACTCATTGCCGTTGATCAAGAAGGCGGCCGCGTGCAGCGTTTTCAAAATGGCTTTACTCGCCTGCCGCCTGCCGCTGCTTATGCCGAGCAACCTGAATTAACCAATGATGCGGGCTGGCTAATGGCTGTCGAATTACTTAGCCTTGGCGTTGATTTCAGCTTTGCTCCTGTCTTAGATATTGATTGCGGTGTCAGTGAAATTATTGGCAATCGCTCATTTTCTCAAGACACCGAACAAGCCTGCCAACTGACGAGCAACTTTAGACAAGGCATGCGTAGCGCTGGCATGGCAGCCATTGGTAAACATTTTCCTGGGCATGGCGCAGTGGCCTTGGATTCACATTTAACATTACCTGTTGATGATCGTGATTTTGACAGTATTTATAATAAAGATATTCTGCCGTTTAAACAGCTAATTAATGAGGGCTTAGAGGGCATTATGCCCGCTCACGTTGTTTATCCTGCCGTTGATGAGCTACCCGCAGGATTTTCCACTATTTGGATAACAGAAATCTTACGTAAACAACTTGGTTTTAATGGCGCTGTATTTAGTGATGACTTAAGCATGGAAGGTGCCGCCGCTGTTGGCGACTTTCCTGAACGCGCAAAACTAGCACGCCAAGCAGGCTGCGATATGATTTTAGTCTGTAATAACCCACTTGCCGCTGAGCAGGTTTTAGATGCCACTCCAATAGAATACATTCCACTACGCGAACAACGCTTATTAGCGATGCTAGGCAAACCAAGCCTAGCGCAACAAGCACTTAAAAACAGCTTAAAATGGCAAACCATTAGCCAACAAATTACTAAACTGGCTGAGTCTTATGCTAAATGAAATTGAACAGGTACAAAAAAACGCCAAATTACTGCATTCAGAAGCGGAAGTAGAAGCGGCCATTAATGTTATGGCAGAAAAAATTAATAGCTCATTAGCAACGCTGAATCCGATTATCTTATGTGTTATGAATGGCGGCATAGTAACCGCTGGGAAATTAATGACTAAGCTTAATTTCCCTTTAACACTCGATGCTATTAATGTCAGCCGCTACGGCAACGAAACCAGTGGCAGCCATATTAATTGGCTACAAAAACCCGCCAGTGAGCTTAAAAATCGGGCAATACTGATTATTGATGACATTCTTGATGAAGGCTTAACTCTTAAAGCGATTTATCAATATTGTCAGGAACAAGGTGCAAAGCAAATTTATAGTGCCGTGTTAATCGACAAACAAATCAACAAACCGAAACCAGTGCAAGCTGATTTTATAGGCCTTACAGTTGCCGACCATTATTTATACGGCTATGGCATGGACTACAAAGGCTACTTGCGCAATGCCGCGGGCATCTACGCTTGTGCTTAATAGCAAGGGTAATATAGACAAACACACAACTATGAAAACAACAGCAATTATTGGCGGCTCTGGCTTAACTCAGATAGAATCCATTAACATCATCGATGAGCAACTGTATATAACCCCTTACGGCGATCCATCAGCGGCATGCATTATCGGTGAGCTTGATGGACAAAAAGTTATTTTCCTTGCGCGCCATGGCAATCCGCATACTATCGCGCCACATAAAATTAACTATCGCGCCAATCTCTGGGCATTAAAACAAGCCGGTGCAGAACAAATTATTGCCGTTGCTGCCGTCGGTGGTATTACCCCCGAAATGTATCCGGCGCGTATTGCCATTCCCGCGCAAATCATTGACTATAGCTATGGCCGCGAACACAGCTTTTTGGCTGAAGATAGCGATCCCGTGCAGCATATTGATTTTAGCTATCCCTATGATGAAGCTTTACGACTACAATTAATTGCTAGTGCAAAAGCACTTAAGCTAGACATACAAGCAGGTGGCATCTATGGTTGTACTCAAGGACCACGCTTAGAAACTGCCGCTGAAATTTCACGTATGGAACGTGATGGCTGTGATTTAGTCGGTATGACGGGAATGCCAGAAGCCGGACTCGCTAGAGAACTGGAAATACCCTATGCTAACTGCTCGGTTATTGCCAACTGGGCTGCAGGAAAAACAACCGGTGAAATCACCATGCCAGAAATCATCAAAAATTTAGAACAAGGTATGGCTGATACCGAACAATTATTACGCCACTTTTTATTACACACCTCTTAATCAAGGAACAGACATGACTAATAGCATGACGGCTTTTGCCAACAGTGAAATGGAATTTGAAAACCTAACTCTAAACTGCGAATTACGCTCAGTAAATCACCGCTACTGTGATATTAGCTTAAAAATCCCCGAGCGTTTTCGCTTTGCAGAAGCCGATATACGTAGCGCCATCAGCGACAAAGTGAAACGCGGCAAGATAGAATGCAGCCTTAGCTATAAAAAACATAATTTAATGCAACACGCAGTATCTGTAGATATGCAGGCGGTTAAAGCTTTATTAACGACCACCAAAGACATAGAACAGTTAATGGGCACTTCACGCTCATTCTCAGCGCTCGAAGTGCTTGCCTTTCCTGGCATACAAGTCGAAAAAGAAAGCGATAAAGCCGCCTTACAACTAGCACTGCAACAACTACTAGAAACAGCTATCGATAATTTACTAGAAGCGCGTCAGCGAGAAGGCGCACAACTTAGCCACCTCATTCGTACTCGTTGCATCAAGCTACAAAAATTTGTCGGCCAAGCGCACGCCCGCATGCCTGTTGTTTTAGACCTTTTACGCACTAAATTTAAAGCACATATTGCTGAATTAGTTGCCGAACCTAATAATGAGCGTATCGAACAGGAAATGGTTTTATTAACGCAAAAACTCGATGTCGATGAAGAATTAGACCGCTTGGATACACATATTACCGAAGTACTTCGGGTGTTAGAGCAAAACGATCCCATTGGGCGGCGTTTAGATTTTCTTATGCAAGAAATGAACCGTGAAGCCAATACCTTAGGCTCAAAATCAGCCGACAAAGAAATGACCGCTATTTCTATCGAACTAAAAGTGCTCATTGAGCAAATGCGCGAACAAGTACAAAATATTGAGTAAGAGAGTCGAACCATGAAAAAAGGCAAACTATATATCATATCAGCACCCTCTGGTGCTGGAAAAACCAGTTTAATTAAAAAACTTGTTCCTATTACCGACAAACTCATGGTGTCCGTATCGCATACCACTCGCGCGCAACGCCCCGGCGAAGTAAACGGTATTGATTATGTCTTTACTTCAGTGGAAAAGTTTAAAACACTGATCGATCAACAAGCGTTTCTTGAGTACGCTCAAGTCTTTGATAATTATTATGGTACATCACAAAAGTCGGTCGAAGAGCGTTTAAAACAAGGTAATGATGTTATTTTAGAAATAGACTGGCAAGGCGCGGAACAAATTAGATATATTTTTCCCGATGCTATTTCTATTTTTATTCTGCCGCCCTCTACTGAGATATTGCGTCAACGCTTACAAGGTCGCGGTCAAGACAGTAAAGCTGTGATTGATCGGCGCATGCAAGATGCCGTCAACGAAATGAGCCATTACGCAGAATATAATTATTTGGTCGTTAACAATGATTTCAATTATGCGCTTACCGAACTAAAAGCCATTATCTTAGCTAATCGCTTAACCATAGAACATCAGCTGCAAAACTTAGAGGGCTTACTGATTGATTTGTTGAATTAATTTCAATATAGAAATTCACTTAATAAATATAAGTAATTATACTTAAAAAGTTTAACAACAGAGATAATTCTCAGTGAAACAACCTGAAAAGATAGCACGCTTTAAATTAAGTTCTGCTACTTTCTTGTTTAGATAAAAGATTTTTTATGGTATAAATATTGTGTCGATTAAAAACTAATATAAAAATTCGACATCAACTATAGTTGATTACCTTACAGTTCTTAACATTAAATCTATATTACAAAAAAAATGTTACCATGAAAAATTTAAATAATTTTTGTATGGTTACTCCACAATAACAACAATAGGATTTTTAAAATGGCTAAAGAAAAAAAGGATAATACTTATATTATCATTGTTGCGGTATGTGCATTCCTTGCGATTGGACTCGTCACAATCCTAAAAAGTAGAGAAACAGAACATCTAAATTACAGCAAAGACACAAAATCTGTACAGCAAGAAGCGGAATTATTTGAAGGCATAAAAAAATATAGTAATGACTTTAAATAATTTGAACTAAAACGTCCTCTGTTGACTCTCGTTAACAGAGGATATTTTTTACACGCCTCAACAAATACCTATCTCCTTATTCCTACAACCCCACATTCTGTTTATTCTCGTAACTCAATAACCAAAGCATCCATGCCATTAGCAGTTAAGCGTGATTTGATAGCGTCTACTGACCCTATGCGCGGATAAGGCCCCATCTTAACCCGATACCAAATCACTGATTTAACGGGTGCTTTTTCGATCTTAGGGGAGAATCCCATTAGAATTAACTTCGCTTTTAAGCTATCGGCATCTTTAAAATTACGAAAGGAACCCGCCTGAACGGAATAAGACGCACCTTCCTTTACTTTACCAATCAACTCTTCACGTTTGCGGGTTTTTACTTCGTAATCAGGTACGACAAATTCTGCCTCGGGCAAAATTTTATAAAAATCAAACTGAACTTCAGGCTTTGGTATAGCTTTAGGTTTAGCTTTTTCGGCAACGGGCGCTATTACTTTTAATGGAACTGGTTTTACCTCCATTGCTTTAACTTCTTGCTTTACTTCCATTTCAACAACAGGCGCTATTACTTTTAATGGCACCGGCTTTACTTCCCTTTTTTTAACGTCTGGTCTGATAGCTTGAGTTATCGTGATCGGCTTACTACGCGCTGACTCTGACTCTAGCTCTGTTGTTGAAGGTATGCGATATAAAAAATAAGCAAATACAGCGACAATTACGACCACTAAAACCCAGCGCCCCACAGATACTTTTTCAGTATTAACTGTAGATGTTGCTTTCCTGGTGTTTACTCTAGGCTTATTTGGTTTACTAGAGTTAAGTGGTGATTTACGCTGACCTGGGTTTGTCGGAGGCGGTGTATTTGCCGTGCCTCCTTTTCTAGGTAAGCCTGCACGATGCTTATAATCTTGAGCCATTACATTGCTTCCGGTGTATTGATCCTTAATAAGTTTAGCCCATTGGCTAAAACTTGCTTCACCGCACAACTTAAATTTAACCGGGCATTACGCACCGCCTCATCATCAACAATAAATTGATGCGCGTTATAGTAGCTATGAAATTCTGCCGCCAACTCGCGTAAATAGTTAATTAACAAATGCGGTTCATATTGAACGGCTGCTTTTTCGAGCATTTCTGGATAACGCGTTAAATGACTCACTAAACTGATTTCTTGAAGCTCAATCAATCGCTCTAAACTCTCGTCACCTAAAGTAATATTACGCGCCAAGCCTTTTTCATCCAATTGTCTTAACACACTACAAATCCGCGCATGTGCATATTGCACATAAAAAACTGGATTTTCGTTAGATTTAGAGGTTGCCAATTTCAAGTCAAAATCCATATGTTGCTCTGATTTACGCATCACATAGAAAAAGCGTGCGGCATCTTGCCCCACTTCATTTCGCAATTGACGCAAAGTAACAAAAGAACCAGACCGTGTAGACATTTGCACCTGCTCATCCCCGCGGTACAATACGGCAAACTGAACCAATAGCACTTTTAATTTATCCGTATCTGCGCCTAAAGCTTGCATTGCCGCTCTAACGCGCGGTATGTAGCCATGATGATCTGCGCCCCAGATATTAATAATCTGATCAAAACCGCGATCCAACTTATTCATATGATAAGCGATATCCGAGGCAAAATAAGTACCTTGGCCGTTATCTCGAACAACAACGCGATCTTTCTCATCACCTAATTTACTCGAAGCAAACCAAGTAGCGCCGTCTTTTACATATAAATGACCAGCGGCATCCAAACGCTTAAGCGCCTCATCTATAGAGCCATCATCCATTAATTGACGTTCGGAAAACCACTCTTGATAATTAACCCCGAATTCACCTAAATCCTGACGAATATCCACTAGAATTTCATTTAGCCCTGCCTGAAAAACGAATTGATATTCTTTAGCGCCTAGTAAAGTTTTTGCACGCTCAATCAAAGCATCAATGTGCTCATCTTTATTGCCACCCTCTGGCTCATCGGCTGGAATGTCTTCAAAAACCAAAGTAACAGGGTGACGATACTCATTACCTGCTTGACGATGCAAATTAGCCGCTATGTCGCGAACATATTCACCACGATAAGCATTACTAGGAAAAGTAAAGACCTCACCGCATTCCTCAAGATAACGCAACCAAATACTCGCCGCCAAGATGTCCATTTGCCGACCCGCATCATTAACATAGTATTCACGCTGCACATCAAAACCGACAGCCGCCAGTAAATCAGCTACCGCCGAGCCATATGCCGCACCACGACCATGACCAACATGCAAAGGCCCAGTTGGATTGGCTGAAACAAATTCAACCTGCACTTTTTTACCTGCACCCACCTGACTTAAGCCAAATTGCTTACCTTGCTCATGAATTTTACGGATAATTTGATATTGCGCTTTAGGATCAATAAAAAAATTGATAAATCCAGGCCCAGCGATTTCCACTTTAGTCACAGCAGGGTCAGCGGGTAACAGTTCGACAATTTTTTCCGCTAATTGCCGCGGATTCATTTTGGCAGGCTTAGCCAACATGAGTGATAAATTAGACGCAAAATCACCATGTTGCTGATCACGCGTACGTTCAATATTAATTATTGGATTCAGCGCTTGCTCTAAAAGACCCTGCGTTTTTAATGCTGCAACAGCGCCCAATAAGAGGGACTCTAACTTTTGTTTCATGCGTTTGCTTATAAGGGGAAATTTTAAAAATTTTCCCATTATCCCTGAAAACAAGGCAAGGCGAAAGCGCTAAGGATTAGGAAATAAATAATAAAAAATAGGCTGACATTTTAATTTGTGCAATAAGCACATAAAAACAGCAGAAAACACCACCCTGCCCTTTGATATTTTATGCATAATCCCTAAAAAATTAATTAGCCGCTAAAGAACAATCTTGCTTACGCTCTTTCTGCTCATGCTTATTAAGCGCCAACTTTGCTTGTTTCTGTAATTGTGTATCAGCCAAGACTTGAGTCTCTCTCACAGGAATAGCAATGGCGCGATTAAAGTACTTACGTGCTTGCTGCGGCTTTCCTTGGCTTGCAAGAAAGTCCGCATAATAATAATTAGCATCTATGGTATTGGCATTTATAGCCAAGGCTGTTTCTAACAACTTCTGCGCCTTATCCTTATCTCCATAAGCAATTGGCCAGGCTGGAACTCTATAATAAAGCGCGCCTAAGGTAACAAATGCCGCACCTTGTGATGCTTTAGGATTAAGCTCAATGGCTTGGACTAAAAGGTCTCTAGCCTCATGAATCGCTTCTAAAGCACTAAAAGCGCCAACATTATCAGCATTTGTCGCGACAATAATCGCCTGCTGAATAATAAGCTCCGCTTGCTTTGGATGCTGAGCATTCAACGCAGTAACTTCACTCAATAATTGCTTGAATTCTTTATCTTGCAATTCTTTTGCAACACTATAATAAATACGTGCCCATTCTGACTCTATATGCTGAACAGCAAGCGCCAATTCATCTGCCCTGAGCGAAGTGGGCACTAAATTAAAAATAAAGACCAAGAAAAAAGCAATTATTTGTTTCATGGGAAACAATATAATTGCTTATTATCATTTTTGCAACAGATGTTGTAAAAGTGATACGACTACCAAGTTGTATATGGTTTTTTTGATAATTGATTATTGTAGTACCGTATATCTTCCGTGACTTCTTCACCTATCCAGCTTGGCTTATCAAAACTTTCATTCACTGACGATAATTCAATTTCAGCGACAATTAAGCCTGCATTTTCGCCCTCAAATTCATCGATTTCCCATGTATGTTGCTTAATAACAACAAGGTGCCGTATTTTTTCTACCAAGGGCTTGTGACATAAGCTTGTTAATAACTCATGCGCATCGACCAAGGGAATATCGTATTCATATTCTTGGCGTTGCGAACCTATTGTGGCGCTTTTAATATTGAGCTTCGCGGTATCATCGCTTACTCGAACCCTTACCGAACTATGCTCATCACTATTCAAATAACCTTGTCGATAATTAATCGATTTGGAGACTTGCCTGCGCCAACTATCATTTGCCAGCAAAAACTTACGTTCTATTTCAATTGCCATCTTTCCTCTATTCCTTAATGGTAGCCATTAGGATTCTGACTTTGCCAACGCCAAGTATCCTCGACCATATCGTCTAAATTCTTTTCAGTCTTCCAATTCAATTCTCGTAGCGCCAAACCAGGATCAGCATAATTTTCCGCTACATCGCCGCTACGACGTTCGACGATTTTATAATTAATGGTTTTCCCCGTTACCCGCTCGAAAGCGGCAATAATCTGTAACACACTATAACCCTTGCCCGCGCCTAGATTATAAGCTTTACAGCGTATATTAAGCGATGAATCATCCAAAGCCTTAAGTGCTGCCAAGTGACCTTTTACCAAATCAACGACATGAATATAATCACGCACACCGGTGCCATCAATCGTCGGATAATCACCGCCAAACACCGATAACTGCGCCAACTTACCCACAGCAACTTGAGATACATAAGGCACTAAATTATTTGGAATACCATTCGGATCTTCACCAATCAAACCACTTTGATGCGCGCCCATCGGATTAAAATAGCGCAATAAAATGATTTCCCAAGGATGACTTGCTTTCGTTAAAACATCAGCCGTTGATAAATCTCTTAAAATATCTTCAATCATGGCTTTCGACTTACCATAAGGATTTGTCGCGCCAAACACCGGCAAATCTTCACTATATTTCACCGTATCCGGTTCCCCATACACCGTCGCCGACGAGCTAAAAATCATTTTCTTAACTGCAAATTCTTGCATCACCTCCGTTAATACCAAAGTACCATAAACATTATTTTGATAATAACGTATCGGCTGCACACAAGACTCACCTACCGCTTTTAAGCCCGCAAAATGCATAACCGCATAAATTTTATGCTCGGAAAAAATTTCCGTTAATGCCTGCTTATCCCGAATATCTGCAAGCACCAAAGTTAGTGTTTTTCCCGTAATTGTCTTAACTCGTGCCAAAGATTCTGCACGGCTATTCGATAAATTATCAACGACAACAACATCATAACCTGCCTCTAATAAAGCCACGCAAGCATGACTACCAATATAACCCGCCCCACCTGTCACTAAAATTTTCTGAGCTGTCATTTGCAGAATTCCATATTTTTATTTTAAAAATTTATATCTCATTATTACATACAGCCATGACGATATCGAACTGCATTACGACATGGCACAAAAAAATCAAATACCATTAACTTGCTTATATTCGCCTAGGCAAATATAATTTCAAAATGAATACAGAAACCCTCGCTAATCTTTTTAAAGCACTCTCCGAACCCATCCGTTTACGCATTCTGGCTTTATTACTAGAAAAAGGTGAACTTTGCGTTTGTGATTTAGTGGGTACTTTAAACTTATCGCAAAGTGTCACTTCGCGTCATTTAGCGTATTTACGCAATAATAATATTGTCACAGCCAGACGGGAAGGTGTTTGGATGTATTACCAATTAACTCATTATGCACAGTCAGAGCTAAAACCGCTATTTAACTTTATTCAGCAAAATATTGCCCATAATAAAGAAATACAAACTGACCTAGCTAATGTGGGGAAAACAGCGCGCTGTTAAGGATTCAAAATTAAGACTTTCTATTTAAGCCAGCACAAAAACAGAAAGGGGCAATGAACTTAAAACTGGACATTAGCTATGCCTGTACGGCATGTAAACATCCCCCACCAAACAAACTTACGAACGAGAAACGAATCATCACAAAGGTTAGCTACCGACTTAAGGTGGGACAGAAATTTTGAAAACAGAAGTCAGGAGTGCAATAGCTTTAGCTATTGCTGTTTCGGGCTATCATTTTAACACGGGACATATTGAAAACC
>JAIPFI010000092.1 GCA_021736705.1 Methylococcaceae bacterium | reverse complement strand
TTGGTGGGCATCGGAAAATGTTGAGCCAATGCTAACATTAAGAGTTATTAGAGCGAATGATAAATGGGGTGATTATTGGGAAAATTTGGCCAAAGCAGCCTAATTTTCCGAGGAATTCCCCGCACTTTTAATCGCACCCCTAATGAGGACTAGTAAATACAATAATCCACTCATTACAGATACTAACGTACGTTTCCGTACCATTGGACGTCAGCCCCCTTTCATAGCAACTAAATGATTTTTCTTAGAGACAGAAATACCTGTTGTGCCAATAAAATCTATAAAGCTTGAAAAATCCCGCAACAAAGACCCTGGCTCATCATGGTTGATCGTTTGCTTTTGTATACACTCACATTGAGCCGATGTTAATATTTCTTTTAACTGCGTCATAAACTGTTTTTAACTAGAAAGATGCCCTGATTACACAAGAATCATTGGCAGTGGTCAAGTCTGTGTTTATGGCAGATTATCGCAGTATTGTGCTTGTTTCTGAGAGTCTGATAAAACGAACGTTTTATCAGACTCTGAATGCACATAGAAATTAAAGCGAGAATATTGAAATCCTATCGATCTTCGATATTAAAATGTAATTTAACTCGAAAACCAATGTTTGGTTTGCTTACAAAAACCGACTAATGCTAACATCAAAGGGACTTCAATCAGGACGCCGACAACGGTTGCCAGTGCAGCACCAGATGACAAGCCAAATAACATCACTGCGGTAGCAATCGCAACTTCAAAGTGATTGGACGCACCAATCAAGGCTGAAGGCGCTGCATTTTCATAAGAAAACCCCCACCATTTTGCGGCAATATAAGTTATTGAAAAAATCAGCAGGGTTTGTAAGGCTAAAGGAATAGCAATCCATAAAATAGTGAGTGGATTAGCAATAATGACATCGCCTTTAAAAGAGAACAGTAAAATCAACGTTAACAATAAAGCGATAATGGTAATAGGCGTTAAAATATGTAAAAACTTTTTCTCAAACCAGTCAAGACCTTTATGGGCAACAATCCATTTGCGTGAAAAATAGCCTGCAAACAAAGGCAATGCGACATAAATGCTAATGGAAAGTAACAACGCTTCCCAAGGTACAGGCAATTGACCGACACCTAATAGAAAACCACCGATAAGACCATATAACAGCAGCATCGCCAAGGAATTAATAGCCACCATCACCAAAGTATGCCCCGCATTACCTTTAGCCAGATAGCCCCAAACCAGCACCATTGCAGTACAAGGTGCAACACCTAATAAAATACAGCCCGCTAAATAACTACGCCATAACGGCACAGTCATCATCTTGAGGCCCTCGTGCATAACGACAGTGCCAGAACCATACTGACTCCCCACCGGTAAATCCAGTCCAAACGGCAGTTTCACCAAATCAACCGCCTCCGAGCCAATTAACTGTTGAAACAATACCCCTAAAAACAGATAGGCAATGGCATACATGGTAAAAGGTTTAATAGCCCAGTTAACAATCAGCGTCAACGTCACGGGTTTGATACTTTTACCTGCTTTGACAACTTCAGAGAAATCAATTTTCACCATGATGGGGTACATCATAAAAAATAGGCAGATGGCGATAGGGATGGAGACCACAGGCGCACCATTGACATTGATACTTATGCTATCTAGTGTTTTAGCAAATTCAGGTGCGTAAACACCTAGCAAAATACCCACACCAATACACAACCCTACCCAAAGCGTTAGATAGCGTTCAAAAAATCCCATATCATGTTGTTTTTCTATCATCTCATCCTCCATTAAGCTGTCAATTTACCAATAGTATTAAGCTCAGCCGTTAGTTTTTCAGCCGGCATTGTTTCCAGAGAGAGTTCCAACATTTTTTTAACGCGCAACGTCAATGTGGCGAATGTCTGCTCGAATGCAGCTATTTTTGCTTCTTCGGAACCGTCCACATGGCCTGGATCGGATACCCCCCAATGAGCACGCACGGCTTTAGTCAGGTACAGCGGACAGGTCTCACCAGCAGCGTTATCACAGACGGTAATGACAATATCCATCGGTATGTCGTTAAAATCCTCCCAGGACTGGCTTTTATAGCCTTCGGTAGATAAGCCATGTCTTTTAAAAGTTGCTAAGGTACCTTCATTGATTTTGCCTGTCGGGTGGCTGCCGGCAGAATAGGCTTTAATTTGCTCTTTGCCATAATGATTCAGCAGAGCTTCCGTCATTACGCTGCGACAGGAATTGCCTGTGCAGAGCACAAGTATGTTATAAATTTTTTTACGCATTTAGAACTCTCCAGAATAAAATTATGGATTAGTTATTATTGGATAACCCGCTTCCTGCCAGCCTTTAATACCACTCGCCACCCGATAAACGGCCGCAAACAGGCGTGAAGTCAACAACATGAAGAAGATTAAAATAAATAAAAAATTTTTCATAAAGCCTTTGCTTATTTAATATTGCTTAAAATCTTTTTTATTTCTTCAGACGATGACGTTTTACCCGATAGCAAGATGACATCATCAATGGCTAAAGCGGGTGTCATCATCACGCCCATCTCGGTTATTTTGCCGATATCAGTAATTTTTTCGAGTTGGTAGTCTATGCCGAGCTCTTTAGCGGCTGTTTCAGCATGTTCCGCAAGTAGTAGACATTTTTTACAACCCGTACCCAGTATTTGTAATGTTTTCATTTTAGTTTCCTATTATTGAGCCATAAATCATGCCGGTGACTGTGGCCATCACCACCACCAGCAATAAAAAAACCAGTGTTTTGAGATTCCCCAAAATGGTACGAATCACTAACAGATTCGGTAAAGAAAGAGCGGGCCCTGCCAGTAACAAAGCCAATGCCGGCCCTTGTCCCATACCATTTCCGAGTAAGCCTTGCAGAATAGGCACTTCGGTGAGTGTCGCAAAATACATAAAAGCCCCTGCAAAAGAGGCAAAGAAATTAGCTGAGAAGGAATTGCCGCCAACGGTTTGGGAAATCCATTCGGAAGGAATTAAGGCTTCATGCCCTGGACGACCTAGTAAGAATCCAGCAATCACCACGCCTATCAGTAATAGTGGCAGAATTAATTTGGCAAATTCCCAACTAGCCGAAAACCAATCACTGGCTTGCTCATTTTGTGCTAGAGAAGTCAGTAGCGTAAAACCAATGACGGCAGCGGCAAACGCGACTAAGGGTTGTTCAGGAAAAAACCAGCTCAGTAATGCCACGATGACAGCAGCCAGCGCAACATAGGTAGCTTTAATGTGAAACCAGAGCACCAGAAGAACGGCGAAAATACCGCCAAAAAATCCCGTCAACCACCATTTATCGGTGTAAAGCGCATGCCAAAGTCCGCTTGATTCCATGGGTTTTCCCCAATTGGCAAACACCAGAATCGCCACCATGACAAAGAAAAACAGAGCATTCTGCCAAAGCGGTCTGTTTTCATCCTCATCGGGCATTATCATTTGATTAGCCGCCAGTGCTTTAGCTTGTTCTTCTTTGCGAAAAATAAAGCTCATCAACAAACCAATAACTACACTGAATAATATCGCACCGATAGCACGGGCAATACCCAGTTCAGCGCCCAGCACTTTAGCCGTCATGACGATTGCCAAAACATTAATAGCAGGTCCTGAATAAAGAAAGGCAATCGCAGGGCCTAATCCTGCTCCCCGTTTATAGATGCCAGCAAACAAAGGTAATACCGTACAGGAACATACCGCTAATAACGTTCCCGATACGGACGCGACACTATAAGCCAGAAACTTATTGGCATTAGCGCCGAGATATTTCATCACCGCACCCTGGCTAATAAAAACTGAAATAGCGCCGGCGATAATAAAGGCGGGGATCAAACACAGCAGTACATGCTCTTGAGCATACCAGCGCACCAGATATAAAGACTCCCAGAACGAATCAAGTAAGCGTGGCGAGTGTTGTAAATATTCGATGGGCAGATAAAAACAGATTAAAAATACCGCCATAATAAGGCTGAGTGATTTCCACTCGGTTTTCCAAAAGGTGTTCATACTGTTATCTCGCTAATTCAAGAATAAGCCGCTGTATTAATTAGCCACAACAGGAAGATTGCTTGTTTTCAGCGGGACGACAAGCAAACGGATTTTCGCCATCGGAAGCGGCTTTTTTATCGTTAAAGGTCGGGATTTCATTAAGTGAATGAAAGGATTCCCAAGCAATGCCTTGTGGATCGGTAATCCAATACTTATCAGAACGCGCATAGCAACACGCAACGCCCTCTTGCGCTTCAATTGGTGCTTGGGTGGCATCCAGTTGTTTTTTTATCGACTGTAATTCTGCTTCATTATCAGCCTGAATACCGAGATGATCGAGTCCTAGCTGCTGGCTACGGTTAGAAATTGCAAAATTGACGCGCGGATCATCTAGCATCCATTTCGCATAATCTTCATGTTGAACTGTTGGCTGACAACCGAACATCATGCTGTAAAATTCAATATTTTGTTGCAGATTTTCGACTGCAAGGTGAATATGTAAGCGTTTCATTAAACTTCCTATAGGGTTAAAGTAATATACGTATAAGCATATGTTTGTATCAAAAAAATTAGCAACACATCTGTGTATCTGGGCGATTAATCATCTGTTGCAAACGTTCGAGGTCGCTTTTAAATAAATCACTCTGTTCAACAGCGGCCAGGGCATTATTGAGCAGAGGTATCGCCCAGTCAGGCAACTTAGCACTAATTTGATAATAAACCCATTGACCCTCACGGCTGTCCTGCAATAGACCACATTGCCTTAATGAGGCCAGATGTCGGGAAATTTTAGGTTGTGATAAAGCCAATGCAGTTGTCAGTTCACAGACACAAAGTTTTCCTTCTTTCTGCAACAGCGTGACGCAGCGCAAACGCGTATCATCAGACAAACATTTAAAAAATTGTGTGGGTGACATAAATAAATAACCTAACTTAATATACGTATAAGCATATATAAAAGCCAATAAGAAGGCAATATTTTTCTGCTAGGTACAAGGGGTTAATTAATTAAAAGACCGGTTTGTTTCTAAACACATCTGAATCCTTTACTATACGCTGGATACAGGTGAAATATCGATTTTAAAATTGACAACCATAATTTATCAATCCATTGATTATTAATGATATTTAGCACCATGTAAAATTCATATTTTAGAGTTATCTATCAAAGTATTGATTTTACTAGCTTTAAGCTATATTGGACTTTAAACCCTATGTTGAAGAAATCGGCAAAAAATCTATAAAAAAGAATGGATAGTAAATACAAATCAACTGGTTACCTTACATAACAAGATCAGGTATGATTATCGGCAAAAAATAGATGAATAAGTTACAATAGGCTTATTTATCAATATTTTATGTGTATATTTAATCGGCATGAAAAATCATGAGTCAGTTACACGAATAGAGCCCTGTCTATTTGGTGAAAATATTCCAACAAAAACGTCAGATTTAGCTATTGATCTTGTTGCTAAATCATCAAATTTAAGCGCTTGGTTGCCCCCTAAAACAGCTGAAAGCTTATCATCCATTGTTAGGATGATGAACTGTTATTACTCAAATCTAATTGAAGGACATAATACAAAGCTTCAGGATATAGAAAGAGCACTTAATAGTGATTTTGAAGAGGATGATGAAAAAAGAAATTTACAATTTGAGGCGTTAGCTCATATTGAGGTTCAAAGAAAAATAGATCAGCTGCACATAAATGGAAAGCTTGGGAATCCAACGTCTATTGAATTTATTTTATGGTTGCATAAAGAGTTTTATAACAATGCAACAGAAGAGATGCTAACCATTAAAAGTGAGAATAGAAGTATTTTAATGGAGGCAGGCAGCTTTAGATCAACGAATGAACATAATGTTATTGTGGGTCGGCATATTCCTCCTGGTGGTCAACACGTTCTAGACTTTATGCGTTTTTTTGAAGAGCGTTATAATCAGGCAGCAGGAGCGAGTCATCAAATTATGGCAATTGCTTCAGCTCACCATAGGCTTGCGTATATCCATCCGTTTTTAGATGGGAATGGCCGAGTTTGCAGGCTAATGAGTCATGCAATGGGGTTGAAGGCAGGAATAGGAGCTTCAGGTTTATGGTCTATATCCAGAGGGCTTGCTAGAGGGTTATATTCGCCTGATGAATATAAGATGAAGATGAGTTTGGCTGACATGAAAAGGCAAGGTGATTATGATGGTAGAGGGAGTTTATCTTTACGATCATTAGTTGATTTTACAGATTGGTTTTTAAAATTAAGTATTGATCAGGTCGAATTTATGACAAACTTATTTGAGCTTCCACACTTAAAAAAACGATTAGCTAATTATGTTAAATCAAAAGAGCTTAAGCCAGAATCTATGTATATTTTAGAGGCTGTACTCAGTAATGGTGAAATCCCAAGAGGTGATGCGGTAAGAATAACAGGACTTAAAGAGAGGAGTGCAAGAACTGTGTTATCAAAGTTAACAGAGGATGGAATTTTAAGTTCTGATACACCGAAAGGCGCTGTTTCTCTTAGATTCAATCTAAACTCCTCCAGATTATTATTTCCAAAATTATTTTCTGATTTCACATTAGACGAATGACAAAAGCCAGTGGAGGTCGGATGTTGAATGGTAAAAATGAAATCGAGTTAGATATAAATGCGGAAGCCATTCGACTCTGTGCGAATGCGGTTATTTTTTATAACGCCAATTTGTTATCTTGGAAAAGATGAATTTTACGACAACAAAGAATTTATTTATATTCAATAGGTTATGAATAATCTGCTTGCTGATTTTGAAAGCGACAATTCGTCTTAAGGCCTTTATTATCAAGACTTACAGGATGGTCATGAAACAAATCGGTCTTTTAATTAATTAACCCCTACAACTTAACCAGAAAGCATTGCGACAACAAATGTGATGTTGCAGCTACCCTATTTTGATAGAAAGATCGTCTTTTCCTATTTTATATTTGCAATTAATGTGGATCCTAACGGATGTTTGCAGGCTGTTTGCAAATAAAGTGGGCTCATTCTCATTTAATGTGGGCCGAAGTGTCTTTATATTTGCAGATAATGTGGTCTCAAAAAACGGATGTTTGCAGTTCCTGGTGATTATGTTTGCGGGTCGTTACACATAGCCAAAGCTAAAAAGTTGGGTGTCAAGTTCGGTGCAAAGCCGAAATTATCCCCCGAGCAGCTAAAAGAACTCAAAGAAAAACGGGCTAATGGCATTCTTATAAAAGACCTAATGACTGAATACAAATTGAGCAAAGCGAGAATTTACCGTTTATTAAGCGGCTAAATGAACCCTGAATTATTCATTATTTTAATAGTAACCTTTTTTTATAGCTTATTTGATTGACTCCCTATGTTACCTGTTAAAAATGGCCTTAACAGGTAACAAAACTGTTCCACAGTTGTCACACAGTTGTTCCACACAGCAATTCTCAATTTAGGGTTTCTTGTATTTCTGGTATCGGAATTTCTAGCCCTTCCAGCATAAATTCCATCAATTTTTGCCAGCTATCAAAGTGCATGTTGTAGTGGTCAACAGAAACGAAAGAACCAACCTAGAGCTATTAAGCGCAGTCCAAAAGCTTATCCTTTGCTCAATATTCCAAGAGACGAAGCTTGTGCAAGGCTATAAATAACAACGGTTATTTTTTAAGGTAGCAGTATTACGCTATGGCTGAGACTTCCCATTTTTTTAATAAGTAGGCATAAGCTGCTGGACGAATTTTCAAAAGACTTATTTCCATAAGGTAAGCTTATAAAATGGCGATTCCACGAGAAATACAATTATAAAAATCTATATTTATAATAAATTAGTTTAATTGTAAGTATTTTCAAGAAAAATAGATACGAATTAAGGGGAAGACGTGTACTTATCGTTTCAGGCCTTATAAAGCTTAGGTTTAGTGCATTTTTAGTTAATTATTACTATTAGTCTCCCTTATTTCTCTGCATAAGTCCTGCAACACGGCGATATACAAGAGATACAGCACCGGCTAATACTGTGTACTACACCTGAGTTAGGTGGGGATAAACTTTTCACTCGTGAGGTTAAGCACAGCTTTCTATGACAGTTAAATGACGCTTATCCACAAAATCTGTGGATAAGTATGTGTTTAGTTTTTGATTAACGCACTCTATGCCTCGCTATACATGGCCTGAAGTCAGATCGTACAGTTCTTATACAGCACTTTTTTCGGTACCTGCTTTACCTAATAATAAGTCCAGTTGTGCAGCAAAAATTGCCTGATCTTCTGCTGACAATTGTCCCAATGTCCCGCGAATTAAGCGATGATCCAGCGTAAATAATTTCAAGCGTATTTTCGAGGCCACCGGTAAGCCGGCACTGTCCAGATCGGTAATTACCGTATCCAGCGGCCAATCCGCCTGTTTGATCGAGGTAATCATAGCCATTACGCTGTGCTCACTGCGCGCATTAAACGGCTCGGCCACCGAAATAATCAGCGCCGGTCGGTTTTTTGTGGCGTAGGGATCGGTAAACGGAAACGGCACTTTCACAATGTCAAAACGGTTATAAGTCATGGTAAGCCTCTTCATCTTCGGTGCTGTTCCATTCGGATAAGGTGCCGCTTAAGGCGCTCAGGTAATCAATGTCAATGGGTTCGACGCGGCGCACGCTCACTTTACCTGCCTCGTCTAAATTCCAGGCCAGGGTATCGCCGGTTTTGAGTTGTAAGTGGCTACGCACATCACCCGGTATGGTCACTTGTCCTTTACTGCTTAACTTAGCTAGGCATATCATCAGCGCCTCCTTTAAAGTAAGAAAGGCTTACTATAAAGTAAATCTAGTTTACATTTCAAACTTTATTATCTGATTAATAAGTAACACGGGCAAAAAAGTAATAACAACTTTCCAAATATCGGGTAATTCAGAGAATCTTTCATTCCGAAAATAACCATTTTATTATCATGGTTAATGGCATTATACTGTGCGATAAGCAAAGATTATCGCACAGTATGTGCTATACTTTTGACTATGGAAACTCTACCGGAAAAACTCAGTGGCATTGTGGCGGCGGCGCAAACTTACCAAAAAGCCGCCCAAGGCGCTTTTGCCAAAAATACCGAACGCGCGCGCAAAGCCGATTGGCTGGTTTTTGAAAACTGGTGTGATGCCCATAACGTCATTTCTTTGCCCGCCTCAGTTGATGTGTTAGTGTCTTTTGTCGATGATCAATCCGAGTTGAAAAAAGTGGCCACAGTCAAACGCTATTTAACGACGATTGCAACCGCGCATAAAGTGGCAGGCTTGAAAAATCCGGTGCGCCATGAATTTGTTCGTTTAGCGATGCGCCGCATGGCTCGAAAAAAGGGCACACGTCAGGATCAGGCGAAAGGCCTTAATTGGCCTAAGATTCATTTAGCGTTGCAGTTATTGGGGGATTCGCCGCGCGGTTTATTGGATAAAGCGCTGGTCTGCGTCAGTTATGATACGTTATGTCGGCGCTCGGAAACCATTGCCATTCGAGTCGAGGATTTAAGCTTTCATGAAGACGGTTCCGGTAGTGTCTATATAATAAAGAGTAAAACCGATCAGTTAGGAGCCGGTACAGTGAAATATTTATCCCATACCACGATTGAGCATCTTCAGAACTGGCTGGCCTGTGCAGAAATCACCGAAGGCCCGGTCTTTCGTGGGCTAAACCGCTGGCAGCAAGTGTTACCTAAAGCTTTGTCCGGCGAAGGCGTGAGCCGGAGCTTTAAACGCATTGCCTTAGCGACCGGCTTGGAGCTGAGTCAGATCAGTGGCCACTCAACACGCGTCGGTGCCGCGCAAGATCTGGTCGCGGCTGGGATCGATATGCCGGCGATTATGCAGGCGGGCTCGTGGACCACCCCGGAACGGGTCGCGCGTTATTCGGAAAAATTACAAGTCAAACGCGGCGGCATGGCGCAATTGGCCGCGATGCAACGTCGTTAAGCGGAGGTAGGTTATGAGTCGAGTGTATCTGGAATATCACGATGACAGCCAAAATAAACACCGTTTTTATCAGTTATGGGTGCTGCCGAGTTTGTTTGAGGACTGGGCCTTAGTCAAGGAATGGGGGCGTGTGGGTTCGCCGGGCACGGTGCGGAAGGAATGGTTTGCGACACAGGAAGCGGCGTTTCAAGCGCGTGAAAACCTGGCGGTAAAAAAGATCAAAAAAGGCTATTTTATCAAAACCTGAGCTGCATTCAGTCTAACGCGCAGGCACATATTTACAGGTTTTACAAAATGGATTAAGCTGCCTTCTATGATTTCAGGGGTGCATACTGAAGTCGTTGAATATAAAGTTAAAAATGTTATAAAAACCCCAGTAAGGAGCATGAGATGACCTCATTAATTGAGCAAAATTCCGCGTTTATGATCAAACTGCGGGATCCACATAAAAAGCCAACACATAAACATGTGTATATGCCGCAACCTTTGTGTAAGCAGACAGCAGAAAGCGAGGTTTTGCCCTCTTCTTTCATGTTGGGCGTGAGCGAAACGGAACAGCCCCACGTTTAATTTATGGAGATTTGAGGGTGGAAAGTCATGTCGGTTTAAGTCTAAAAATAATCATTGACTTGAGTATAACTAAAGTTATACTGAAAAGATGAAAACCGCGATATCAATACCAGACCCAATTTTCCACTCCGCAGAAATGATGGCGCAGCACCTGTCCATTTCTCGCAGTGAACTTTTTACAAAAGCGATATCCGAGTATTTAAATAACCATAAATATGAAAATGTTACCGACTTATTGAATCAAGTGTATGCAAAAAATACCTCATCAATAGATCAAGAGTTAGTCGCAATGCAGCTTAATTCTATTGAGAAAGAAACTTGGTAATGAAGCGAGGTGAAATATGGTGGGCTTCAATGGAAGAGCCTCGCGGGTCAGAACCAGGCTATCGTAGACCAGTCATTATCATTTCATCTAATGACTTTAACAGAAGTTTAATACAAACCGTTATTGTCGCTGTGGTCACTTCTAATCTCAGCTTAGAGTATGTCCCAGGTAATTTTAAATTATCAAAAAAGCATTCCAATCTGCCCAAAGACTCTGTGGCGAATGCCTCTCAACTCATGACACTAGATAAACATTTTCTTACTGAAAAAGTAGGCAGCTTGAATGCACAGCAGTTGAACCTGTTAAATGAAGGGCTAAAATTGTCATTAAATTTGTAATAAACCCCGACTAAGTTGAGAACCGTAATTTCTCTTCCTTTGCATCGAGCTTGGATTTAGTCAACAACCGATCTGCGACTACTGTCGGGGTTAAATTAATTTCTTGCTGAAATGTTGCAACCTGTGTAATTAATTTACATTCATCATTATAACAAGCATGGTACGTCACTTCTTCACGCAACCACTGCCATAAATGCTCAACAGGCATAAAGTCAGGGCTATAAGCTGGCAAGGGCTCCAGTTTTATTTTTAATCGCTCTGCAGCTTCGCGAACCAGACTTCCTCGATGGTACAATGCACCATCCCCAATCAGCGTAATATTTTCTTTTGAGGATGCTCTGCACATTCGTCCGTAAATACACGTTAAACTATTCTTGCAAACGTTCGTTTTTGATAAAAATTACAATATCTCTCAAACATGGGGCTTTCTGCATAAAGGTACAAAACGCGACAGGCGTCAGGACAAAACAGTTCTTTTGGTTAATTAATCCCTTTATGCTAAAATTTACATATAGCACATCTATTTGGAGATAATTTATGACCCAATTGCACTGTTACGTTCCCGATGACGTCGCCAGTAAATTACAAGAAAAAGCCACGCAAGCCCATCTTTCTCTATCTAAATACCTCGCGCTATTAGTGAAAAAAGAAGTCGAAAACCAATGGCCAGACGACTACTTTCAATTGTTTGGCACTTGGCAAGGTGAGCCATTAGAGAGATCAGAACAAGGCGACTACGAACAGCGCGAAGGTTTTAATTAATGTACCTATTAGACACTAACGCCTGTATACGCCTGATGAACCAAAGTTCTAGCAATATCATCAAGCACATACAGAAACACCCACCCGCTGAAATTGCACTATGCAGTATTGTTAAAGCTGAACTGCTTTACGGTGCGCGTCACAGTCAACGCGTGGAAGCTAACTTACAGCTATTACAGCGATTTTTTAAGCCACTGACTAGCTTAAACTTTGATGATCGTTGCGCAGATGAAGCAGGACAAATACGCGCAGATTTAGCCGCACAAGGGAAACCCATCGGTCCAAATGATGTACTGATTGCGGCTACGGCACGGGCTTATGATGCCGTGTTAATTACCCAAAATACGGGTGAGTTTTCGCGGGTGACAGGGTTAAGGTTGGAGGACTGGGAAATTCAATAATAAAAAGTCATTAAGGGGGGGAGAGCATGAAAAACCGAGAGAGGTAATATTGAGTTTAAGCAAACCAGTCTAAAAATACATGTTTTTCGTCACCTTACAGGCCAATTACATCAGCGGTTCTGGGTTTCTCCCCTGGTTTTGCATGCTCTCCCATAAGGCAGGGCTTATAAAATAGGCTCTCTAACTTACGGTTTTCTGTAGTAGTTTAAAGTTCTAACATGCCTTTACTAAGGAATGTGCATGAAATAATGTCTTCATCTT
>JAIPFI010000091.1 GCA_021736705.1 Methylococcaceae bacterium | reverse complement strand
CAATACAACAACCAACGCTCTATGATTTTAATAATCAGGGTAAAAAGATATTAACTGATTAGCAGGATAATGAACTTCTGTCTAAGTCTTTAAATGCTCTATCTCAAGCTAAACAACTATGGACTGATGCTGATACATTAGCGACAGAGTTCGCTTACGACATTTTGCTTTCTTTAGAGTTGGATCAACTGATACAGTCTGAAGTATCCACTACTCCGACTCTACAAAATATCAAGAGTGTACTTGACACTCAAGAAACACAAGAAACATTAATTCATATTAATCAAGCAAGTACAGTGAATGACACTTTCTATGATACAAACTCAAAAAGACAAGTAAGTAAACCAGCACAAGAAGCAAAGGCAATAACTATGTTTATCAAAAAATTACTTCATCCAAATACCCTATATTATCTAGCCGCGTTATTAATCTTATCTGGATTTTTAAAGTGGCTGATACCTTTTCTATTGCGTCTTTTTCCTTAACCTAAATCTTTCGCCAACCACGGCCCAACGATTTGACTAACACTTAATGGCAACCTCTTCCAAGCTGTAATAAAAAATTGGTACTTTGGATTTAAAGGGTTAATATCTGGCATCGAATCCGCTTTCACTAATTCAAACTCGTAAAATAATGGTGCCTCTTCAAAGCCCCAATGCTTTTTGAATCGATAAGAACCCGTACCAATTTTACTGCGTCCATAATCAAATATTTTCACTCCCTTATCAACCGCGCGGCGCATCACTTCCCAATACATAAAATCATTGGCATATAAATCTCTAGCTTCAGCCTTGCCGCCACCGTAATACGGCAATACTTCATCTCGAAAATAGAAATTCATAACGCTAGCAATAAGCTTACCTTCATGTTCGATAGATACCACTTCACATTGCTCTTTGAAAACCTCTTTTAGTATTGTAAAGTACTTTTTAGGAAAGACCGGCGTACCAAGATTACGTACACTTTCTGAATAGGCCTCAAATAAACGCTCAGTATTATCATCAATCACACTGATCAAGCCTGCTTTTATGCCTTTTCTAACAACAGCACGCTGCTTTCTAGGAATAGCCGTTAAATTAGCCTCAACATCAGGATTCATTTCTTTTCTAAAGGTAACATACATACCCTTTTTATAAGGTCTATCAGGATTCGTACGTTCTCTATTTCTAAATTCAACATGATCAACCCCTAATTCTTCACCTAATCGGCAGGCCTCTTGATCAAGTGCCAAAGCTACATCGACATTATCAGCAACAACGCCACCATAAACGCAAAAGGCATTAGATATTAAGGCATTACCAAATAATGGGCTTTTAATATGCACTAAAGGCAAAATTCCAGTAATCTGACCTTGCTGTTGCGCATAAAGATAATACGTTTTATGCCCAAAAGCGCGCTCAATGACTTCTTGCCATTCAACTTGATGAAAAAAGGTGGCTGCGGGGGTTTTCTCTACATATTGTTGCCAGAGAGATTTTTCTGAATTTGTTAGAATTTTTATCATATTAGCAAAACATCAAGGTATCTTTGTACGGACTATCTTTAAATTAAATGGCAACTTTAAGGCTTTAAAAAAATAGCTTGCATAGTATCCCATTCAAAATCGGTTAATAAAGATTTAATGCGGCCTTCCATTCTCTGTAAATTCAAGTAGTGGCGAAACTTTGCTTTGAATGCCAAGTTTTCTTGCCTAGGTTGGTTCACATCAATTTCCCAAGGATGAAAATAAAAAATCCCAGACTGTTGTTCAGTATTATTGAGTCGATTAAATGCCCAACGAGAAATTAAGTATGGGTACAACCGAAAAAATCCACCACCACCACAAGGGTAATTCTTACTTCTCATTTTTAATGTGCTAATCGGTATTTCTTTAAAATCATTGCCTTCTATAGGCTGATATGCAAAACGCGATGCTTCTGGCATACCATATAAATCATGTTTTACCGGATAAATGCTAGAACTATACTTATGCCCTTCTTCAGCTAAAATATCTAACGCCCAAAGATTGTCGCGACCAATAGAGTAACTGGCTGCTCGATAGCCTTTTATTTCAACGCCACCGACATCTTCTAATAATTTCTTCGTTTTACGTACATCCATTCGAAATTGTTCAGGCGTTTGCTCTGTTACGCGAATATGCTCATACCCATGACTGGCCAATTCATGCCCTTCACTAACGATTCGTTTAACTAATTCAGGATAACGCTCTGCCACCCAGCCTAAAGTAAAAAAAGTGGCCTTAACATTATATTCAGCAAAGACATTAAGAATATGTTGAGTATTATTTTGTACTCGATGTTCTAATGTATCCCACTGTGATTTTTTAATATACGGTTCAAATGCAGAGACCTGAAAATAATCTTCTACATCAACTGTCATAGCGTTTTTCATATTAAATTATTCTCAGGTCTTCTTATTTTTTAAAAATTCATAAACAAGCTAGCTGTTAATCTATTTTCCATGTACGTATTTTCTGCTATATCAGCATTTTGCTTTACAAAACGATACTCTATACTTGCATTTAAGAGTCTATTCCTACCGAACTGAAGAGGTATAGTACGAGTCAGCCTTGTGATAAACTGATAACGGTCTTGATTAACACCCGCGATATCTACAGGAGAAACAGCATCTCCCGTAATGCGTTGCCAAGTTGGAGAAAGAAAAAGACTTGTTCTACGCCAAAACTGCCAATTCCAAGAGGCATCAGCACCATAAACAGTTTGCTGATCAGCAGCTGAATTTTGATATGCTCTTCTTTCATAAAATCCACCAACCTGAAAACTGCTTTTCCCCGTGGCGTAAGAAACTGAAGCATTTGCAACTTTTCTGACCAGCACATCATTATTTAAGCTAGGCAAACTAACATTGAAAGTAATAGGCTGCCCATCACTACCTAGTATCTGATTTCCATCTGCATCCACAGCAGAAAAAGGAGTATTTTGTAACAATATTTGCTGAACCGTTGTTGTGTCTTCTAAATACGTAAAATTCCATGCTGATCTTGCAGTATTATGATGTAAAGAAGCATTCCACGCGCCTCCCGTGTTTAAATCTTTAGAACGGTCATTATAGCCAACACTGAAATGAGTACGCTGACTTAAATTAAGATTAGATGACACATGCCAGTTATTACCGTAGCCTGCTTCCATATCAAAATACCAGCTCGGTTTCCACTGCGCTCCCACCGTATAAAAAAAACCATTGGTGTTAGTATCTAAACCTTGAAAGCTATTATTAGCATAACCCACTGTACCAAAAAAATTAAAACGCCGATCAACCCAGCCTCGTATCGTAGCGTTGCTATTTTGAAAACCCACATCATCTTCATTTTCCCGAAAGTTTGATGTATTATCAAAATTTGTATTCCAAGTTATCCGCTTAAAATCACGACCACTGGTTAAACTTATAGACTCATTCAAGTTCATGGAATTGGCTAGCTGGTCAGCATTATCATTACCAACATAATCAAAATCTATATTTACATTGGCATTAGCAAATTGTCCAAAATGTGGAGTCCAATTTAATGAAGTACCTGCTGTCCATACATTTGTTCGGGCATCCAGATTATTAATATTATCACCGCCACGTAAGTTACTAATATTTTGCTGGTTAATTGAACTTCTGGCAGCAACATTAAGTCGATTACGTACCACTTGATAAGCCGTATTAAATTGCAATTGATTATAAATCTGAGTAGAGCCGTCTCCCCCCGCGTTGAACAAAGTCTGCAACCGATAATTTAAATTGGTACTTAAACGCCCGCCGTTAATCCCTCTTATCGAAAGACCAGGACTAATTTCAGTAACAAAAGCACCTTTTTCCTGGCCTTTAACGGCCAAACGAATATTATCAGAGTAGGTTTCCTGTATTGTTAAACTTGGCGTTAGTCGAAAATCAATGGCGAATACTGGCGTTTGAGCAAATAAAGTATAAGTAGCACCTACTAACAAAATAAGTTTATGCACTATATAGCGGCGCCTTTTAATGCCCATACTGTCCATAACCATAATATTCTAAATTCAATTCATGTTTAGCTTTATTTAATAATGCCAAAACTACATCAATCGTTTCCAGTTTTTTTAGCGCATCCTGAACGGTACTCTGGGCTGTAGTTTCTGCACTAATAACAAACACAACTTGCCCAACCAAACTGGCTAAAACCTCCGCTTGGGTGGCGGCTAATAGAGGAGGGGAATCAAAAATCACTATACGGTCAGGATACCGTTGACTCAACTCATCAACAAATCGAGACATTTTGTCACTGCTTAATAATTCCGTTGAAAAAGCATGACGTTTTCCTGCTGGAATAATTTGCAGGTCATCCAGGTCTGTTTTCAAACTAATATCAGAAAAGGTTAAATTATCACTTTCTAAATACTCTATAAGTCCTGGTGACTCTGTTATTCCTAGGCAACTCGCGATTGAAGGTTTAGCAACATCCGCATCAATTAACAAAACCTTTTTATCCCTTTCATTAGCAATACTCAGTGCCAAATTAATCGCACTAAAAGTCTTGCCTTCACCAGGCACACTGCTTGTCACTAAAATAAGGTTAGCTCTATTTATTCCTTGAGTATGTTTTCCGAAAGCATTATTAATCAATGGACGCTTAATCATTCTATACTCCTCAACTAAAGAGGATTTTGGTTGCTCAGGAGATAAGAAACCTAACCGTTCGAGTTTATGCCAATCAATATTAACTGTAGTTTGAGTAAATCTGTCGTCATCTACTTGTACCTTAGTTGTTATCTTCTGATCATCAAAATCATTCGCTCGGGCTGACTTTTCTAATGCTTTCTCTAAAATATCCATTTTCACACCCAATTTTATAGAGCATTTACAATATTACTTACAATCAATAAATAGACAAGTAAAAGCCCTATGACTAGAAACCAGAATAAGATTATATTAATCTTATTCGATTTATCACTTTCTTGTATTTGCACCGTAACACTACCTAATACAGGTAAGCCAGTTATCATTCTTACTTGTCGAGTAGACATAAAAGTGGGTCTAATAAAATAAAGTAAAAACGCTACAACAAACCCTATCCCAGCACCAGCAGCTAATACAACAGAATTGAACAATCCTCGTTTAGGTGAAGAGGGAGATAAAGGCTTACTGGGTGCATCTACAATTTTAAATCTGAGTACACCTTGACTAGTATCCGCTTTTTCGGTCATTGCAGCCTGCTCTCGACTTTCAATCAACTTCAAATAATTAGACTTTACAATTGAATAATCTCGATCTAGGTTTTGCATTTCTGTTTCAATACTTAAACGAGTATCCATGCCCTGCCGTATATCACGCATCCGCCTATTTAATAAAGACATTCGTGACTGTAGAGAAGCACGCTCAGCTTCAGCATTATTCAAGGCTATTTTTAACGTTTGTATATAAGGGTTAGCCATGGCACCTGCACTTATTATATTAGTGTTTCTAGGCATACTAGCTAAACGCTCTTCTTTACTTTTTTGTAAATCTTGAATGGTTGCTTTTAAACTTAATACATCTGGATGGTTCGTAGTATACTTTAATAAAAGCTCATTCATTCGAGTAGTTAACTCTGAAATCTGGGCATCTTCTGGGGTTGATTGCCCCATAACTACATCAGTAACGCCCCAATCCTCATCAGTTTCAATGACTTCAGATATTTGTCGATTCAGTACTGTCCATCGCGAATTAGCTTCACCTAGAGCCATTTGAGTTGCTTCTATTTGTGTTTTTATCCCCGCTAACTCAGATAATTGCCCGCCCCCCTCCTCAGGTAAAAGACCAGAGTTAATACGTTTAAAATTCTCACGCGCTTTTTCAGAATTTTTTAAGCGTGCCTCATATTCCCGTATTTGTTCTTCAATAAACTGTTGAGCACTGCCTGTATCAGCAGTTCCTCGTTGCTGTGCTTGCTCTGAAAACACAGTCAACACGGCATGTACTATATCTTGGGATTGTTGTGCATCGGTAGCTTCATAAGCAATAGTAAATATATCATCCCTACCCCCTGTGATTGTTACTGCAGCTTTTAATTCAGCAATGATTTCCTGTTTTTCAGCTTCATCTTTAGAATTTATATCTAAGTCCCCTAATTGAGCAATTTTTTCTAAATTAGGTCGCGTAAACATGAGTTGTTGCATCACTTGAACTAAGCCTTGTGTATTCGCCTGCATTGCCATGCCGCGCAATAAAGGTCTCAACATAGTTCGGCTGTCTACATTTACTTTCGCTTCTGATTGATATTTATCAGGCATCGTACTGACAAAAGACCAGCCAGCGATACAAATCAACCATGCAGTAATAATAATGACCCATTTATATTTTAATGTCCCTTTGATATAAAATAAAATTTCAGCTAATTGATCTTGCATTATTTACCTTTTAATACGATATTTCATAACGATTATAAAATAATGGCAAATAATATTACCTGCCATTAAAAATGCAAATATTCAGAAAATTCACCAAAAAGTTGAGCCTTCAACTAAAGAACCATTTCAATCTATTGATAGTTCATTTCAGTAATGAAAATCAGTAAATTTTCTAGAGGAGGTATCTGAATATTTACTCAAATTTTACGCTGCTTCCCGATTTTTCGGGATCACCACTATATCTATATTTCAGTCAATTTTAATCTATGAAATACCTTATAAAATATAGATATTAAAGCAAACATGACATTTATAAGGTCACATTAAAAACTATATGTTAATTTTACTCAGTGAAAGTAGGAAAAAATCTAAATTACATTGAACATTTTTCTACCAATATATCTATGTATGCATTCAGGACCTTAACTGACTAAAAAAACGCCTCTGGAATAACTAAAATATCACCAGGCATCATTTTTACATTTTTAGACATATCCGCATCTTCAATCAAGTCATCAATTCTTACACCAAATTGCTGAGGTGTACCATTAATATTACGAATAACACTCGCTCTATTACCATCTGCAAACTGACCAATACTGCCTATACTGATAATAACGTCAAGTAAGCTCATATCTTTTTTATACGGAATCGTTTGACCGCTATAACGACCGACGCCACCACTACCTGAGCTACCTCCAACCATTGAGCCTCCACCAATAGAACTGCTACCACTTGATCCGCCACCATTGATTTGACCTACGATTCGAATTTGCTGCCTATCAACCCCTACAAATCCAGTGACCATAACGGTTACTTTAGGATCTCTAATATATACACTTAACTCTTTTTCCATCTTCCGCGCCAACTCATAAGGAGTTTGCCCGCTGGCCGAAACGTCTTCAACAAGTGGTAAGGTTATTTTTCCATCGGGTCGTACAGGTACAGATAATGAAACATCAGGGTGTCCCCAAACAAAAATATTCACATTATCACCGGGACCTATTAGGTACGTGTAATCTCCCGATAATGTTGCATCCTCTTCTAACTGAGGGTATGAACAACCCACAACAATTAAGGAGTACATCATTAATATCAGCACCTTATGATTGAATAATCTCATTTTATACCCTCTATTTTCATACAACTCATTTGACCACTAGGCACTTAATTAATGCCCACGGATTTTATTAATAATTTCCTGCTTTATCTGTTCTGCTACCTTACGCTCGGGAAACGCAGCACCTTGATTTGCCAACTCAATTGCCTGATCTATTTGCACCAATGCTGCACTATTATTGCTATCTTTATATTCTGCGATGCCTAAATGATACCTAAAAACGGGAATATTAGCTGATTGAATAATCAATTTCTTAAAGATATTTAGAGCGCCCTTTATATCACCATTATGCAACAAAACCCACGCATAAGTATCTTGATAATAGGCCTGCTCAGAATTTGCGAATGATTCAGCTAATTGCTGCGCACGTTTTAAATTATCTGGGCTAGGAAAATGATCCACTAATAAAGTAGCCAAATTATTACTAGCAACATCCAATTTAGGATTATGAGCAATTAATTGCTCATAAATTTCCACGGATTGCTCATACTTTTGTTTCTGCTCATAAAGCGATGCTAACGCCAAAGACAACCTTATATCCCCTGGATGTGCTTTTAAGCCCTCCTTATAGACAGCAATAGCCTTATCCGTGTTACCCATAGCCATATAAACAGTAGCTAAATGATATTGGCCTAAAACTATTTGAGGTTGCGTATTTATTAAGTCATTTAATAAAGCAATAGCTTGAGGGTATTTTTTATCATTTGCATAGAGCTCAGCTAACAATAAAGTAACAACCGTATTATCTTTATTTTTTTTAAGCTGTTCCTCAAGAAAGCTAAGCATGTCTGATTGCTTATTTAGCTTTTCATAACAAACACTTAAATTTTGAAATACTTGTTGTTGCTGTGGAAATTTAACAAGAATCTCTTTATAAACGGCTATTGCTTTCTCATATTCGCCTTGGCCTTGCAAAATATTGGCTTGATAAAATTTAGCCAAATCTTGACCTTTAGCTAATCTAGAGAGCTGAAAAACAGCTTTAGCAGCGTCATCCCACTTTTCCTCTAACAAATCTAATTGCACTACCTTTTGTATAAAAACTAAATTTTGCGGCTCTTTCCTTAAGGCTTTCTCAATTAGTTCACGCGCGTATTTTGCATCTTGTTGCGCCATTAAATGATTAAAAGTAGCTAAAACCGCTTGAGCATTCGCTGGATTAATATCTAATGCCGACTTAAACGTATTCTGTGCTTTCTGTCTATCACCTTCGACTAAATAGACTTGCGCCAATAAAGCCAAAGCTTCATCCGATTTTGGATGACTCCAAATAATTTTATCTAAATACGCATGCGCCTGCGCATATTCTTCTTTAACCAATAAAAGACGTACTTTTAATAATTTAGCATCGATCTGATTCGGTGACTCGTTCAGAATGTCTGTTGCAATTTTTTCAGTACTCGCATAATCTCCCGAATCAAATGCTATTTTCGCTAATAAAATATTAGCGTCTATACCCGTATCTGAGCTCTTTTCATCGGCTACTACTTGCTTGAGAAGAGCCTCGGCTTTTATGCTATTACCTTTAGCTAACATCCATTTAGCAAAATAAAATAACTGTGTAGATTGCTTAGCTAATTCATCACTAAATACTTGAATTTGAGCATCAACCTTATCACTTGCTGTTGCAGCAAGAAATTCTAACAATAAAATTTTTGGATTTAACTCATTTGGTTTTGCTTTCACTAAATTACGTAATAAGCTCTCTGCTTCAACTGTTTTGCCTGATTTGGCATAAACCTTAGCGAGGGTTACTTTATAGTCATCATTTTTAGGGAAAAGAGCGATTAAGGTTAAATAGTCATTAATAACCGCATTCACATCATTTTGTTTAGCGTGAATTTGAATTTTAAATACATGCAAACCCGCATTTTTTTCATCTTTAGCAATTGCTTTATCCATTAACGATAAAGCTTCATCCACTTTATCTTGCTGCATTAAAATCATAGACTTTAAAGTCAGAGCTTCGATATGCACAGGATTTATTTCTAAGATAGAATTTACAATGGCTAATGCTTCATCCTGTTTTTTCCCACTAAGCAGGGCAGATGCTTTTAAAATCGAGGCTTCTGTGTCTTGAGGATTTTTCGAGAGTAATATATCAGCATGTTCGAGCGCTTTATCAATGTCCCCCGCCAACAACTTCAATTTACCGAGTTTAATATGTGCTTGTTGATGCTCTGGCTCTAATTTTAAAGTCTGTTCTAAATTCTCCTGCATTGCATAATAATTCCTAGTTTTTTCATCTAGCAATGCCAAGTAAAAATAGGTCTCTCCTGTCGTTTTATTCCCTTGCTTAGCTGTTTTTAATTCCAATTGAGCTGCTGCAAAATCGCCTTTTTCCAGTAACTCTTTACCCCGTTTTAGATGATTTTCTGCTGCTTCTTCCTCAGTCTCACAAGCAACTAGGATCAAGCTTAGTGATATTGCTAAAATGCTCGCTTTCACTTTATTCTTCTGATGAATCTTACCCATCATCTACACCCTATGAGTTCTAATTTAGATTAGTTAGTACTTTCTTATTCTTACTCTTTATTTTCAATTTAAGCAAATGCACGCGACGCCCATCAGCTCGCATCACTTCAAAACGAATTCGCCCCTCTTCTACTTTTTCACCCTTTTTAGGCATATGCTCTAAACGCCCAACAATAAATCCGCCAATAGTATCAAAGGCTTCCGTATCAAAATTCGTTGAAAAATGCGCATTAAAATCTTCTAATGGTGTTAATGCTTGAATGATATACTCTTTATCGTTGCGCTTAGTTATATATTCTTCATCAGCATAATCGTGCTCATCTTCTATCTCACCAACAATTTGTTCTAACACATCCTCAATGGTGACCACGCCTGCTACTGCACCATACTCATCAACAACAATAGCCATATGATTACGTTTAGCGCGAAACTCTTTCAATAAAACATTCAATCGTTTGCTTTCTGGCACGACTGTAGGCGTGCGCATCAATTCTTCAACTCGAATATCTTTATTACTAAGTGCATGAGCTAATAAATCTTTAGCTAATAAAATACCAACAACTTCACTTTTATCTTCACCAATAACAGGATAACGTGAATGACCATACTCAATAACGGTTGAATAAATTTCAGCTAACAAAGCATCTTTTTTTAAAACGATCATTTTTTTTCGCGGCACCATAACATCCCGTGCCCGTTGCTCTGAAACCTTTAAAACACCTTCTATCATTTCTAAGGCATATTTATCAAGGAGATGCTTACCTTCAGCCTCCCTTAAAATTTCAAGTAAACCCTCTCTATCTTGAGGCTCACCGCTAATGATTTGCCCTATACGTTCTATCCAACTTTTTTGCGGAGGTTTGGTGCTATCCGCGAGCTCGTCAGCCATTTATTTCTTTCTCCTGATAAGGGTTATTAATGTGCAACTCTTGTAACAACACAATTTCTTTGTTTTCCATTTCTGTAGCTTCATCATCTGTTAAGTGATCATAGCCTAACAAATGTAAAACACCATGTATAATTATATGTGCCCAATGCGCGCTTAATGCCTTACTTTGTTGCTTTGCTTCTTGCTCTAAAACTGCTGCGCAGACCACTAAATCACCTAACAAATCAATTCCTTCAACGCCATCAGGAAGTTCAAAGGGAAAGCTCAAAATATTAGTTGCACCTTCCTTGCCACGGTATTGACTGTTGAGCTCAGTCATTTCCTGAGTATCAACAATACGAATCACAACTTCAGCATCTTGACTATAGTCAGCAAGCGCCTTTTCTACCCATAACTGCAACTGATCATCACTAGGCAAAGAGTCTAAGTCAACGATACGCTGAACATCTAACTGACGTAATAACATTAACTGTGTGCTCGCTCGTAATTCTCGTAAGCGACAACGATACGCTGCACTAAGGGATGACGCACAATATCTTTAGCACTAAAATAAGTAAAGCTAATGCCTTCTACATTTTCCAACACCTTAAGTACATGCTTTAAGCCCGACATCTTATCATTAGGTAAGTCAATTTGCGTAATATCCCCAGTAATGACTGCAGTTGAGCCAAAACCTACGCGAGTCAAAAACATTTTAATCTGCTCAGTCGTAGTATTTTGCGCTTCATCTAAAATAATAAATGAATCATTTAGTGTCCGTCCACGCATAAACGCTAAGGGTGCAACTTCAATAATTTTTCGCTCGATCATTTTCTCAGCGCGCTCAAAACCTAGCATCTCATATAAAGCGTCGTATAGAGGGCGTAAATATGGATCTACTTTCTGAGCCATATCACCGGGTAAAAAGCCTAACTTCTCACCTGCTTCCACTGCAGGTCTAACCAGTATAATTCGTCTAACTTGTTCTGATTGAAGAGCCTCCACAGCGCAGGCAACAGCTAAATAGGTTTTTCCTGTTCCCGCTGGGCCAACACCGAAATTAATATCATGACTTAATATTCTTCTCAAATAATCTTTTTGATTGGCACCTCGCCCTTTGAGAACGCCACGTTTGGTTTTAATAAAAACTTCAGAAACCTCATCATCAACAGGATTTTTAGCAATATCTTCTATATGCGCATCTTGCATTGATAAATGTATATGTTCAGGGGTAATTTCTTCATGCTCTGCTTCAACGAATAACTTATGCAATACAGCTTCTGTCCCTTTAATTGCCTCGGCAGTACCCGTAATATTAAACTGATTGCCACGATTGGCAATCCCTACTTGCAAACGTTGTTCAATTTGTTGCAAATTGCCATTAAACTCGCCGCATAAATTAGCTAAGCGTTGATTATCAGCGGGTTCTAAAATTAACTCTACAGTTTCTGTGCTCACGCGTTAGCCTTATGAATAATTTTATCAATAGAAGACTCAACCGCCCGGCCTCTTAAAGAGTTGGGCAACGCTTCGGTAATCAAAACATCAACAAACTGACCGACTAGCCGTGGATGACCAATAAAATTAACAACGCGATTATTTTCTGTACGACCGGTCACTTGTAATTGGTTTTTCTTAGAAATACCTTCCACTAAAACCGTTTGCACGGTATCAATCATGCCATTAGAAATAGCCATAGTCATTTCGTCTAAGCGTTTTTGTAATATGCTCAAACGTTCTTTTTTAGTATCCTCCGAGGTGTCATCTGGAAATTCTGCCGCTGGCGTACCTGGGCGTGCGCTA